>JACQEY010000007.1 GCA_016200355.1 Nitrospirota bacterium
GATCGCATGCAGGGTGCGGGCTGCTTGCCGGACAAGCTGGGGCGGATTCATCCCTGGTGTGAGCAGCGGCGCCCACAAATCGGCGAGCATCGTGTGGCTAGGCCGGGCATGCCGCTCGACAAATCCCAATACGGCTCCCAGTTTCTCCAGCTCGAAGTGCACGCCCACCGCATGTTCCAGTAACTCTTCCCCCTGATCGGTCCAGAAATAGATCAAGGCATAGGCTGCGAAGGACCACATCCAATAATTCGGAAGCCAGTCGAGCAGCGCACCCAGCCCGAGCCCGATGGTGGCGGTGGCAAGCAGAGTTTGAACCGCTAAGACGGCTATGAGATGTGGGAATCCGACTGCATGCTGCAGGACGGCTTCCAGTCGTCGGCCGTTGATTTCCTGTTCGCCGATGAGCTGGGCCTCGAGCCCCAGCCGATCGCGAAAGAGCGATCGCGGAATAAGTTCCTGCACGAGGCGCCGGCGCACGAGCCATTGGTCCGGTTGAGGCGGTTGCTCAAGTAGCCACGACGCCAGCCGCGCCTGTCCGTGCGAGGAGACGGTGGTGTCGAGCAAATGGAGGAGCGAGTGGGGACCGACGAGGTCCAAGTCTTTGGCGTACGGATGCTGCTCGGGAGCGCTCGACGGACGAGCGGGAATGTGAGGCCAATCTAGCCGGAGACGTGCCAAGTGCACAAGCTTGATCTGCTTCCAGAGACGAAGGCGGTGCAAGCGACTTTCGAGCCTGTTATGATAAACGGCCACAATCAAAAACAGAGTGGCAAACGCGATGAGCGTCCCATTGCCGGCTTGATACCAGCCCATTTTATAGATGGCTACCGTGCAGATCGCTCCAACGATGAACAGGATGAGACGCCAGCGGCTGAATTTTGAACTAGCGGCGGTAGCCAGGGCGATCACGCGGTCGAGTTTCGCAGCCAGGCGTGTCAGCGCGTGGGCTTTCGTCATAGGCGTCATGGGCTGGTCTTGGAGCATAGCGCCGACCTTACTGGATGGGGATGAGTGCGTCAACTCTAGCAGGATGCTGAAAAAGTCACCCTTCTCACCCGCCCAACCCCAGCGCGCCGAGACGCGCCCTTTCCCATGCTTCGTTCTCGCATCGCTCAGAAGCTCAACGTACCGGAGCGTACGCCTTCGCCTCTTCGCTCGCTGCGGCCGCGCTGACGGCCATTTTGAGCATCCTGCATGGTGCACCCTCGGCATTCCAAGCGTGTTGAAAAATGAAACTTCGGCGTGCTTAGAGAGTTTTCAGCAGGCTCCTAGCCCATCATGAAATCAGAGGGATGGATCGATGTCCAGATTCGCACCGCCGTTGATGCGGCTGAGTTGCTCGGCATGCTGGCTGACCCCGTGATCCAAGGCGGATGGGAGGAGAACGGGCTTGTTCATCTCTATTGGCCGAAAACACAGTGGAGCATGGAGGCACATACACGTCTGAGCAGGGCGTTGCAGGGACTCGCCCCGGACACTTTTACCGGGAGCGAGATACGTGTTGAGGAATTGTCCGATCAGGATTGGAATCGGCAGTGGTCTCAGTCGGTCAGGCCGATTCGAATCGGCCGGCGGATCGTAATCAGGCCAAGTTGGGAGCCGGTGGCATTGCAGCCAGGTGATATTGAGATCGTGCTCGATCCGAAGCAGGCATTCGGCACGGGTCATCATGCAACGACAAGGATGTTGTTGGAATGGCTTGAAGACCTCGTTCACGGCGGCGAGTTCGTGCTGGATGTGGGGGCTGGGAGCAGCATTCTGGCAATGGTCGCGCTGCGGCTTGGGGCAACCTCGGCTCTGGGAGTGGAATGCGACCCTGTTGCGGTGGATTGCGCACGTGACTATGCCGAAGAGAACGGGTTTGGAGATCATCTCGAATTACGGTGCGGAACGCTGGAGGAGGTTGACCAGCACGGCGAGCTGCGACCGGATCTGGTGCTTGCCAATCTCGATCGCCAGACGCTGCTACTGCTATGTGATGCATTGGCGCGGTACGCGAGTCACGGTGCGCGGCTCTTACTGTCCGGCATTCTGCTCGATCAAGAACAAGAGATTATCGAGGCGTTCTCCAACGTCGGCGCCATGTTGTTGCAACGGCGTGAACAAGAGGGATGGGTGGCGTTGGAATTGCTCGTGGCGGAATCCTGCGAGGGAGTGAACTGATGACTGAGAACGGACGACCACCCTATCCCCATGTGTATCAAGTTAATGTATCTGACGGAGGTGTGCCGAAACGTCCTGTGCTGGAGGCCGTTATCGCCAAAACCGGAGTCGAGGGCGACCGACAACAGAATCTTAAGGTGCATGGCGGACCTGATCGCGCGGTCTGCCTCTATTCACAAGAGCTGATCGAGCGGCTGCAGGACGAGGGCCATTCGATTGAGGCCGGTTCCTCAGGAGAGAATCTGACGCTCGCCGGGCTTGAGTGGGAGAAGCTTAAATTGGGAGACCGGCTCAGGGTAGGGCCACAGGTCCAGGTCGAGATCATGAGTTATACGAGTCCATGCGATAAGAATGCCCAGTGGTTCAGGGACAGAGACTACAAGCGCGTTTCCCAAAAAGTGAACCCAGGATGGAGTCGGCTCTACGCGAAAGTGCTACGTGAGGGCATGGTGAGACCGGGAGACGAAGTTACAGTAGAAGCAGGCTAAGGTCAGGCTGATGTCAAGTTTGATCGAACGTAGCCATAACCTCAGCCTCAGCCTACGCGAGGAAAGCCATGGACCGTATACTCGAACCTGAATTGATGGACGATCCTGAGCAGGCGCTCGTCTACGCTCGGGCGGATTTCGAAAAGGAGAATCAAGGATTCGTCGATCGCTTCCGCGAATACTTTCCAGAGTTCACTGAGGGCCACATCATTGATCTGGGCTGTGGGCCTGGCGACATTCCTGTCCGGTTCGCGCGAGCGCTGCCTTCTTGTCGCATCACCGCAGTCGATGCGTCGGAACCGATGATACGGTTAGCTGAAGAAACCGTGCATCGGGCCGGTTTGTTCGATCGTATTACTTTCCGCTGTGAACGATTTCAGGATCTCGCCGGCGCCAACATCGCCGATGCAGCCATCTCCAATAGCTTGCTGCATCATGTGCCGAACCCGCTCCAGTTTTGGCACAAGCTGCGATTGGTCGTGAAGCCCGGCTCCCCCGTGCTCGTGATGGACTTATTGAGGCCGGAATCGCCGAAAGAGGCGCAAGCCATTGTCGAGCGCTACGCGGACGGTGAGCCGGAAATGCTGCGGCGCGACTTCTACAACTCATTGCTGGCCTCGTTTACGGAAGATGAAATCGGCGCCCAGCTCGCGCAGATGAATCTGACCCGTCTATTGATTGACGTCATTGACGATCGACATTGGGTTGTCAGTGGAATCATCCATTAAAAGCAGGATGCTGAAAAAGGCCACCTTCTCACCCGCCCAACCCCGACGCGCCGAGACGCGCCTGACCCAGGTTTGTTTCTCGGCTCAAGAAAATCCTCAACGTAGCCCTTCGGGAAAGAGCTGCTCCGCAGCTCGGGGTTGGGTGGGTGAGAAGGCTACGCCTCCGGTTTTCTCTCGCCTGCGGCCGCGTTGGATGGCCTTTTTGAGCATCCTTATCTTACTGGATACAACAAGTTCAGTTCATTTCAGTGAGGCTCAACTTGATCGGCTCAGGAAGTCCAAGGGTTTGGAGCTGACAACTGTTGCTGAAACTCCTATGGCTGAGATTCCAGCCGGTGTGTTCACAATGGGATTGGATGGGACTCAGGCTCTCGAAGATGAGCGCCCCAAGCATCAAGTCTGGCTTGCTGCCTTTTTCATGGATCTCCATGAAGTCACCACTGTGCAGTATGCAGCATTCCTCGCTGCCACAAACCGAGACATTCCCTGGCAATGGGATACGGTTGATCCGGCACAGCATCGCGATCGACCGGTGATCGGTGTGGACTGGTCAGACGCTGTTGCCTATTGCCGGTGGAAGGGGAAGCGGCTTCCCACCGAAGCGGAATGGGAGAAGTCGGCCAGAGGAACGGATGGAAGATTGTATCCCTGGGGCAATTGGGTCCCAAGCAAGGATCTGGCAAATTTCGCGCTGGGTGCGCGGTTCAGCTACAGCCAGGTCTTGATGCCCGTGCAGTCCTACGAGCAAGGCAAGAGTCCATACGGGCTCTATCAAATGGCTGGGAATGCCTGGGAGTGGGTGCAGGATTGGTATGCCACGAACTATTACGAAGCTTCGCCGGAACAAAATCCGCAAGGACCCGAACAAGGACAATTCAAAGTGCTCCGCGGTGGGTCGTGGTCCGACCAGCCGAAATATCTTCTCACCTATGGGCGCTTCAAGCTGCCTCCGGACACGCGCAATAGTTACACCGGCTTCCGCTGCGCCAAATCCTAACAGGCTGATGAAAACGATCCCCAACTTCGTTCTCACCTCGACCACATCCTCAACGTAGCCCAGAGGCTACGCCTCCGGTGTGGCCATCGGCTGCGGCCTCGTTGGATGATCGTTTTGATCAGCCTGCCGGGACTCTTTAGCGCGATGAATTCTACAGCTTTCCTCATGACAGCGGCGGCTCAAACTGTCTTCCAGTGAGGCCGCAGGGAGTGAGGCGACTGAGGCGTGCCGTTTCTCACCCACCTGCCCCGAGCTGCCGAGACAGCTCTTTTACCGGTGGGTACATCGCAAGGAGGCACACGACTGAGAATGAAGTTGGATTATCTATTTGAGCATTCTGTCGAATGCTTTTGTAAGTGGGAATAGAGCGACCGCTCAAAATCGTTGTCCAACAAGGCCGGAGGCGAATCAAAACCGGAGGCGTACCCTCTGGGGTACGTTGAGGATTTTGGGGAGCCGAGAACGCAGTTGGCAGCGATTTTCAGCGGTCGCTAGTAGAGGCTCTTGCTTACTTCGGCAGACAGCACACTTTCGTTTCCGGCACTGTCGCAGGCGGAAATGGCGAAGAAGTAGGTCTGGCCCTTCGGAAGATTGGAGACGGTGTAGCTCGTGACTATTCCTGTCAGGAAGGCCGACCCAGGGAAACTGTACGTGCCGGAAGCCGTGCCAACGTAGACTTTGTAGCCAACCAGATCAGGTTCCTTATTCGCCGTCCATGTGAGTGTCACGTTCTCTGTCGATGTGCTGGAAGGAGGAGTTGAGGGTGGAGTCGAAGGCGGAGTCGAAGAGGGAGGGAGTGACGGAGGTCTGGTGACAACAGGAGTCGAGGGTTGCAACAAGTTCGCGATCGTAGAGTTCTGAAGCAAGTTAAACGCCGATCGTGAACCTCTAGACGAGGAAGCTGAGCCGCTTCCTGTTGAGGCCGAAGAACGAACGCTTGCTGCTCCGGCGGTCGGAGAGTGAGCGCTCGGAGTGACCGCAGCAGCGCCGGCTGTGGTCACTCCAGACTGAGGCGCAGTCATCGAATTCGTGATGGGTGAAGTGGTTGTAGGGATTGTGTTTTTGATGGGATCGGCTGTCGTCTGTGTGACCTGTCCTGCTGAGATTCTCGATGTGATTGTTGCAGGTGGTGTCTGGGATGAGGTTGCAGGAGCGGTTATTGTGGCAATGGCCGGATGCTTGGTCAATGCCCGAGAATTCGGTAATGACATAGGTGCTGGAAATACCGATGGCTTGTGTGGCTCGCTCGGGCTTGTGATGTGAGTGGGATCAGCGTTGGGAGGTTGGAGGACAGTTCCTTGAGTCGCGGAAGGCAGAGCAGCGGATTCACCGGCTGAACGGTGAATCAAGCTATGATGGTGTGGCGTCTCTTGTTCTGCAGCGGAGATGATTGTGGGGGTCGCTACAGATTGGAGACCCTGGAATAGTATTGCCGCAAGGATGGCAAGCTGGAACCGGGGCGTCACGATGTCTGTCACGGGAATCATCCTTGGCAAGTCCTGTAGGACTCAGTTGTCTGTGACTCCTCTGCATTGTGTCTCGGAGGTGCCTATTGCGCCAGAAGATTTTCAATTTTTTCAGGAAGCAATCCGCAGCTGATCGGAGTTATGAGAGCAATATGGCTAGCTAGAACGTTGATGTTCCGTACGTGTGGCACAAGAGGAAAACCATCTCGCAGGCTGCTCAAAAAGGCCGTCCAGCAAGGCCGCAGGGAGTGAGGCGACTGAGGCGTACCCTCGGGGTACGTCGCAAGGAGACGCACGACTGAGAACGAAGCTGGCGGGCTTTTTCAGCAGCCTGCTAGGTGAGATGGGTAACGAGCCAATCACCAATCGATGTCGTCATCTGGTGAAAATCTTCACTCCGAGTGAATTGGTGGTCGGCGTCTGGCAGGAGGTCCAGTTTTTTTACCCCTCTCAGCGCATTATACAATTGACGGCTTTGATGAAGTGGCACACATTCGTCCTTTTCGCCCTGGACAATCAGTGTGGGCACGGTGATTCGTTCAGCCGGTGCATAGGCAATCTGTCTGAGGCAGTCTTCGTAAAAGACATACCGCAAACGGACCCGATCCGGCCCTCCCATAATGTTCTGAATCGTGTCCGTGGCTTGCCATCGTGCTAGCTCTTCTGGACCGAAAGTTAAGCGAAGCTCTTCGGCAAAGTCCACTACAGGGCATTTGAGAGCCAAACAGGCGATATCGCGACGCTGGGCTGCTGTGAGGATGGCGACGAGCCCTCCAAAGCTTGAGCCGACGAGCCCGATTCGGTCATAGCCTCTGGCAGCCACCAGATCCAGTGCGGCTTGGGCTTGCTGCACGGCCAGGGTTGTCGTGAGCTTTTCAAACGGCCCGTCACTATCTCCTTGGCCAAAAAAATCGAACCGAAATGTCGCCAGACCCTGTGCATTGAGGAGACGGGTTAAGGTCCTGTTGGTCGTACTGTTCTTGCCGGAGAGAAATCCATGGCACAGCACGGCGAGACGCGTTGTTGGTACGTCAGGCATGCCCAGGATCGCAGCAATGCGGTGACCATGCGAATCATGAAAGATGATGATGGCTTCTTCCATGGGATGGTTTAATCCAGCATCCTGCTACTAGGCTTGGAGAAAGTAGAAATGATTCGTCGGCCCAGTGCCATGACCAATTGCTAGGCTATGGCGAAGGGCCTCGGTGAGATAGGTCTTCGCTGTCTGTACGGCATCGTTCACGGATTTCCCTCGTGCGAGATGGGCCGCGATGGCTGAGGCGAACGTGCAGCCGGTGCCATGCGTGTGGGGGGTATCGATGACCTCCCCCTTGAACACGTTGAAAAAATTGCCGTCATAGAGCAGATCGGTGGCCCGCTCTGTCGGCAAATGGCCACCCTTGATCAACACGTATTTGCAACCGAACTTATGGATAACTTTGGCTGCGCGACGCGCATCCGCGAGCGTCTTGATCTCGATACCGGACAGTTGCTGTGCCTCATGGATATTCGGGGTCACAAGCAGTGCCAAGGGGAAGAGCTGTGTCTTCACCGCATCGATCGCTTCCGGTTTGAGCAGGGCGTGGCCAGTCTTCGAGATCATGACCGGATCCACCACGAGATTCGTCACATTCTGAGGCTTCAGGAGTTTGGCAACGACTTCGACGATTGCCGCCGAAGACAGCATCCCGGTTTTCACCGCGGCGACGTCGAAGTCGTCGAACACGGCATCGATTTGCGCCGCGATGATTGAGATCGGCAACTCGAAGACGTCGGTAACCTCCTCCGTATTCTGCGCAGTGACGGCGGTGATCGCCGACATAGCAAACACGCCATTGGCCGACATAGCTTTAATATCAGCCTGAATCCCAGCCCCCCCACCGGAATCCGAACCAGCAATCGTCAAGACCTGCTTCAATGTCATGAGTGCTCCTGAATCACCGCTGCGTAGATGCGCAGATTATACTCGGCAGACCAAGCCTGTCCAGCAGGGCGAGCCCAAATAACCCCGCCACTGCTCGCACATCAGTGTTCAGTCAATACGCCAGTTCCAGTGGGGGAATCCTTACCCTAGTCCAGCAAGATTCAACTAGATTGCCTGGCCATACATGGTTCTCTCCGAGAGGAATTTATTTTCACTCTTCGGTCAGAAAGTCGATCTCTCTAAGCGCCAAAGTTTTCATGAGGCTTTCTGTGGAACCAAAAAGAGAAAAAGCATTAAGGTTGTGAGCATCGAGGAGCTTGAGTACCTTTTTTCTCTCATCGCAGGGTATGTTGAACTTCCAGAGTAGGTCCTGAGCAATAACCTTCCCTCCGAAGGCCGATTCGTGACACGTGTAATAGCCGGTGTCTCCTTCCTTGACTGTGCAAACTGTATATTCACTCTGTTGTAGGTAATGCCGACGATGGCTTCTGATGTATGGGCCTAGGCTCGATATGGTGGCTTCGTTACCCGAGCTAATTTTCCCGCTCCCTGCATATTCCTGATACGCGAAAATCGAGACCATTTTGGCGCGATCTTGAACGGCATCAAATGCGAAAAAGGCAGCTACATAAGGAGAACGGGTCCAGTCGAGGAGGGGAGACGGAAATCCGTGATGACGCAGGTGGACCATGTATTCGTACCCCGGCATCCCGCCGAGGAGGAAAGGTAAACGTTGTTTCATCATGCTTGAGAATTCTGAAGGAGTGGGAATATTCCACCGGGTCTTCGTAAGGGATTCGAGCTGTGGCTTCACAGCCGAAATGATGCGGTAGTAGTCATCAACACTAAAGCGGCGATTTGTGTGTCTTTCAAGCGAAGTTGTCAACCGCCATGTATGATCTGCGTACCCACGGAAAAGGATTCCAGAAACGTGAGTTAGTGCCTTCTGTTTTTGTGCAGCATGATTCTCCGATAGCCCTTTCAATTGGTTTTCAAAGTCCTCCCAGCTATCTAAGGTAACTTCATGCATTCCGAATCCTCAAGCCCGAATCAGACACTTCGAAATTCGTTTGCTCTCTCATCCAGGACAGGTGCCCTGTGGCCGGTTTGACTTTAGGCGAGGGGCAGGACTGTCTCGAACTGCGCGCATCGAGCGACCACTGTTTCATCGTGGGGGCTCTGCGAGCACGCGAGACGGTCCTGCCCCTCTATCCGCTCCCGTCTTTTTGTCTCCCTCAATCTGGCCCGTGTGACTTGACGGGTGGCGCTGACCTGGGCGCCCGTCCGCCCGCAGCGGGGTCCCTACACCGGGCGGGGTGCGAGGACGGACGGGCTGGTTCGCGACAGGACCCATCGACTTACACCGGCCAAATGTTTACTGTTCTCTCGGCGCTTTCCGCGCGGACCACCTAACTCCTTTCTCACTTCTTCGATGCGCATACCACCTTCGCGTTGATAGCGAAGTCGCAAAGGCTCAATGCGGGTGATCACGTTCTTGCGCGGGTTTGAAATCGCTGGTGATTTGCGGGTCAAGGAGGTTACCCAGCCGTAAGGCTAAGCTCCTCAATGCGTGAATGGGCTGGGGCGAGTTTTTTGATGGTCACGTAGAGAAGAGGTTGATCTTGAGCGGCTTGTTCTTTGCCGATCCTGGTACTCCACTTGTTGAACCCCTCATCCCCTTCGAGGAGCAGAATGACTTGGGCATTATCGGGGATTTTGTCGGTAAACTCAGGATGCTCTCTAAGATACCGATCAAACTCCATCCCCAACAAGCTGTTTCGTTTTTCATTAGTATTCATGGAAGCTCGCCATTCAAAAATTTCGCCTTGTACGTTTCCCAGTTTAGGTCGATATCGTCGTCCGCCAAGGTAAGACTTTCGGCATATGAAAGTTGAAGCGCTTCTTTTTCTTGCTCGCCGTGGATATTGTAACGGTCTATGTGAGAAAAGTCATGAGCGCAATCATAACGTATCACAGGTTGCCAGGCGCCACCCACTTTCACCTCAAGCTGAACCGCAAAATTGATCACTTTGCCACGTTCGGTCCTGTGGAAGTGCCTTTTTCTAGCGTCCTCTCCTAACGCTCTGGTGTATGCTTTTTCTCCCACCGACTACCTCATTTTCTCTAAGCAGCCAGGCGTGACTTGACAGGTAGCGCTGACCTGGGGTCCCGACCTTTCTTCACTTTCTTTCCCTTTCGGCGGTGTCCTATTTTAGGGCCAGGGCTGGGAGGCTCTCGAAGCGTAATCAGAGCGCCGTTGGGTTACCGCTCTTGCTGAGCGTAACGGCTGCCGCAGGCAGTGGCGACGAATGTTCGAAGCAACACCTTTTAGCGAAGCTCTGGTGTTGCAAGTTTTCGGCGCCAAGAGGAGGCGAAGCTTAGAGCGGTCAACAGCGCTCTGTGGCTGCGAGCGGAGAGAGCCTCCCGGCCCTGGCCCGCCCTCTCACACCGGCCACTTCTCCTCATTCCACGCCATCTCCCAAAACATCCACTCATACCGCGAACTGATGACGAACGATTCTTCCATCCGCCGCTTCTCTTCTGTGCCTGCCGTCTCGGCCCATTGATCCACTTTTTTGCGCATCCATTTCTGGACCTCGGCGAATTCGGGAGATGCATAAAGCAGGAGCCAGTCCCTATAGGGATGATTTTCTTTCGGCGGGCCATGTTTCAAGAGATGCTGGCCGACGACGCAGTAGATCCAGGCGCAGGGGAGGGCGACGACTGTAATCTCTGCTGTTGAGCCTGTATGGGCGACGGTGAGCATGTGCCTGGTATAGGCATAGTTTGTCGGTGCCATCAGCACGGACGACATTTCTTTGGCGCTCATCTTCCACCGTGATCCGTATCCTTCATGCAGGCTGCGTTCGACGACGATAGTGTCTTCGGCGAGTTTCGTCAGACGCAGGGCTGATTCAGAATCCGGTGCTCTCAGCGCTCCGGCAGAAAACACACGGGCGAGATCGCCGAGGAACCTGGCGTCTTGCAGGATGTAATACTTAAACTTGCGTTCCGGCAAGGTTCCCTTGCCCAACGCCACGACGAACGGATGGGTGAGCTGCGCGTTCCATATCGGTTGGGCCAGCTTACGCAGATGGTTGGAAAACGACATCGTGTCCTCTGTGAGATCCAAGGTGGCGATTGCTTCTCGTTAGAGTCGTTTCACGCCTCACGTTTCACGCCTCATGTTGTCTCTCGTCTGCCAGGCCAGGGCCTCGGTAGGCGATTGATGCCGTCGAGCGCGGCGACTTTATAACACTCTGCCAGGGTCGGGTAGTTGAAGACTGTGTCGATGAAGTAATCGATCTTTCCCCGGTAGGCCATGATGGCCTGACCGATGTGAATGAGCTCCGTGGCCCCTTCTCCGATGATATGAACACCCAGGAGTGTATGCGTGTGGGCATGAAACAGTAGCTTCAGCATGCCGGTTTCATCGCCTGTCAGCTGTCCGCGGGCGATTTCCCGATAGTGGGCGACACCGACTCCATAGTGGATTCCCGCCTTGGCCAAATCCTCCTCGCTCCGTCCCACCATGGAGATTTCAGGAATGGCATAGATGCCGTAAGGCAGGAGGTCCGTGTCAGTGTGGTCTGGATGGCCAAAGGCATGGCAGGCAGCGTGGCGTCCTTGCTGCATGGAGGTAGAGGCCAACGCCGGAAAGCCGATGACGTCGCCTGCAGCGTAGATATGGGGGATTGCTGTTTGGAAATGGTCGTTCACCATCACGCGGCCTCGTACATCCGGTGTGATGCCGACGGCCTCCAGGTTCAACTTTTTCGTGGCGCCGATGCGGCCGATGGCATACATGAGTGTCGTGGTGGTGATCGGTGGCCGATGTGACAGCGAGACCGTGACCTGTCCATCGGACTCTTTCCGGATCCCGACGACTTCTTCCTCGTGACAGAGCGTGACGCCGATGTCTGTCATCTGCCGTTGCAAGGTGTCGATAATCTGAGCGTCGACAAATTCAAGCAAGCGCGGTCGCTTGTCGATCAGAACGATCGGCACGCCGATCATGGCTAAGATCGATGCGTACTCTGTGCCGATCACGCCGCCGCCGACAATGACCATCGAGGTCGGAAGGCGTTTGAGTGTGATGAGACCGTCGGTATCGATGATCGTGTGACTGTCGAATGGAATGTTGGCCGGTCTGGTCGGCACTGTCCCCACTGCGATGACGATCACGTGGGCATAATGTTCAGTCGATGTGCCGGCATGTTGAACGAGGAGCCGGTGAGGATCGACGAAGCTGGCCTCTCCATAGATAAGATCGATGCGATTGCGCGCCATCTGGTCCTTGACGACCTCAATTTCGCTCTTGATGATGTGGTTGGCGCGAAAGGCGAGATCTTCGATTGTGACCGTCTTTTTCAGACGATAGCCGGCTCCGTACAAGTTGCGTTGGCGGAATCCAGAGAGGTAAAGGACCGCTTCACGAAGGGCTTTGCTCGGAATGGTGCCGGTGTTGGTGGAGACGCCGCCGACGACTGCTTTGCGTTCAATGATGCCGACGGTCTTGCCGAGCTTGGCAGCCTGGACAGCTGCTTTCTGGCCTGCAGGCCCACTCCCTATGACGAGAAGATCGTATTGGGCCATCCGGCTTCCTGCCTAAAAAGGCTGAGGCAGAGGTTAAGGTTGAGAAGTTCGGGGGAACTTAGCCTCAACCTCGACCTCAGCCTTTCTTAGGCCTAGTGTGCAGTGATCAGCGACTTGGCTACGGCAAAGGCCTCATCCATGTTCGGCAACTGGGTCAGTTCAGGCGTGACCTGCAGATATCGCACGGTATTGCGCGCGTCAACGACCATGACCGTACGAGCCAAGATGTGGGGGCCGTTGAGCAACAGTCCGTAAGTCTTCCCGAACTCGACGTCCCGATAATCCGAAAGGAAGGTGACGTTGGCGATATGGGATTCCTGCGCGAAGCGTTTTTGCGCGAAGGGGGTGTCGACGCTCACGGTCACCAATTCGACCATCTTGTCGAGGCCCTTATTTTTTTCGCTCAGATAGTGGGTCTGCTGTTCACACACTGGGGTATCGAGTGACGGCACGACGCTGATGATCCGGACCTTGCCCTTGCCCTTTGTGTCGGTGATGGCGACCAACGATAGGTCACCCTGTGCTAAATTCGCCTCCCGCAGGGAGTCGCCGACTTTAATGCCGTTTCCTGAGAGCACCAGGGGGGTTCCCTTGAAGAGGACCGTATGGCCCTCACCAGCCATGGTGCTGCCGTCAGCGATGGTGTAGTTCTTGTAGAGAAAACTGGCGCTGCCGGAGCTGCCCATGCTTCCGCACCCGGTGAGCCCGAGTGTCATGCAGAGTGCGGCCCCAATGATCATTCGATTTGATGCCCTCATACTGCCCTCCTTGGTGGATCGATGATGACCATTCGATCATGAATAGAGTGGTTTGTGCTTGTACGGCCTGCAGGCGCCGGAAACCCCTATGCCGGCATCGCAGAACTTCGATGGCTCGCCTGTGTGGGCAGGAGAATAACATCTTTGCTAGGGACGAATAAAGGTGATGAGTTCCTGGTTAACCACATCCGGTTGCTCCCACTGAGGAATATGTCCGGCCTTGGGGATTCGGATGAATCGTGACCCCTTGATGCTCTGGTGGACTTCTTCGCCCACGGCGATGGGGAACACCCGGTCTTCATCCCCCCAGATCACCAGCGTCGGGTGGGTGATCTCACCGAGGCGCGTAGCAAATCCAGACTCCCATAACGGAAGGTTTTCTCTGACGGCCATAATAGGTTTGATGAGCCCGGGACGCTGACGGTTGCGATTGGATCGCTCGATAACGGCCGGTGTGAGGAGTGCCGGGTCATGTACGATTTCTTGTAAGACGGACTCGATCATCAGTCCACCGAACAACATGTTGCCGAATGAGACGAGCCAAGACGGGGCACTGGTTTCCAAGGCACGCCTGACCGACGGACTGGTGAGTTTCTCCATGACGTGTTGTGGCAGCCCGTCGATAAGGACGAGCTTGGCGACGCGTGCGGGATGTGCCAGCGCAATGCCGATGGCAAAGCCGGCGCCCATGGAGTTGCCGACTAACGTGGCCTGCGGGATCTTCACGGCGTCCATAAAGCCGACAAAGAAGTCCAACATCTCATCAGGCCGGTAGTCGATCGCCGGTTTATCAGACAGCCCGGCGCCGGGCAAATCGAGCGTGAGAACGTGGAAGTCCTGTGACAGCGGGTGCTGCTGATATTCCCATTGCCATATCGATCCCCCGAAGCCGTGGATCAGAATGACCGGCGGGCCTGCACCGACATCCAGATAGGCGATCCGCTGGCCGTGGACGAGGACGGTGTGAACGGGCATGCGCTCAATGGCGTCGAACTGTGCCGGAATCGACGAGGGAGATGAGCAGGCGGTCATGAGGTGACACAACAGGATGAAGATGAGCAGTGCAACGTGCGGCTGTCTGCATGCACGACCTGGCGCGCGCGAGTCTATCGGCCTACTCCAGCTGGATGACTGTTTCATCCGTTTTCACATTGTCGCCTTCAGCGACGAGGATGGCAGTGACTTTTCCGTCGATCGGCGCCGGGACCTGGCTTTCCATCTTCATGGCTTCGATGATCAGGAGGGGGGCGCCGGCTTTGACCATGGCATCCATCGCAACAAGTACTTTGACGACGCGGCCCGGCATCGGGGGGGCTACGTCTCCTGGCTTGGATGGCCTGGGCCGTTTGCGCTTGGCTCCAGCGACAGCGTCGGGGGCTTCCGGTACGCCGGCCAGAATCTCCTGGATCGGCTCCAACGAGACCTCTTCGAGCTTGTCGTTGACCCGGATGTAATAGGGTTTGCGGCCGTCCACTTTCCGTCCGGAACCGGATACCTGTACATGGTAGGTTTCGCCGTGGACTGTGACGTTGAATTCAGCGGGGGCCAAATGGAGTTCGGTGGCTGCAGCCGGTCCGCTGGGCAGGAAGCTTTCAAGGGGTTCCAGCGTCAGCTCTCCCTTTTCGCGTGCCTCGAAGAAGTCTCGCGCGATTGTAGGGAACAGGGTGAACGAAAGCTGATCTTCTATCGTGGAGGCTGAGTCGGGCAGATCTTTTCTGGCGGCCTCGAGTTCAGGCTCCAACCGATCGGCGGGCCGCGTCTTGATCGGATGGTCGTCCCCGATCGCGCGGGCCATAATATCGTGATCGAGGGGCCCCGGTGCCCGTCCGTAGAGCCCGAGGAAGTAATTCTTGGTTTCCGTGGTGATGACTTTGTACCGTTCTCCCGTCAGAATGTTGAGCGTGGCTTGGGTACCCACGATCTGGCTGGTCGGGGTGACAAGTGGGGGATAGCCCATTTCCTTTCGGACACGCGGCACTTCATCCAGAACTTCTTTGATTCGATCGAGCGCATTCTGTTCGGTCAATTGGGCGGCGAGATTCGAGAGCATGCCGCCGGGGATTTGCGAAGTGAGGATCTCGGCATCGACCCCGGTGAACTCGCTTTCGAACTGCCGATACTTTCGTCGAACGGTGCGGAAGTGTTCGGTGATCGGGAGGAACGACGCTGGATCCAGCCCTGTATCGTACGGGGTGTTGTGCAACGAGGCCACCAGCGTTTCCGTCGGCGGATGCGAGGTGCCTCCGGCCAATGGAGAGATGGACGTATCCAGCATGTCCAGGCCGCCCAGGATCGCCATGAGGGAGGTCATCGAGGCCATTCCTGACGTGTAGTGTGAATGTAAATGGATCGGGACCTTCACCGCCGCTTTGATCCGGCGTACAAGGTGGTAGGCGTCGAGCGGCGCCAAGAGCCCGGCCATGTCTTTGATACAGAGCGTATCGGTTCCCAAATCCTCCAGTTGTTTCGCCATGTCGACAAAACGGTCCACGCTGTGGACGGGACTGATGGTGTAGCTGATGGCGGCTTCGACATGTTTGCCGCAGGCTTTCACTTCCCGCATGGCCCGTTCGACGTTGCGGATATCGTTCAGCGCATCGAAGATGCGAAAGACGTCGATGCCATTGGCGGCAGACCGCTCGATGAATCGTTCCAGCACATCGTCGGCATAGTGCCGATATCCGACCAGGTTCTGCCCGCGGAGCAGCATTTGAAGCTTGGTATTGGGCATGGCGGCGCGCAGGGCGCGGAGCCGTTCCCAGGGGTCTTCTTTGAGAAAACGCAGGCATGTGTCGAATGTGGCGCCACCCCAGACTTCGAGCGACCAATAGCCGACTGCGTCGAGCTTTTGGGCGATGGGCAGCATGTCTTCCGTCCGCATGCGGGTGGCCAAGAGCGACTGATGCCCGTCGCGCAAGGCAACATCGGTGATCAGGATGGGCTTGCCAGCCGCCGGTCGGATCGTCTGCTCTTGGCCGCTGCGGGCACGGGTCTTTGACGTCCGGACGGCTGGTCCAGTTGTTCGCTTCTTGGGGGCCTGTGTTCGTGAGGGTCGTCGCGTCGCCATGATGGTTTGATCTGTTCGTTATCTCGTCATCGGGTCGCTGGGGCTGTCAGGAGCCTGTTCTGCTACAGTCCTTCGTAGGCGGCGATAGCGGCGGACAACGCCAGCACCAGATCCTCCGCTCCTCAAAATCATCGTAGTTGAACAGCTCAGGATGCGTCTCCAAGTAGGAGGTGTCGAAATGCCCTGCCATGAAGTCTGGATCCTGCATGATTTCCATCATAAAGGGGATCGTCGTCTTCACCCCACGCAAGACGTACTCTTCGAGCGATCGTCTCATGCGGCTAACGGTTTCTTCCCACGTACGGCCTCGCACGGTGAGTTTGGCCAAGAGGGCATCGTAGTAGGGCGGTACCGTGTAGTCCTTGTAGACCGCTCCGTCGATGCGCACCCCGATCCCACCAGGCGAGAGATAGGCTGTGACGGTGCCGGTGCAAGGACGGAAGTTGTTTTTAGGGTCTTCCGCGTTGATGCGGCACTGGATGGCATGGCCTTGGAGCGTGACCTCCTGCTGCGTGACCTCAAGAGGCATGCCGGCTGCAATGGCAATCTGATTGCGTACGATATCGATCGCTGTGATCTGCTCGGTCACCGTATGTTCGACTTGTAGGCGCGGGTTCATCTCCATGAAGTAATAGTGGCTGTCCTGATCGAGGAGGAATTCGACGGTGCCGGCATTGTCATAATCGATTGCCCTGGCGAGGGCAATGGCCGCTTCACCCATCTCGGCACGAAGCCGTGGCGTAAGAATCAAGGATGGAGCAATCTCGATGAGTTTTTGATGCCGGCGCTGAATCGAGCAATCGCGCTCGCCCAGGTGGATGATGTTGCCGTGCCGGTCGGCCAGTATCTGGAATTCGATGTGATGCGGCCGGTCGATATACTTTTCGAGGAAGACGGTTCCGTCGCCGAAGTTAGCCTGGGCCTCCCGTGATGCGACGGCCATGTTCTCGCGAAGCTCGGAATCGGACCGCACCACCCGGAGACCGCGTCCTCCCCCGCCTGCGCTGGCTTTAATCATGACGGGGTAACCGGTGTCTTTTGCGAACGACAGGGCGTCTTTGACGTCGGTGATGCCGCCTTCGGTACCGGGGACGATCGGGATGCCGACTCGTTTGGCCAGGTTGCGGGCTTTGACCTTGCTTCCCATCAAGTCGATGGCTTGCGGCGATGGGCCGATGAAGGTGATGCCGGAGGTGTGGCATAGCTGCGCAAACTGCGAGTTTTCCGAGAGAAATCCATAGCCTGGATGGATGGCATCGGCGTCGATTCGTTGTGCCAGGTTGACGATCTGTTGGCTGTCAAGGAAGCCTTTAACCGGTCCCGGGCCGACCATGTAGGCCTCGTCTGCTTTCTTGACGTAGATCCCGGTCGAGTCGGCTTCGGAGTAAATGGCAGCGGTTGCAATGTTCAATTCGCGGCAGGCGCGGATAATTCGCATGGCGATTTCGCCGCGATTGGCCACCAGAATTTTCTTGAACATACCGGTCTTTCTCCCCTCAGATCGTTCACGATTCTGCGAGAGTTATCAGGCGAAAATGAGCGCGTAAGCTAGCATAGGATCAAGAGTCGTGTCGAGGGAAGAAGGGGGAGAACAGGCCGCTTCTTAGGGGGTATTGATACAGCTTGCCGGTGGCCCTTGTCCGTGAGGCGCGAGACCGTTTGTCTTGTTTGTTTAGTCCGAAGAAAAAAAGAAACCAGACAAATCTCACCCCAGTCGACTTCTCGTGGGCACTGGCCTACTTGGACTTAATCAAGACAGGTTTTGACTGGGCACTTCCACCGCCTGAAACGATGATGATGAACGACATCCCCGCTTTCGCATCTGGCACGATGGCTTCAATCGCCGAATCGCTCATGAATTTGAAAGCGACGGGAATGTGTGAGGCTGCGCTGAAGGTCACCGTATGAAAGCATTCCTTCGTCCCAAAATTCTCGCCGGAGATGATGATTTTGTCGCCTGGCTTGGCCTCATCCGGTTCGACCTTGGCGATCCGAGGGTGCTTGGTTCTGTCGCAGATAGGGTCTCGTTCGACTTTCACGGCATCGGACCCCTTGATCGATTCTGTACCGTAGAGGGTAAATCCTGCTCCATCGACTATCTCGCCTGGTTCTTCTGCGTAGGAGGCGGTCATGGGTGGAGTCATGGACCCAATGAGTCCCAGTAATATGAGCACCGACGATTGCCATATCTGCATAGGCGCCTCCTTCAACTACAACAATGTGCGATTATTTCTCTTTAATTGGGATATACGTCTCGGCAATGAGTTGTTGACCAGCCGGAGACAGGGCAAATTGAGTGAACGCCTGAACCAGGGCGTGAGGCTCCTTCTTGGACAAGAGAAGCACGGGACGTCGGAGCGGATAGCGTCCGTCTTTGACGGTAGGACCCTCCGGTTCGACCTTGTCGATAGGCAAAAGTCTGACGGGGACGCCGGCTGACACGACAGACAATCCCTGGTTCAGGGACAGGTAGGCGACCGCAGACAGAGGGGGAAGCGTTCCCACGACAGTTTTCACGACCTGTTCATCGGAGCCAATCGTCTTGGCGGCGCCGGTGATCTTGCCGGTGATGCCGAGCTGAGACTCAAATGTATCGCGGATATTTTGGTTGCGAGGCCGGTCGATCACCAATATTTTCGTTTCGGGTCCCCCGACGTCAGACCATAGTGTAGTCTTGCCGGAGAAAATGTCTGCGACTTGTTGCTTCGTGATGTCTTTCGTGAAATTGGAGAGGTGGACGAGCATGCCGATCCCATCCCACGCGATGGGCGTTGCCGAAAGTCCCGGGGCCTCAGTGCCTGTGACAGCGATGTGGGCCTGGCCCGATTTGACCATCTCAATCGGTTTCGAATTGGTGTCCCACAGGACATCGAGATAGGCTCTCGGGTTGGCTTTTTCAAAGGCCCGGGCGAGGGGTTCGATGGTTGTCAGTTCTGGTCCGTTGCCGACGATGGTCAGGCTTCCGGCGACGTCCGCAAGGGCGACAAGAGCCATTCCCCAGCTGAACAGAACGCTGAGGCTTACCGAGAGCACGAGTCTCGCAATCATGCGATCTCCACGGGGTTGGGGTGGATATTGGGAAGAAAAGTACGACACGCGTATACATGCCGGCCACGGTCAATGTCGGACAGGCTCCTAATTCAGTTCTCCGTTGTGCCGCCGGTACCGGTAGAAGGATCGGAAGATGGAGACGAGTCGGGCGTTGCGCGCTTGCCCATCAGCGGCGGAAGTTTGGCGAACTTGTCCATCCGCTCGTCCAACATACTGTAGGCTTTCATTTCAGCGAAGCCGGTTTTGTGAGTCCCTTTCACTTGTGTCGTGCAGGCAGACAGTAACCGTGTGGCGCTCTGGGCATTACAGTGAGGGCATACGGTGTCTTCCGCTCTGGCATGGACGGATTGAGTGGCGTCAAAATGCTTCTCGCATTGGCCGCAACGATATTCATAGATCGGCATGGTTCGTCTCTTTTAAATCAGATGAAAACGCATAGAGAAAGAAAGCGCTCTTGACCGGTCGTTGAGCTTTGCCTTATTCTACACATCTCGTTGATATGACTTCTAGTGGCTTGAAGGAGGATTTCGATGTCCCTGTTGATTCGTAAATACAAGAGTGTCAGTGGAATGATGCAGGAAGAGCGGATTGACGATCCGGATCGGATCGAGCGGTACATGAGGATCTTTGAGAAGGACGATATTAAGAAACTCGAGACAGGCGTCAAGGTCTTCATCGAGAAGGATGAGTGGCAACTCCTGCCCTAAACCAGTGAGGGGTAAAGGGTGAGGAGTGAAAGGTTGCTGAGCCTTTGTGTTCATACCCCTCACCCCTGACACTTCACTCCTAACTGTTCCCACAATGATCTACTGGATTCACATCGCTCGTTCGATCGATCGGGTTACGCTTCACAAGGAACGTTGCTCAGAGGTGCCGTCTACGTCGATCGGCTCCTCAAGCGATTTCTGGGAAGGCGGGTGGTTCGATTACCCAGATAAGGCGCGAGCGCTAGCGGCGATGGAGCAGGCCGGGACGACTGAACAGCGCCGTTGTGTGTTGTGCAAAGCCTAACTGCGAAGTGTTGAGTGCAGAGTGCTGAGTAGGGCGAAAGGGATCTCGTTACTCAGCACTCAGTTCTCAGCACTTTTCTACCCTGATGCCACGATTTGCGCTCCTACTGACAACGCTTATCTGGGGGGCGACATTCCCCGCTACCAAGGCGGCGTTGGAGCAAATTCCTCCGTTCTCGTTTCTGTTTCTCCGATTTCTCCTGGGGGCCGTGCTGGTTGGGGGCGGGTTTCTGCTTTGGAGACTTCGCTTGCACCGCGAGCCGGCGGTCTTGCGGGCGAGTGCGATCGCGACGTGCTGGCTGTTCCTCGGCTATGTCCTCCAAACGGTCGGACTGCACTATACCACCGCATCGAATTCCGCCTTTATTACGGCGCTGTATATCGTCATTGTGCCGTTGATCCTGCGCCGATTTGCCCGGCGAGTGTGGTTGGCCACCGGGATCGCCACGGTGGGACTCTGGCTGCTGGTGAAGCCCAGCGCATCCGGGAATCTTGGCGATCTCTTGACGCTTGGCTGTGCGGTCTCGTTTGCCGCGCACATTGCCTGCCTGGAACGGTTTACCCGCGAGGTCGATGCGCCATCTTTGTTTGCTTGGCAGATGATGGCCTCGGTTGTCCTATTGCTTCCTACCATGCTGATTGAGCAGGCACCGGCTCAGGCCTTTGCGCCGACGGCGTTGTTGCTTGTCGGTCTTGGGGTGACAGGAGGGCTTGCGACCGGGGCCTTCGCCGTTCAAATGTGGGTGCAACGCATTGTGCCCGCGCAACAGGTGGCATTGATTTTTGCATCGGAGCCGGCCTATGCGGCCTGGCTCTCCTGGTATTTCCTGGGGGAAACATTGGATGCTCAGGGGTGGATTGGGAGTGGCCTCATATTGGTGGCGGTGGTGGTGGGTGCTTACGGGAGCGGCCCTCAGTCGTCATTGCCCGCAATTCGCACAGTCCAGCCGGTCTAGCTCAGGCAATATATGAACGCATCTGCAGCAATCGCCGATGCCGGACTCAAGCGAGACAGGTGAGATTGATGGGGAAAGCGCAACTGGCAGG
Organism: Nitrospirota bacterium; assembly: GCA_016200355.1. Classification (GTDB taxonomy): domain Bacteria; phylum Nitrospirota; class Nitrospiria; order Nitrospirales; family Nitrospiraceae; genus Palsa-1315. Next base: position 21,296 of record JACQEY010000007.1, read on the forward strand.
GGCAGGGCTCACACGTCATGCGGATCTCGCTCCTCGCGCTTGTCGCGCGCCACCCCGCCATTTCGCGTGAACCAGCATAATACACAACGTGGGCTCACTCGTTATAAGGGAGTCAGATGGCACAAAAATTTGCTAATGGACGTTGGGTTCAGAAAGGGTTTCTGGATAATCGCGTTGACGGAACGATTGTGGGACGGATCGTGTTTGCAGTGGTCGGTCCGGTTGATGTGTATTTACGGGGAAATTTCAAAACCGATATCGCGGGGCAGGTCATTCAGTTTCGGAATCCCCGGTTTGAGGACGAAGATCTTGCCGGGCAGGTGATCGGTGACATGGAAAATCCACAGATCGGGGATGTGAACTTGATCTCGTTCGATCCTCATCCGAACCTCGTTCCTCATCCGTATATCGAATGGTTCTCGGCGCGGAAGAATCACTATCGCATCGAACTGGAACCGGGAGAGGCTTGGATCGTTCCTGTATCGGAAATGGGAGAGATCGATCGGGTGAGCCGAATGATTCGTGAGGCGCTTGCTGGGCAAGTGGCTGAACGACCGACCCAGGAGCCCACGGAGTGGGTGTAGCGGCCTAGAAACCGTTTCTCGTTCTTTGCGCGAAAAGCGGGCCGGGTCGAAAATTTCATCTTTGCGAGCTAGGAAAAACGACCGTCGCAACTTCAGTGCGGTCGGTATGATCTGCCGCCTGCATCCCTGTCAAACGTCGTGTGCGTTGCTGGATCCAGATATCGCCAGGAGGCATTCGAAGGGGATGGACCATCAGCGGATACGGCTTTTTCCACGCTGAGGGGAGAGGCTCGGTCGTTGCTGATGGGGGATGTTCTAATCCGAGAAGGAGGGCAACCGATGCCGTTTCCATCGCCTCAGAAGAGAGAAGGGCGGCGGGCCGGCGTTCTCCAACCAACTGAACCCGGACATGGGACAGGCCCCCTTCCATCATCCCTAGCAGATCTGCCGCGCCGCGTGAAAGGTCCAGTATCCGGTTGTTGACGTAGGGACCCCGGTCGGTGATCCGTACATGGAGGTGTTTCCCGTTCGCTAGATTCACGACTCGGACCACGCTGCCGAGTGGAAGGGTCCGATGGGCTGCAGTTAATGCCTCCATATTGAACAGTTCACCGTTGGCCGCCTGCTTGCCATGAAACGACTCGCCATACCAGGAGGCCACCCCACGATCCTCAATCCCCACGTCCAATTGAGACGCCCCCTTAGGAACCCACGAACAGGCACTCAGGAGCATCCCCAGGCTGAGACTCATTGCCCATAACAGGTGCCGGCTGCTTTCATGAGTTCGACGGATCATCTAGTCTCACCTCTTGTTCTCGGTTGAACCGGCAGTCATACAGGATCATGGCCTGTGTGCCCTCACAGTACGGCCCAGCCGAGAGTCCTAACAATACCGAAAGCGTAGCCCTAACCCCCACTTTAGGGTGAAGGGAAAAGGGGAGACGGATAAGGAACTGTTCGATAACGAACCCGCAGTCTTGCTTGGCTGCTAACCTTGATGGCCATGTATATAGAAGAAAGTACTTGGGTCAGTCAACCCATGATTGGTACTAACGCGGACGGCTTGATGGGGGCAGGCCTGAAATTGTCATACTGCCGATACTTCAATGGGAACCAGTGGGTCCAGTAACGACCCAACACAGTATTATCTCGGTAGCCTGAATGGTCAGCGCTATTGGACCTGAATATTCCGAGCAAATACCCCATCCTGCTGTTTGACATAGGTCAACCACACCGCTTCACCCACCCTGATGGTCTGAAGCGCGATCCGCTTCCCTTTTCGCACAATCCTGGTTTGTGCTGTCACCTTGGCCCCCACGGTCATGTCGTTATGCTTGGTCAACGGTGTCTTCACGACAATCATAGGGGGAGATTGTGTGACGTTCACCGTCATCACCTGGCCATAAACCCGATAGGTTCGCCCGCTGGCTGCTCCACTGTCTGGTGGAATGCGTAACGAGGCGAAGGAGGTGCGGCCAGATGCAAGGCCGCAGGCCCGGAAAAACCGGAGGCGTATTCGCTGGAATACGGTGAGGATTTTTTCGGGCCGAGAACGACGCAGATGGTCGCGAATCGTTCGCCGCAGTAGAACGGTCAATGTCGGACAGGCTCCTAAAACTCGATATTGACTGCCCCAATCCGACTGAGTAAGATGCCCACGTGTTGCCTATGAGGGTGCAACGACCACCCCGCGGGCAGTACTCCCCAACGCAATCGATCCAATCACCACATATGATTGAAGTCCAACAGATTACGAAGCGGTATGGCCAACATACCGCTCTTGATCGCGTCAGTTTCTCGGTCGCCAAGGGCGAAGTGTTGGCATTTCTGGGCCCGAATGGGGCGGGTAAAACCACCACCATGCGCATCTTGACCTGCTTTATGCCTGCTACCGAAGGCACGGCACGGGTGGCGGGATTCGATTGTGCGGACCAACCGATGGAGGTGAAACGCCGGATCGGCTATCTGCCGGAGACTCCGCCGGTCTACCAGGAATTGACAGTCACAGAGTATCTTCGGTTCGTGGGCCGCCTCCGCGGTTTGAGCGGAAAAATCCTCACCTCGTCTATGCAGCGTGAGGTCGAGCGGCTCGGACTTGGCACGGTGCAACACCGGCTCATCGGGAATCTGTCACGCGGATATCGCCAACGCGTCGGACTGGCTCAAGCACTGCTGCACGATCCCCAGATTTTAATCCTCGATGAACCGACCGTTGGGCTCGATCCGAAGCAGATTATCGAGATCCGAGAGTTGATCAAGAACCTGGCCGGTTCCCATTCCGTCATTCTGAGCACCCACATCCTTCCCGAAGCGACCGCTGTGTGCCAGCGCGTCGTCATCATCAGCGGCGGGCGTATCGTGGCTGAAGACACACCCGATCAGCTCTCTGCGCGCCTGCGACAGTCCGAAAAGATCTCGCTGACCCTCAAATCTCCCGCTGCGGACACCGACAGCCGCTTGAAGGCGGTGCAGGGGGTCCAGAATGTGTTTGCGAGCGGCGCGTCTGGTACCTTTTTCCTGGAATGCGAACTTGGCCGGGATGTGCGGGAGGAGGTGGCGCGCCTGGCGGTCAGCAGCGGGTGGGGGCTGCTCGAACTGAAAGCGATTTCTATGACGTTGGAAGACGTGTTCCTCCAACTGACCAGACATGAGGAAGGCCTCGCGCCGGACGCAGAGGTTGCCTCAGCAGAACCGGCAGGCCAGCCAGTATGACACCAGTCCAAGCCATCATTGCAAAAGAGCTGCGTTCGTATTTCGTCTCGCCCGTGGTGTATGCCGTGGGATTCGTGTTTCTCCTGACGGTGGGACTGCTCGCCTATCTCTATGTGGTCTTTGCCGGAGCCCAGGCGATCCAGCTGATGCAGGTGCGGGGAAGCGCCCAGATCAATTTGAACGATCTGGTTTTCCGCAATCTGTTTGCCAGTACACGATTTATCCTTCTGATTATCCTGCCGATCCTGACGATGCGGCTTTTCGCCGAAGAACGCAAACTCCGCACCTTTGAATTCTTATTGACCTCCCCGGTCGGCATCAACGAAATCGTAGCGGGGAAGTTCATGAGTGTATTTCTTGTCTTTCTGGGGTTACTCGGGCTGACCGGTCTCATGCCGCTCATGCTTGCCCTCTTCTGTGATTTTGAGTGGTATCCCGTGCTGACCGGTTACCTGGGACTCGTTCTGCTCGGCGCCCTCTTTCTCTCCGTCGGCGTGTTGGCCTCAGCATTGACCGAAAACCAGATTGTCGCGGCCTTTGTGAGCATTGGCCTATTATTGGTCCTGTGGCTCCTTGCTGGTTTGGGTTCACTGCTTGGAGATACGGCCATCGGACAGGCCGTCTCGTATCTATCATTCATGGAGCACTACGACCACTTAGTGCGGGGGCTGGTCGATACGAAAGACCTGGTGTATTTTTTCAGCGGTCTGGCCTTAATGCTCTTTTTGTCTCATCGAGTGGTGGATTCGGCGCGGTGGAAATGAACCTCAAGACAATTCCCCTTGGCGTGATCGGCGCGATTCTGGCTGCTGCCGGCGTGATCGGCTATAGCGTCGTCCCGGAGAATTTTTGGCTGGTTGCCCTCCTGGAAGGATCGGCCCTCCTCTGCCTCATTATTTCTTTTGTCGTCCATTTCAGCGGCTTGAAAGCCTTCTCCAGCCGCCGCTCTACGCGCGTTGGGGCCAATAGTCTGTTGATGATCCTTCTCTTCGTCGGCATTCTCGTCATTGTCAATTTTCTGGCTGCGCGCCATTCCATTCGTTGGGATTTGTCGGAGAATCAGAACTTCTCCCTCGCTCCGCAAACATATCGCGTGTTGCGGAGTCTTCCGCGCGAAGTGAGCATCACCGTCTTCACGAGAGAGAAAGACCCCGGCTACCAATCCTACAAAGAACGGCTTGATAGTTATCGGCAAGCCAGCTCAAAGATTTCCGTGGAGTTCGTCGATCCGGAACGGCAGCCGAAAATCGCTCAAAACTATGGCATTACAAGAACCGATACGGCCGTGTTCGAAAGCGCCGGACACAGCGTCCGGGTCAACGCTCCCTCGGAAGTGGAACTGACAGGGGCACTGATCCGCGTCTCTCAAGACAGCAAGAAACGTGTGCTCTTTCTCGAAGGGCACGGGGAGCCGAGTTTCGACGATCGGGAGCGCACCGGGCTGTCTGCCGCCAGAGAGATCTTGTTCAAGCAGGGTTACGACGTCGGCACCCTCAGCTTGCTGAAAGAGGCAGCCGTGCCGGATCATACCGCCATCCTCGTCGTAGCCGGCCCCCGTCGGCCTGTGATCGCCGAGGAACAAGAGCGAATTCATGCTTATGTCGAAAAGGGCGGCCATCTTTTGTTACTCATCGATCCGGACACGCAGGCCGACCTGAATCCTCTGCTCAAGCGGTGGGGCCTGGGGGTCGGTCCTGGAGCCCTGGTCGATTTGCAAGATCGATTAGCCCAAGGCGACCTGACGTCCCTGCTTGTCCGCACGTTCACAGAACATGAAATTACGCAGGATCTCTCCGCCGCCGTGCTGTTTCCCCTCGCGCGACATATCACCTTCGATGAACAGGCCGGCAGCGCATGGGACTACGTGCCGCTCGCCCGAACCTCGCCGAACAGTTGGGCAGAAACCGACCTGAAAGGCCGTGTCGTCAACCTTGATGAAAAGGAAGATATCAAAGGCCCCTTGCCAATGGCCGCGGCCCTCGCACCAAAGATCGCACCCGAGGAAGGCAAGCCTCGTCCGGCGATCGTCGTCATTGGTAATTCCACGTTCGCGACCAATGCGTTCGTGAACTTTCCAGGCAACAGCGACTTTTTTCTCCACTCAGCCGCGTGGTTGGCTGAAGAACGAAATATTCTGGCGATCGTCCCAAAGGACTCCGCGCTTCGGACGTTTACTCCCAACCCCTTGCAGGAACGAGCCCTGCTGTATCTGCAAGTCATCCTCCTGCCGGCCACTATGTTTTTCTCCGGCATCATGGTTTGGCGCAGACGCCGGCGCCTTTAGCCCATGCGATATTGGCCCACACTCGTCATGGCGCTTGTACTGGCCGGACTCGGCTTGTACCTCTATGCCATCGAACTTCCGCAGAAGGAGTCGGACGAGCGACAAGACACGGCCGACAAGAAGGTGCTGCTCTTCGACCAAGACACTCTCTCCGGGCTCACTATCAAGACCGACCAGCACGAACTCGTGTTCGCTCGGACTCCTGAGAAAGGCTGGGTGTTGACCGCGCCCCTCAGCACCGAAGCCGATCAGCGAGAAGTACAAAATCTTATCCGAGCCTTGGTCACAGGCACCGTGACCCGCTTCGTCGAAGACCACCCGACTAACCTGAGCCCCTTTGGACTCGACAACCCGGTCACGACCATCACTGTCGTTGCCGGTGCCGCACGGGAGACTTTTTCCATCGGGGATAGCGGTCCCCTTACCTCGACCCTGTATGTCCTTCGTGAATCGGATCACAAGGTTCTGCTCACCAATCTGGCCCCCAAAGATTTCGTGAACAAGACGTTGATGACCTTTCGCCGCAAAGACCTCTTGCGCGTGTCACAAGGTGACGTCGATCGTATCCGTCTCACCTATGCGACCACAGAAATTGTGCTCTATCAAGGACAGGAAAAACCCAAAAGCAAATGGAAGCTTCGCTACCCGATTGAAGGCGAAGCCGATCAAACGGAGGTACGGATTCTTCTGTTTAGGCTTGAAGACTTGAAGGCACTGGGCATCGTTGATCCAGGGCCCGAACGTGACGCTCTGGCCAAAGTGCTCACCGTGCCGAAAGTGAAAGTCACCATCCATACGACCGATGGCGACCAGACAGTCAAACTGTACCAGCCGGACCAGGCCAGCGGCGAAGCCTTTGCAGAAACGAGTCCCACTGGTCCTCTCTATCGTGTCAATCCCACCACAATCAGAGACTTGACGAAGGAACTCTTTACGTTCCAAGACAAGCGGCTACTCGGCATCGACTATACTGACATCGCCATGCTCTCCGTTAAAACCCCGACCGAGCAATATGTCTTGATCAACCAACAGAACGAATGGGTCTTGGAGGATCAG
>JACQEY010000241.1 GCA_016200355.1 Nitrospirota bacterium
ACGGACACCCGCGCGAGGTGTCGAGCGTGGTCATGGTATAGTTGGCGAAACGCGTGAGGTAACGGTCATCAATGGCCGGCAACTGCGCCTCAGTAATCTCCGGCACGAGGATTTCACCAGTACCGGTCTTGGCGCGGATACCAGAGGTCACGCTGTAATACAGTTGGAGTTCACCGCAGAGATAGTCATCGAGGATTTGTACCCAGGTGCTCTCCGCCTCACCGACCACGGTGGTGATCCCGCAACTATTGAGAAATTTGCAGGAATCGGGATAGCCACTGACGTGAAAACCACCCATTAACACCGTGAAGCCCTCGGCGACAAACTGCAGCGCCAAGTCGCGCCCGCGCGGATATTGATTGGTCTGGACGCCAGCTAAGCCGATCAACACCTCAACGTTCTCTTCTTTGGCCTTCTCTTTAATCGCCTGGATGGTCTGCGCACTGATCGGACCATCGACAATCTCATCCCAGAGAATAGTTTCAAGGAAGACGTTCTGTGAGGCGCGCAAACGATTGTATTCTTCGTTGAGTGCCGCCAACGCCGTAAGGGTGTTGTTAGGCAGGACCCCTTTCCAGAACTGCAAGACGAAACCCTGCTCGTCATACTTAGACGGCTTAATAAAATACACGCGCACCGTGCGACACGGAATGGTCTCGCGGGCAGTTTTCCGCGCCACCGGCAGGGTCGAGCCAGCCTCGATCGGGGCCTCAGGTCCGGGCGCGAGTAAGGCACTGGCCGTCACCAAAGCACGCGCCTCACGCCATGCCTTGCGCCAGCCTTTCCGCCGGGTCTTTCCGGCTGTCTCACTCTTGCCAATCGTATTCACCATAATCAGTTTGTCCTTTTTCTCTGAGCCCGACTTGTACGCGCCGGACTCACAAATGTCAATAAAATTAGTGATACATTTCAATGAGTTCAATCATCCCGAGTTGCCTCAGCTCCTCGAACAGCCGTCCTTTAACTTCTTGCACGGTCTCCATGTGCAGGACCTCCTGCACCAGTTGCTGCGCACGGGTATAAGACAACGAGCGGATCACGCGTTTGATCACCGGCACGAAAAAAGGCTCCATACTCAATTCATCCAACCCCATGCCGAGTAACAGTACGGTACACAAGGGATCCGCCGCCATCTCGCCGCACATGCTGACCCGCTTCCCAGCGCGCTTGGCGGCTCGCACCGCCGAGGCGACCGCGGTCAGGACGGCCGGATGCAGTGGCTCGTACAGCGGGGCCACTTTGCGGTTGTTACGGTCTACGGCTAACAAATATTGGATCAGGTCGTTGGTGCCGATGCTAAAGAAATCGACTTCTTTGGCGAGACGCTCAGCCAGCCATACCGCCGCTGGCACTTCAATCATGATCCCGATTGGCATCCAGGGATCGAAGGCTTTGCCTTCCTGACGCAGGTCTTCCTTCACTTGGGTCAGTATCTCTTTCACCTGCAGAATCTCTTCCACACTCGAAATCATGGGAAACAAAATCCGGACTGGTCCGTGCGCCCCCGCCCGCAGCACTGCGCGTAATTGGACTTTGAAGACGTCCGCCATCTCTAGGGAGATGCGGA
>JACQEY010000239.1 GCA_016200355.1 Nitrospirota bacterium
ATAACCAGACATTTGACATGTATGGGACCCACAGCCATGGCAAAGAAATGAAGATGATGGAGATCATCTATACGCGGAAGCCCTGAGGAACCTGCTCACTTTCGGTTCGACCGACGAGAATGGCCGAGTCTGCAAAGGAGGCTGCAGATGATTGCCGTCGTGTGGGACACTTGGTTGAAGCCTGGTACCGAAACGGAGGGACTCAGGCTCACCAGGCTAATCTGGTCCGACATGCGGAGTTTTGACGGCTACTTGTCTCATCAGATTCTAGTCGGTGAGGATGCGCCGGGTCATGTCATCGCCATTGCGACATGGCGGAGCCGAGCGGATGCCGATGCTGTACGGGGAAAATACAAAGACTCCGAAACGATCCGTCAGCTGACCCCACTGCTTGCCCGCCCTCGGGAACGTTGGGTGACACATGAGGATGGAGCAGGTTCGGACTGACTCGACCAGATACTGGCTTGACCTCAGCCTCGGTTTTGCCGCGATGTGTGGCGGTTGATCGATAGGCGAAGGACACGATCATGCACATAGCCGCACAAGCCTGTCCTGTCCCAGAGAAAACACGGGGAGCCAGAAGTGTCGGGAGTATCCTCTCGTCATGCGCGCTCCTCCTAGTACTGCTTCTTCCATCGGCTTGTGCCGGTCTGGCGTATCAACACATGAACGATCCCTCGCGGGATGAGTGGCAGAAACCGCGGGAGGTGATCGCAGCGCTTGCCATCAAACCAGGTTCGCGAGTGGCGGACCTGGGCGCAGGCGGCGGATACTTTACCTGGCATCTTGCGGAAGCGGTTAGTCTGCAAGGAAGAGTGTATGCCGTAGACATTGATGAGACCGCGTTGGGCATCATCCAAAAAGAAATGAAGTCCCGCGGAATTACCACGGTAGTGCCGATCCACGCCGAATCTCATGACGCAAAACTCACAGAGCCGGTAGATCTGATATTTACCTGCGATACCTACCATCACATGGAAGATCGCGTGACGTATTTTCGGTTACTGGCTCGCTACCTCAAGCCGGGAGGCCGGGTGGCAATTCTGGATTTCCACCCCCATGGGTTTTTTTCAGGCCTGCTCGGACACGGGACCGCCAAGGAAGACGTCAGACGTGAGATGGAAGCAGCCGGCTACCGACTTGTGAGCGATTACAATCTGGTCGATACCCAGCATTTCCAGATCTTCACGCGCAAAGATTCATAAGAAAGGATGGCCGACGATGAGAGCGAATAAAGTGCATTTTGTGCCGAAGGGATACCACGTCGTGACTCCCTACTTGAGCATCAAGGGGGCAGCGAGAGCCATCGTATTTTACAAGAAGATCTTTGAAGCCAAGGAAGTGATGCGCATGCCAGGACCGGACGGCACCATTGGCCATGCCGAAATCCAAATCGGCGACTCTCGCATCATGCTGGCCGACGAATATCCAGACATGAACTTTCTCGGTCCTCGAGCATTCGGTGGAACGCCGGTTCATATTCATGTGTACGTGAAGGATGCGGGCAAGGTGGCAAAAAAGGCGGTGGCTGCCGGTGCAAAACTACTGAGACCAGTGGCAGATCAGTTCTATGGCGACCGGAGCGGTTCCCTGGAAGACCCCTTTGGACATATCTGGCATGTGGCAACCCATAAAAAAGATATTTCACTGAAAGAAATGAAGAAACGTGCCGCGGCGATGGCTTCGACTGCTGAGTGCCCATAACAGCGGACGATAGACGTGGAGGTCACGGGAGCTTCAAACCGCTTGAACCTGCTTATCTTCGGTTCGACCGGCTCGTTTGATTTCTGGGCGTTGTTTGACCTTGTGCCTCGCGGTTTGGCTATTTGCGAAACTAGCTCTTGACTCACCCCTGGGCGACACTCGCGTGCGCCGCTAGCATCTAAACACCGTCGACTCCATTTCCCGTGCCCGTAATCGAATCTCGCTCGCGCAATTCACATTTATACTCAACTCTTTCCTTCACTTCATCACCACCTTGACTCCCCTCCAACCGCTGTGATTAGGTCTCTCGCCGATCTTCATAGGACAGGCTGTTTTCTAATGATGACGATGCTTCGGACCTACCAGACCCAGCGGTTGTTCGCTTGCGCCCTTGCCCTATTCCTCTGCCTGGCCGGCGCCGGCTGCCAAAAAGAGAGCGAAGCGATCGTCTCCATCGCCTTGCATCCGACGAACGCGAACATTCTCTATGTGGCGACGAACGACGCGGTCTATAAGTCGCGCGACGAGGGACAATTGTGGGAGCGCTTCCCGAGCTTCAGCGCAAGGCGGGTGACGACGCTCGCGATCGATCCTGAATTCCCCGCCACGATCTATGCCGGCACGATGGCCGATGCCGTCTACAAGAGCCCGGACGGGGGGCAACATTGGCTCCCCCACAATGTCGGGCTCAAAGAGCACGTCTCTTTTATCAATCAATTCGTCTTTCATCCGACAGACCACGATCAAATCTACGCCGCCACGACCGTCGGCGCCTTTTATACCAAAGACGGCGGGCGCGAATGGGAAGAACGCATGGCAGGAATGAAGGAAGTCCACATCGTGGTCTCCATTGCCATTCATCCCCGCGATCCTCGGGTTCTCTATGCGGGAACGACGGGAGGGGTCTACCGATCCGACAGCGCTGGAATGGGGTGGAAGAAAATCAACAACGGGTTGATTCCCGAACAGGAGCTGATGGGGGCAATGGCACTGGGGGTCAATGTCATTGTCTTCGATGTGGTCAACCCGGACATCGTCTATGCCGGAACCACGAAGGGCCTTTTCCGTACCGCGACGCGCGGGGAACAATGGGAGCGGATCGGGCAATCGCTCCCTGATCTGTTCGTGAGCAGTATCCTCCTCGACCCTGCCCAGCCGAAGACCCTCTATATCGGAGGGCCGGGGGGAGTTTGGAAAAGCCCCGACAGTGGACAGACCTGGACTGCCATTAACAGCGGATTGGCCTCATTGAACATTCGCACGCTCGCGATGAGCCAGCGCGATCCGCGACTTCTCTATGCCGGCACAAATGGGAGCGGGCTCTATCGCTCGACCGACGCCGGCGCGAGCTGGAAGCCCCTGCCGCTCAAGGCTGCGCCGATAAATGCTCAGTAGCCGGCCTTTGGCGCCGCCTCGCCATGTTTATATCGGCTGCTGTAGGCCAGCATCTGGTCCGACAAGGTCTTCCACTCCTCGGCCGTCATAAGTTCCTTCATCCTGAAACGGAGCAAGAGAATCTTCGTCGCCGACTGCATCCGCCGATTGTTCGTGTCATCCAGGACCTTGGTAAACTCCTCCAGAGTCGCCGCGTAGTTGGCGCTCAACTCATAGAGCTGGCGGTGCCCCGCGCGCTCCTGCTCGCGGCTGGCCTTCAACTCTGTGACAATCTCTCCCACAATCGATTTAACTTGCCCGGCCTTCTCCTGATCCTTGACGGTCCGATCGATCAAGCCTGCCATGTCCTGCTGACCCTTCTGCCAGTAGGCCTCCCCCTTCCCTTCGGCGCCCATCCCATGGTGACGATGGGACGAGCAACCGGCCAAGGCGAGCACGACAACAAGTCCGAGAACATATCCCTGAATCCACTTCATAAGAACCCCCTTTGAAATTTGGTTTATCTGGTCCATCTGGATTGTTTTGTCTATCTGGTTGATTTGGTTTATCTGGTTAGTTTCGTTCAACCAAACAAAGGAGACAAACCAAATAAAGCAAATAACAGTCTTCTCCCCCTGGCGGACTTTTCCCGCATCCTGCTAGCCCGTTGTCACAGCAATGGTTCTTCCCGTATCATCCTTCTGGCCACCATGTCTGAATCGACTCTTCCCGCACCCGATTATACCCTGGCGCTTCGAGAGGAGTTTCGTCATCACCTCGAAACATTCTACGCCCAGCTCAAGTTGGCGCCGCCCTATGAAAGCGTCGAGAAGGCTATTCGTTCCCTCACGACCTCAGTTCACGCATTGCCACCGCCAGAGCGCGCGCGTCTGGCCACCGACGCGACCGCGCGATGGCAGTACTTTCGCCAGGCCTTTGAATCGTCCGGGCTCAGCAAGAAACATCGGGGCATTATTGCAGGTCTCGCCCGCAACCGGTCCAGTCTGAAACTCCCCGCCGAATACGATCAGTTCTTGAATTTGTATCTCTCCTGAGCTTGTTCATTTGGTCTATTTGGTTTGTCTTGTTTATTTGGTTGAGCCAGACCGCTCGATGAACTAAACAAACCAAATGAACCAGACAAACCAAACAAACCGGGTTTGCCTCAGGATGGCAACTTTGTTCCTTCGAGCACCTCTCGGAGTTCTTGATACACCATCGTAAGCCGGGCATTCTCCAGCCGATACGCAAATACGACTGTAATGGCTCCTGAGAGTAAAAAAACAACTCCCAGCCCTACAACCCCGAGCGCCAGCACCACTCCACCGGATGCCGTCATTTCTCCCTCGATGAACAACGAGACCACAGCCCCCACCGTACCCACCGCCACCACGGCAAACCAGATACCGGTGAGAAGAGCCGAGGACCAGGGAGTGAGCTTTCGGCAGAGCACCGCGAGCGCATCGCCTTCCGGAGACAGGGAGATCAACCCTTTCAATGGCCACAGGGTTCGAAAGCCTAGAGCGAACAGCCGATATTTCTGACGAATCACAATCTGGTTCAGATCCTGGTACAACCGAGCGGTGCCATGCGGCAATGTCAAGAAACCGCCGGCATCGAACCGGTCGGCTAGCTGCTTCATGGTCGTATGCGTGAATCGATCGTGTGTGCGGGCAATTCCACATCCGTACCGGCTCGCATCCGGCGTGAGACGCATGAAGTAGAACCAGTCTCCAAGAATGAGGCCGAGACACAACGCACCGGCGAAGAGACCAGCGAAAATCATGCCGGTACCTATCCCATAGGGGCCGTAGGTGAATCAAGGGACGAAACCGAGATAATCTGTTGACTCGTCGCAGTGAGTTGGCTAGAGTAGCTCACGTGCTGTTCAGGCGGGTCCCCTCGCTCCACTCAGGTGCTCCGCCGCACAAATTTTTCCACCCTGTAGTTGCGGCAGTCGACTCATCCCTCGCTTGTCGAGGAACGCAAGTCGCCATTCATTAATGTGGAGTCGGAGGTGATATGGATTTAGCGAAGATCGAGCGCGTCTATACGTCGTACGCCAAGATCTACGATCGGGTTTTCGGGAAAGTGTTTCACGAAGGGCGCCAGTCGATCATTCAGAATTTGAACGCCCAGCCTCAAGAAAAAATACTCGAAGTGGGAGTCGGAACCGGCTTGGCTCTGCCGATGTACCCCCGCCATTGCCAGATCGTCGGTATCGATTTTTCAGAGGGCATGCTGGACCAAGCAAAACAGCGAGCGGTAGAACACCAGATGGGGCACGTGCAACTGCACCGAATGGATGCCGGCGAGATGGAATTCAAAGACGATAGTTTCGATACCGTCGTCGCGGCCTACGTTGTTACCGCTGTCCCCGATTACCGCAAGGTGGTCAGCGAAATGATCCGCGTCTGCCGACCCGGCGGACGGATCATCATGCTGAATCACTTCGCCAACGACAATAAGGTCATCGCCGCCGTGGAGAGAGTCCTTTCCCCTCTCACGAAGCACTTAGGGTGGCGCACGGACTTGGCACTCCAGACCGTGCTGGACGGGACGCCGCTGCACGTCGCCAGGAAGCAAAATGTGAATCCGTTGCGGCTCTGGGCCTTGGTGGAATGTGTTAACAAAAAGAACAAGAACGTGAACGGCAAGACACACATCAATGGCGTGAAAAACGGCAACGGCACCGCGGCCTACGCACACATCAACGGCACACGCCTGTCAGAACAGGCCAGCGGACAAGCATTGGGCTAACTGGTTTGTTTGGTTGATCTGGTCTATTTGGTTTGTTTAGTTCATCGAGTTGGTCTGATTCAACCAAACAAACGAGACACACCAAATAGCAGCCTTCTACCGCCTCGCCTTCACGCTCTACACATCAGCCGCGCGGTGCTGTTCAAATGACTTCCAGTTCTGCCATTCCCCGCCTGGAATAATCGTATTGCCCACCAAGCACTGGCCGGAGAACCGTTGAGCGATCAGGTCAGCCAGGAGCGAGAGCACTTGACCCGTGCGGCGATCCTGCACCCCACGGACCCGCAGCACCACGCCAAACCCTGGCCCATCGAGCGGCCCGTACAACATACAGTGAACCCCTGTGGCGTTCGTGGTTCCCTGCATCGACGCCGGAAGCAGATCCCCTTCCCACTGAATGGAAGGATGACGCCCGGATGACGAAATCGTGGCCCGCCAGGTACAGGGAACACCCGCCACATCCAGTTCCGCCAAGAGCCATGTGACCGTCGGCCAATCCGGCATCTCACTTTGAAAGGTCCATTGAGCCACCTGCTCCAGCGACAGGGGTTCGAGACTCGGCGCCGCTACTTCCTCCAGCTGCGCTTCCTCGCACACCACATAAAGTTCGCCCTGCGGATCGAACCAAAAGCGGAGTCTCCCGTCGGTCAACTCCGCCTGGATCACTCCCAGCGTCGAGCAATCAGCCCCTTCCTGTTCAAACATCGAGAAATCCGTCACGCCGATCATCGTAAGCTTTGCGACGCGAACCATTTGGCGAATACGATAGCGGATCACGACCGTGACTGTGGTCCCTGCCGGCACCTCGCGGCCAGACGCTTCGTCCAACAGACGTCGCTTCGACACCTGCACATCCGTCACATAGCCGCCGCGAAACCCGCCAGTGTGGCCCAGCAGCCAACGTAAGTCTTCGATATTCACCACATGATATTGCATAACATGAATGCTCGCGAACTCCGAACGATCTTAGTAGGCTTCGGGAAAACCTTTTCAACTCAAGGAACTTCGCTGGACGGGCACATCTGACATAAGAAAAGAACTCCTGCCGCAGGATGATGGAACCGCCCATGACTTCCTCAAGCCCTGCTAGTATAAATCCAGGAAAAGCGGGCGTCTACCGAGACCTTCGACAATCAGACAGCCCTTGCTGTCAATACTGCGACCATGTATGTTTCGACTAAAAGGGCCGTAGGGTACGAATAGTTATCATCCATTGTCGACGCACGAGGTCTTCTGATGCGTGCAGTCTGTCTAAAACACGTTCCTTTTGAAGGGCCCGGAGCCTTCGCAACGGCGTTGACTGAACGCGGCGTGAGCCTGGAACGCTATCTTGTCCCGCAAGACGGGCTGCCGAAGGATGCGGGCGATGTGTTGATCGTGATGGGCGGGCCGATGTCGGTGAACGATTCAGATGGTTGGATCGCCGAGGAGACGGCCTTCATCAGATCCGCACTTCACGCTGGCACGCCCATGATCGGCGTGTGCCTAGGCAGCCAGTTCATGGCGAAAGCGTTGGGCGCCACCGTACGTTCCGGTAAGGCGCTGGAAATCGGCATGACACCGGTGAGGCTGACGGCTGAGGCGAAACAGGACCCGGTTTTCAGCACGCTGCCGGAGTCATTCGAAGTCTTTGAGTGGCATGGCGAAGTGTTTGACCTCCCCAAAGACTCTGTGCCCTTGGCCGGCTCCGACATCGCCCCACTGCAAGCCTTCCGCTATGCCACCCATGCCTACGGGCTTCTGTTCCATTTGGAGATGGAAGAGAACGGCATTGAATCGTTGTCCCGAGAATGTGCGCCTGATCTCGCGAAAGCACGCTTGACCGCGCACCATGTGAAAGCGGCTGCCCTCCCCCATCTACCGAAACTTCATCAGATCGCCGATCGGCTCATTGGTCACCTTCTCTCTCCTCAGCGTTGATTGCCGCCTCATTCCTGCTGTACTCTTAACGTTCCTCATCGCAGGATGGTCAAAACAGCCGTCCAGCGAGGCCGCAGCAAGCGAAGGGTCGAATCATACGTTCTTCAGTACGATTAGGATCTGAACGACGCGAGAACGAAGCCTGGTGATAGGCGCACCCTCTGGGCAAAGAGGCTGTCTTGGCAGCCTCGGGGTGGGTGGGTGAGAAGTAGCCGCCAGGGCCGGGCGGGTGAGAAAAGAGTTGTTTTCAACATCCTGCTGGAAAGGAGCCTGTTCGCATGTCTGGTTTTCCCATCGAGGTTGCCACACGAATCAAGACACTGCCTCCCTATCTGTTCGCCGCCATCGATACGATGAAGCAAGCCGCGATTGCGAAAGGCGTCGATATCATCAATCTTGGCATCGGCGACCCCGACCTACCGACGCCGGCGCCGATCGTCGAAAGCCTCGGCAGGGCCGCCAAAGATCCGAAGCACCACCAGTATCCCTCTTATGAGGGTATGCTGTCGTTCAGGAAAGCCATCGCCGACTGGTACAAGCGGCGATTCAACGTGATGCTCGATCCGGCGAACGAAGTCCTGACACTGATCGGATCGAAGGAAGGCATCGGGCATATTCCACTCGCATTCGTCGATCCGGGCGATATCGTGTTGGTCCCGAGCCCAGGCTATCCAGTCTATCCCGTCGGTACCAGCTTCGCCGGAGGCGTCTCGCACCTCATGCCGCTCACGAAGCAGAATGGTTTCTTGCCAGACTTGAAGGCCATTCCCAAGGACGTGGCAAAGAAGGCGAAGCTGATGTTCTTGAATTCGCCGAACAACCCGACATCGGTCATCATGAGCAAAGACTACTTTAAGCAAGTGGTGGACTTCGCCCAGGAGAACCAGATCATCGTCTGCCACGACGCAGCCTATTCGGAGATTTTCTACGACGGCAAGCCCCCTGCAAGCTTCATGGAAGTCGATGGCGCGAAGGATGTGGGGATCGAGTTCCACTCGCTGTCGAAGACGTACAACATGACCGGCTGGCGCATCGGGTTTGCTGTCGGGCACAAGCAGGTGTTGTCTGGACTCGGCAAGGTAAAGAGCAACCTCGATTCCGGCTGTTTCCAGGCCATTCAGGAGGCAGGCATTACCGCGCTTAGCCTGGATGATTCTGTGACGGATGGCTTGCGCAAGATCTATCAGGAGCGGCGCGACACTCTGGTCCCAGGCCTCAAACGGCTCGGGCTTGAGGTAGATCCTCCACCGGCCGCGTTCTACATCTGGGTCACCGTGCCGAAGGGATACACCTCCGCTTCCTTCACGGCTCACTTGCTGGAGAAAGCTGGAATCGTGACGACTCCAGGCAACGGCTTCGGCGCGCCGGGCGAAGGATATATCAGGATGACTGTATGTACGTCGAAAGAGCGATTGGCGGAAGCGGTAGAGCGAATTAAGAAGGCGGGGTTCTAGTGCAATAAGGGGTGAAGGGTAAGGGGTAAGGTGAAGTAACTCTTGACCAACCCCTCACTCCTCACGCCTCACGCCTAACCCCTGACTGATTTATGGAGACGGTCTTCATCGGGTTTGGGTCGAACGTCGGCGATCGAGTCGACTTCTGCGATCGTGCGGTGACCTTGCTGAGCCTGCTGCCACACTCCCAACTCTCGGGGATATCGCTGCTCTATGAAACCGAGCCCGTGAACGATCATGCCCAGCCTGGCGATGGCTGGTTCTTGAACGGCGTTGTTCAGCTTGAGACAGATGTCACGCCGAAGAGCCTCTTGGATATACTCCGTGAGATCGAGCGCTCGCTCGGGCGTGATGAGGAAAACCGGTTAGGTCCCAGGACCATCGACCTGGACATCTTGTTCTACGGCCAACGAATCATCAACGAACCAGATCTCGTGGTGCCGCATCCTCGCATGCACAATCGCCGGTTCGTTCTCATGCCGCTGAGCGAACTCGATCCGCTGTTCGTACATCCGTTACTCCAGCGCACAATCAGCCAATTGCTCGCCGATGTCGGGAGGCAGCCTGAAGTCCACCTCCTCTTTCCTCAGCCCTCGACTCGCTACGGGTCTCGCCCTGCTTGCAGCCCACCCCCAGGCTCATGAAGATTATACGCACCACGCGCTCCATGGCTGCATGGAGCGAACGACTACGCCGGGAAGGCGTCACCATCGGGTTCGTGCCCACAATGGGTGCGCTGCATGACGGCCATCGCTCCCTCATTCGAGCCGCACGATTACGATGCGATGCGCTCGTCGTGAGTATCTTCGTAAACCCGGCACAGTTCAGTCCGACTGAAGACTTATCCGCGTATCCCCGCCCGATTGCCCGCGATCGTGCACTGTGCCGCGAGGAAGGGGTGGATGTCTGTTTTGAACCCACGGCCCTGACCATGTATCCCGAGGGCTTCCAAACGACCGTGACAGTGCCGGTGCTCGCGCGCCGATGGGAAGGCGAAGCCAGACCTCATCACTTCGCCGGCGTCGCCACGGTGGTGACAAAGCTCTTCGGAATCGTACACCCCCATCTCGCCTTGTTCGGCCAGAAAGATTACCAGCAAGCCGCGCTGGTTCGGCAACTTGTGGGGGATCTCAATCTCGGCGTGACGATTCAAGTGCGCCCAACGGTCAGAGAGCAGGATGGTCTGGCCATGAGTTCGCGCAACGTCTATCTCAGCACCGACGAACGTCGGATTGCCCCCTTGCTCTCTCAGGCACTCCAAGCTGGTAAACAGATGATCGTGGGTGGGATGCTCGATGTGGCTGCGATCGAGCGGGTCATGAGGCAGACCATCGAACAGGCCCCCACCATCCATGTCGAGTACTTGGCCGTCTGCGATCCGGACAGTCTGGAACCTCTGTCCGTCGTCTCGGCTCCTGCCGTACTCTTGGGCGCAGTCAGGATCGGGTCGATCCGCTTGATCGATAATCTGCTGGTGAAACTGCCTGGTGGAAAGAGTGGCCTACGCGTTGAGCGTGGAATCAAGCCCTTGACTGACTAAGAGCCCGAGGACGACCTGGCCTAGACGGCGGTGATGTTCCGGTGGAACCTCCAGAAAACGGATACCTATTGATGACGGCTGGACGGAACAGACCATCGCCGTCTCAATACGGATCGTTTCCTCCTCCACCGTTGGCTTCAAGACCAATTCGATAAAGGCCCCCTTCGAGAACCCCGTCGTTTGCAGGGCGCAGCCATCCATCGAAATATCAGTGATTTGGTTGGTCAGTGGCAGCTGCTTGTGGTCAAAGACCCGGGCTTCGATGGAGGCCCTAAGGCGTGCGTACTGACGCCGATCAAACGCCTGCGTATTATGGCGCGCACCGGAATGAAATGCACGAAAACGATTCGTACACAGCTGGCATCGAAATGGAAACATATTGACGCGGCTCAACAGGCGCTCGACCTTACCCTTCTGGTAGGTCACGCGAACGAACGGAGTTCCGCAAATTGGACAGTGCAATTCTTTCATGAACCAGAACGGGCCTTGCGCTACGCCGGCCCCTGCTCAGCCACAATCGGTTCAATGCGTGCCGGCGAATAGGTGGCCGGCTTCACCCATTTCCCATCTTCGCGTTTATAGCCACCGACTTTGCTCATGTTGGACCGATGGACTTCTCGAAAGACTGGATCCATATCGATGCCATAGGACACCGCGGTGCCGTAGACGACGTAGAGGAGGTCGGCCATTTCCTTGGCAATGGAGGAAAGATCTTCTGCCACGAGAGCCTCTTTCAGCTCATCGAATTCTTCCTGAATAAGTTTGATGCGCAGTTCGCGCGTCCGTCCATCGACGACCCTCGGGGTTGAATTGACGACGATATCGAACGTCTGATGGAAGGCTTCTACCATCGCCTGCTCGTCGGCCATCATGAGCTCCTTATTCACTGTCAAACGGCAACGCCTTGCGCGAGACCAGTTCCACCGGGTCCAACATGGGGATCTCTTTCTCCGACGAGACGCCGAGCTCCTTGAACCGGCGGGCCGCCGGCAAGACTCTCGTTTCGAGCGACCCAATCGCTTTGTTGTAGGCCAGGACACTCTTCCCGAGTGCCTGCCCGACGTCGTTCAAATGCTCTGTCAGCACAGCCATCCGTTCGTAGAGATCCTTCCCCAACCGTCCGGCTTCCTCGGCATGCTCTGTCAATCGCTCCTGCCGCCATCCGTAGGCGACCGCCCGTAAGAGCGCCATGAGCGTCGTAGGGGTGGCAAGGACCACGCTTCGAAGGAATCCGTCCTCAATGAGTCGTGGATCATGTTCGAGTGCGGCGCCGAGAAACTGTTCGCCCGGTAAGAAGAGCACGACAAACTCCGGTGCCTGCGCGAACTGATTCCAGTAGGCTTTCAGACTCAGTTCATCCATGCGTGACCGCACCTGCGCAGCATGACGGCGCATCCCTTCAAGACGTTGCTCCTCGGTCGAGGCTTCATGCGCATCCAGGTAACCTGCCAACACCGTCTTGGCATCCACAATGATCTGCCGCCCACCCGGCAACTGGACCACCATGTCGGGACGGAGTCGTCCGCCATCGACTGTGATGGATTCCTGCTCGAAAAAATCGCAATGCGCCACCATGCCGGCCAGCTCAGCCACGCGTTCGAGCGTGATCTCACCCCATTGGCCGCGGATGGCCGGTGCGCGTAGCGCCTTCACAAGGTTACCGGTCTCCGACTGCAGTCGCTGCTGCGACTCGGTCAGGAGCTTGAGATGCTGATCGAGGCCTCCATAGGCCGCTTGCCTCGATTGCTCCAGCTGCCGGAGTTGGTCGTCGTATCGAGACAGCGAGTCTTGGAGGGGCTTGACCAGACTATCGATCGCCTGCTGCCGCTGCGCGAGATCGCCCTTGGCCTCGGACTGGAGCGTTTCGAATGAACTACGCGCGAGGTTCAAAAAGGCTTCGTTATTCTGTTTGAGGGCTTCGCCGGAAAGCGCTTGGAAGGTCTCGGCCAATTCCTGCCGGGCCTGGCCCAGCAAAGCCTTTTGTTCATTGAGATGGAGCGCGGCCTCAGCGGCCCTCGTCTCCGCCACTGCACGGGCCTGAGAGGCCTCCGAAAGATCCTGTCTGACTCGATCGAGGTCGAGGCGATCTTGTAGTGCCTGGCGGCGCAATTCCTCTGCCAGCGATTCTGCCCGTTGTGCCCGTTCGCCGGCGGCCAGTAGTTGTGCTTGTACATTCGCGCGTACGCGGGACGCAATCCAGAACCCGATGATCAGCGCACCGAGGACAGCTCCGACGAGAACTCCCACACCAAAGTCCGTGCCATCAATCATGGGTGACCGTCCACGTCATGCCACCGCACCATATTCGACCCGGTTGTTGGAAGTTGCGATGAGGAAAAAACAAATTTGAAGAATACGTAAACTCCCTTGAAAGGTCAAGACCACAAAATGCTAGAGACATTCAGGCCTACAACATCGCATCATGATTTGCTGGATGGTTCCGACCTCGCAAACAAATCTCCTTCTCGCCCTTGGACGATAATCTCTCCTCGCTCCGCATCCAAGCTAACTTGATCACCTTCCTTGAGCCTGCTGGTAATGCCTGGCACATTCGCCACTGTCGGCAATCCGTATTCGCGGGCAATGATGGCCCCGTGCGAGAGTGTCCCGCCCATCTCGGCGACCAGCCCTGCTGCTATACCAAACAATGGTGCCATGCCGGGGTCGATAACTGGGACCACGAGAATGTCGCCACGGCAGACTCGGCTCCAATCTTCCATCGATCGGACGAAACGGATCGGTCCCACGACCTGTCCCCCACTGATGGGAATACCACGCAGTATCCCCTCCGAAGCCTCAACGGAAGAAGCGTCCTTGCCTCGGACCATATCATTCCAATCCTGAATCGTATCTGGAACACTGGTCGCGGCATAACGGTCCCGCTCGGCCCGGCGAGCCTGAATGATCCCTTGCCAGTGACTTGATCCTGTGGCTAACAGTTCTGGGCGTTCCTCGATCTTGAAGTAAAAAATATCTTCCTGCGACGAGAGTTGCCCCCGTTCGACCAGCCATTCACCCAAGCGAAGCAGGAGGCTACGTGCCGCTGCCGAGTAGTACATCAGATGATGCCGGTTCGCCTCCCGCAGGGCGAAGAACCGGCATAGCCGTCGATACCACCAAGAAAAAACGGCCCACCGATGGAGTCGCCATCCGAACCTGGCGCGAATCTCTGCGAGCGCCTGTTCCCGTACCATTGTTTGGCGCTGAAGAATGTCCGCCGGAGTGGCGCTGGTTGGAGCCAGAATCTGCGTTCGCAATACCGTCAGCAGCAACTCGGGCCGATCTGCGAACCGAGGCGCCATGACATCCGACTCACCGACCCCTCGGTGGCCATAGTCGTCGAGGTACCGGTTAAAGGCACGCAGTACGTCGGTTCCATCGAGCTTTTGACGAACCTCGATCGGGTTCCACCTCTCTGCGGTGAACAGCGAAGTCACTGAAGGGTCACGTCGGACCATGTCCGCTATTTCCGCCAACCGGACAATCTGTTGCGCGCTGATCGCCGCCGCCTGGCCCTGCAAGGCCCCGTTCAGCAATGCTCTCCAGTCTTCGCCTAACCAGCGAGGCAGCAAGCCGCCCAACGCCTGCAAACACTGCGACACGCCTCCCGCAATGGCAAACGTCAGTTCGTGTTCATCAAGCCATTGTCCGATGGCATCGAGGCGCAGGACGATGTCTTCGCCGGAGAGAGTCCGAAGTCGATCGGCGCGATG
Source organism: Nitrospirota bacterium (assembly GCA_016200355.1). Classification (GTDB taxonomy): domain Bacteria; phylum Nitrospirota; class Nitrospiria; order Nitrospirales; family Nitrospiraceae; genus Palsa-1315. The sequence continues at coordinate 14,466 of JACQEY010000239.1, forward strand.
CTCGGCCGCCATCGCTTTCATGTACGTAAACCAGGCCGGCCCGTAGTGCACCGCCTTTCTCATCTCGGCCATCATCACGACGCCGGCACGGGCGAGCGCGAACCACCCGAGCGGGCGAGCCTCCGGCACCCTGCCAAGGATTTCCCCTCCCATCTGCTCCACCAACAAGGAGGGATCTCCCCGTAGTTGTGTGATGAGGGAATGAAACAGCGTCATATTGATGTAGGGCCGTCCCTGGAACGTGCGGACCGATGAGATCCCTTCGGGAATTCGGCAGCCCAGGCGCCGATAGGGTAAAATAATGTGGCGCTCCATGAACAGCTCGAGAAACGACAGCCCAAGTGGGCTCGGCAGTTCCGGCATGGTCTCTTTGAAGTTGGCTCGCGACCATTCGCAGTCATCATTGGTCAGCGGCGTGGATCGAGTCAGAGTCGAGATGGGACGGGCTTGGAGCAGCCATAGTCTATGATCGTCGTAGAGCCATTCGATATCCATTGGATGCCCGAATGTCTTTTCAATCTGCTTGGCCGTACGGGCCAGGTCAAACAGTTGGTTGTCCGACAACGTTGCGCGCCCAACTGCATCCTGCGACAGCGGCACTTCGCAAAGACCCTGGCCGGTCCCCCGCAACGCCTGAGTCTGCCTGCTGATCATCCGTTCGCTGATCCGGTTGGGCTGACTGTTCTCGGCCATCTCGACCACATACTGGTCTGGGGTTGCGCGCCCATCGACGAGGGCTGCCGCAAGCCCCGCAACCGCATTGATCATCACCTGGGTCGTTCTGCCTGTGAGAGGATGGACGGAATAGGCGACACCGGCTGCTTGCGCCTCTAACAGCGGTTGGATTACGACGGCCATGGCGGGAGGAGCTCCGCTCAATCCTGAGGCCGCATGATAATTCAGAACCCGCTCATCCCAGATCGACAGCCAGAGATCCTTCACCGCCAAGCCCATTTCCTTCAGCGTGATACCAAGGCGCGTACGGTAGACTCCGGCAAAGCTCGCCTGCGCTCCATCCTCGTTCGTCGCAGACGACCTCACCGCCCACAACCCATGCGATGGAAGATCCAACCGTCGCACCTGTTCGACGATCTGCGCCGTCAGTTCAGCGATGCCGTAGTTCCGAATGATGGTGTGACAGTGGGAAAGTATCCGTTGGCGTTCGACTCCGGAGGAATGCAGGGCAGCCTGCCACTGTTCTGCTGGAGAAAAGTCCGGCGCGCGAAGCGCGTGATCGTAGGCCTCCGTCGTCACGCAGAATCCGGAGGGAACAGGGAATCCTCCGGCGAGCAGACGCGCTAAGCCTACGGCTTTCCCCCCAACAAGAGATGGTTGAGTGCAGGCGGCCAAGGGAAGAAGGAGAGGGCGATCCATTGAACTGGATACTACCTAGCAGGCTGCGGAAAAACTATGGGGGTGCGCCAGAACTTCACTGGTCCGCATGTCTGGGACAAGTCTGGTCTGTCTAGTCCATCCGGTTGGTCTGGTTCGTTTTGTGTATCTGCTTAATTTGGTTCATCTGGTTAGTTTCGTTCAACCAAACAAATGAGACAGACCAAACAAACCAAATAACGGTCTTCATACGCTGGCGGGTTTTTTCAGCGCCTGCTACAGCACGAGGAGAAGGTAAAGATCATTCACGTTCGTACCGGTGGGACCGGTGACGATGAGCTGATGGAGCTGCTTCAATGCAGGATAGGTATTGTGGCATTTCAACGCCCCCTTGAGATCCACCGAGAGACCTTGTGCGCGCGCCAAGGTCTTGCCATCGATCACGGCGCCGGCCGCATCGGTTGGACCGTCGGTGCCGTCGGTGCCGATCGCCGCCACCCACACCTTGGTCAGACCGGCGATCTCCAGAGCGGCAGCCACGGAGAATTCTTGCGCCCTCCCGCCAGTTCCCTTTCCGGTGACGGTCACGGTGGTTTCCCCACCGGCCACTACACAGCAGGGCCTCTGTAGCGGTTTGCCTTTGCGCACAATGTTTTTCGCCAGGGCACCAAACCGCTGCCCTTCTTCGCATGCCTCTCCTGTTAAAGCCGACCTAAGCACAAGGGTTCGCAGACCTGCCTCTCTGGCCGCGCGGGCCACAGCCGTAACGGCCGCTACGTTGTTCCCGATGATATGATGATGGACGCGACGAAACAGAGGGGAGCCTGGTTTCGGAGTCTCACTCACGAGTCCCTGGCATCCACGGTCAAGATGCCGACGCACGCGTTGAGGGACAGCCTGCCAAATGCGATAGCGTTTTAGAATCGCGACCGCGTCTTGATAGGTTGTCGGGTCTGGGGCTGTCGGCCCTGAGGCAATGGCGCTGAGGTCGTCGCCCAGCACATCGGACAGAATCACGGTTACAACGGTGGCCTCGGTCGACTCGGCGAGACGTCCGCCTTTAATGCGCGAGAGATGTTTCCGAACGGTATTGATGTCGCCAATACTCGCCCCGCATCGCAAGAGTTTCTGTGTGGTCCGCTGCTTGTCGGCCAGCGTAACCCCTGCGACAGGTGCAGGCAGTAAACTGGACGCACCGCCCGACAGGAGCACGATCAAGAGATCGTGTCGACCAAGTTCTGTCGCCATGGCACGGAGCCTGGCCGCCGCCCGCTGACCGGACCGATCGGGAACTGGATGACCGGCCTCCACCACGACGATCTGTTTCGTAGGCAAACCATGGCCGTGCTTGACCACGACAAATCCGCCCTGCAGCCGAGGTCCCAGCCGCTGTTCTATTGCCTGGGCCATGGAGGCCGTGGCCTTTCCAGCCCCGAGCACGACCACACGCTCATAGCGACGCAAGTCATACCGACGCCGGCCGATGACCAGCTCCTCGCCGTTTCTGGAGATGGCGCGACCGACCGCCTTCCGGGCATCGACCGCGTCCAGCCCTCGAACGATGAGTTTTTTCAGAAGTGGCCGGATAGCCGCGCGAGGCAGGCTGAGGTCAAGGTTAAGGTTGAGCGAAGACCTGACTTTCCTCATCTCAGCCTTGGCCTCAGCCTTAACCTTCCGATAACGCTGGTGATGGACTAGGGAGTCTTATCCTGCTTGAAGCAACGGGTGGGACAAGTCTGCCGTGGGACTTTCATCTGATAGGTCCCGCGTGGGAGCATATCCTTCTTGAATTCAGGATTTAGCATCTTAAGTTCCAAGAAGTACGTCCCAAATTCTTCGGCAATCGAGGTGAGGGCTCGTTGGGAGTCTTTCACGTTGACGGTAACCGTTTCAGTTTCCATCGGCATATACAAGTCTTTCTTGCTCAGACCCAAATACTTTTCCGGCTGCGAGTAGATTTCCTTGGCGGCGATGATTCTCGGGACATAGCGCATCGTCTCCCGTGGCCCATGCATCTTCCAATAGTCGGTAATATTCTGGTCCTTCAATAACCGACGAACTCGTTCTTCACCTGCATTGTACGAGGCCATGGCCATGAACCAATCGTTTTCCTTGAAATCCTTGAGATAGCGCAAATACTTGACCGCTGCTTCCGTCGACATTTCTAAATTGCGGCGATCGTCGCGGACCGCGTCGCTCTTGAGACGATAGCGTCGCCCCGTGGAAGGGATAAACTGCCACGGCCCGGACGCTTTCGCCTTTGAATAGGCGGCGGCCACGCATTTGCTCTCCACCAGCAGCATATACTTGAGATCGTCCGGCAATCCGGCATCGGCCAGCTGTTTTTCGGCAGGAGGGAAACAGCGTCCGGTTCGTTTGGCGAGGATGATACTTTCGCCCTGGTCTTCTAAGAATTGATAGAACTCGTACTCGATGCGTTCACGCACCTGCCAATTATCCAGCGGGACCGGTTGGCCGGCAAAGGTCAGTTTGTCAGGCAGCTTGAACGAACTGAGAAAGTAGCGCTCTCCATCTCGCTTGATTTCCGGAAGAATGACGAGGCGATCTTCTGGCTCGTTGGGGTCGTCAAGGGGATCGAGCAAAGTAGCATCTCGCTCTGGTTCTCCATTGACTCCAGATCGAGGCGTGCTCTCCTTCGCCTCGGAATGTTCGGGTTGCGGCTGTGCTCCTGTCGCAATCGGAAGCGTGACCATCACCCACAACCCACTGAGCATTAGTATTCGTCTAACCCATGCCGTCATACCAACCCTGCCTCCTACATGCGGTGAGCAATCCGAAATCTGGAATGTATGCTAACAGCCTGATGAGGGACCGGCAAGCATGATCGACTTTCAGATCCATGCTAAACTGCGCGACTATGCATGCACTGACCCTCCTCAACGATCGCATCACCCACTGCACAGCCTGTTCACGGCTTGTCACCTATCGGGAGACGATCGCCGCAGAGAAACGAAAGCAATTTGAGGACTGGACCTATTGGGGACGTCCGGTCCCCGGATTTGGAGACTCGCACGCGCGCCTCTACGTACTCGGGCTGGCGCCGGCCGCCCACGGCGGCAACCGAACCGGGCGGGTATTTACAGGCGACCGCAGCGGGGATTGGTTGTATGACGCCTTATATCGATTTGGCTTCGCCAACCAACCCCACTCTCATCACCGGGATGATGGACTGAAACTATCGGATTGTTACATTGGTGCCACGGTCCGTTGCGCACCGCCTGACAATAAACCAGCCCCTGAAGAATTTAAGGCCTGCCGCCCCTACCTGCGCGAAGAGCTCCGGTCGTTACAGAAGATTCGAGTGGTGGTGGCGCTGGGCAAGATTGCGTTCGATCACTATTTGAAAGTCTGCCGCGATGAGGGACAGCAACTTCCCTCACCGCTCCAGAAATTTTCCCATGGTATCGTCCAGATCCTTCCATGGGACATTACACTGATCGGCTCATACCATCCAAGCCAGCAAAACACCTTCACTGGACGATTGACCAGGCCAATGTTTCACCACATCTTTGCCACTGCGCGACAGCAACTTGCCGGGTTGGCAGGCGCACAAGCCGGCCAATAGGCCTTACTTCTTGGTCTGAGCCTCCCAATCCGCCAGGAACTTCTTGAGCCCGCTATCAGTCAGTGGATGTTTCACCATCTGCTGAAAAATCGAAAAGGGCATTGTGCAAATATGCCCACCAGCTAGCGCAGCCTCAACGACGTGCTGAGGATGGCGCACGCTGGCTACCAGCACCAGGGTTTTATAGTCATAATTGCGGTAGATGGTCAGGATCTGGCGGATCAATTCCATCCCGTTTGAACTGATGTCATCAAGCCGGCCGATGAAGGGTGAGACGCACCAGGCGCCAGCTTTCGCCGCGAGAAGCGCCTGGGTTGGAGAAAAGCACAATGTGACATTTACCTTGATACCCTCGGCTGCTAATCTTTTGGTGGCCTTCAATCCCTCCGCAATCAAAGGCACCTTTACGACAATATTCTTATGGATCTTCGCAAGTCCTTTCCCTTCCTTCACCATGGCATCGGCTTCAAGGCTGACGACTTCTGCACTGATCGGCCCATCCACGATGTTGCAAATTTCAACGAGCATTTCCTTAAAGCTGCGCCCTTCTTTGGCGACAAGCGACGGATTCGTGGTCACCCCGTCAAGAAGTCCGAGGCTGGCCGCCTCCTGAATTTCCTTAACATTGGCAGTATCAAGAAAGAATTTCATGGCCTTGTCCTTTCTGTCGAGATGAGAAATCCTTGTGATCGGTTCATTATCGGTTATTCTATGAAGAACTCAACCTGGCTGCAATCATCTGCCGACATACGCCAGTTTGACAGGCCCTAGACTGCCGGTTAAAATCCGGCCATTCATTATAGGCTCGTTTCTACGCTTGTATCTATAACGACCGAGGAGAGTGCATGATGCAACGATTAGCTTGGTTGCTCCTATTCAGTCTGGCCCTGACCGGCTGCGGCGGTAGCAACCCCTATCTTGAACAATCGCTCAAACCGGCTGAGCTTCAAGGCAAGGACAAGGCTTGGTTTGAGAAGAACTGGGGAGCACCGAGCGGCAAGGCCACGAGGTTTTTTGGCGGCGAAACCTGGACTTACTATCGCATCGCCGGTGGCAAATCAGGTCTGCCTCTCTTTAACTTCTCCCCTAATCAGTGCCAGATCACGCTCAAATTCGACAAAGAAGAAAAGCTTTCTGACTCCAGCTATTCAGGTTGTTAGCCCGCGAGTTTTTCCTGAAACTTGTGCGCGCAAGATCGGCTGCAGAAGTAATAGGTCTGCCCCCCAATATCTTCCGTCACCGCTACTCCCCTTGGAACAAACACCAGGCAGACGGGATCCTGGACCATCTGATCCTTTCCAGGAGCAAGACGCTCTGGCTGCCCTTGGCCCTTGAGCCCCCGAAGAGCCTTCCGAAGCAGGAAGTACAGCACTACAAGTAGCCCAAGAATGAGGATTACTCTATACATAGTGGGTGCTCTTCCTTATGCCACAATCCTATGGGACAGAATCACCGCTGTCAAGAACTCCAGACGTTGTTCTTTCAAGTAAGTTGCCGAATTCTCATTCATACCCTCGACGCAAATGGCCTAGCTGTATGTGGGCGGAAGGCCCATTTTCACGCAGCACCCAGTACTTCAGATGGATATGCTTCTCTTTTCCAGCATGGTAAAGTGCAACATGACAATTTGCGATAAATGCCGCGGGGCAATGTTACCGGAACGGGCAGTGGATCTGAACGCAGGGCTTGCGATCACAGTGTTTGCGTGCTTGAACTGTGGACGCCGGAAATCAGCGGACCAAGAACCTCGGCCTATTACCGCGAGACATTAACCCGCGCGATGACAGAGCCGAAACCGCTCACGTACGATGAGCGGAAAGCAGCCAAAGCCGCTTTCCGTGGGTATTCGCCCAATACTGATTGGGCGGACTCCGCCCAGGAGATTTACACGCGTCTATCTGCAGCAATCTCCAAACGAAGAACCACGGCTCTCAATCCCACTAGCAAGCGGGATCTTGAAGAAGTCAGTCGGTAACTCGTGCTGTATTCCCCTCCCCCGCAAGCCTGCGCTAGTCCCAGAGATCATCCTGCTTCGCTCTTCATTCAAGCCCACATCTCCGCATTGCTTGGTTGATATAGACCGGAGGAGTTTCGGTAGAGACTCCCTTGCGGAAGCAGATTGATGCTGGCCAGGCTCACGATATAGGCTCTGGAACAGGAGCGAGGACCTATCGGAGACTCAGCACATCCATCATGTCGTACAGGCCTGGTGGCTGCCGAACCACCCACCGAGCGGCACGCAAAGCGCCTCCCGCGAAGGTATCCCGGCTACTCGCTCGATGCGTCACTTCGATGCGTTCACCCATCCCGCCAAAGAGAATCGTGTGGTCCCCGACAATGTCGCCGGCGCGGATTGTTTGAATTCCAATCTCACCCTTCTTGCGTTCCCCGATAAGGCCTTTTCTGGCATAAACGCCGACCTGATCTAGATCACGACTCACGGCCTTAGCCAAGACTTCCGCAATCTTGAGCGCCGTCCCACTCGGCGCATCTTTTTTTAAACGATGATGGGCTTCAATCACTTCAATGTCGTAGTCATCCCCCAGCGTTTTTGCCATCTCGCTGATGACCTTGTAGATCAGATTGATACCCACGCTCATGTTGGGGGACAACACGCAGGGAACTTGACTCGCCAACGATTTTAGCTCTTCGACTTGGGGAGCGGTAAACCCCGTCGTGCCGATCACCATGGCTCGTCGATGTTGCGCCACGGTACGTAAATGATCTAGGGTCGCCTCAGGAGCGGAGAAATCGACGACCACTTCGCCTCTGTCGAGGAGCGCTGCGAAATCGTCGGTGATCGGTATGCCGGCACGGCCACAACCCGCTGTTTCCCCGGCATCGTCACCCACAGCGTAATGGCCTTTCTCTTCGATCGCACCAGCAAGCGTGAGGGTGGTCGAATCTTTAATAAGGGCAACCAGCCGGCAGCCCATGCGACCGGCAGCCCCTGCGACAATGACGTTGATCATAGAATGAATATACGAGCCAAGGCCGTCGGGTTACTAAATGAGGCCTGCATCCTTTAGTGCTCGTGTGAGTTGGTCCCTCGTCTCAGTCGCCATGGCACAGAGCGGCAGCCGCAATTCTGGATCGATTTTCCCCATCATGCCTAACGCGGTTTTCACCGGAATCGGATTGGTCTCGTAAAAAAGCGCCGTAAAGAGCGGCGACAATGCGAAATGAATCCGACGCGCCTCTTCAATCCGCCCGCTTAGAAAAGCCTTAACCAATTGAGCCATCTCGGATGGGACGATGTTCGACGTGACGCTAATAACACCTTTTCCTCCGACTGCCATCATGGGCAATGTCAGGGCATCATCGCCGGCAAGGACCGTCATCCGGTCGCCACACGTACTTGCAATCTCAGAAGCCTGCTGGACTGATCCGCTGCCCTCTTTGATCCCGACAATGTTCTGTAGTCCACAAAGCCTTGCGACAGTGGACGGCAGCATGTTCACGCCGGTCCGGCCGGGAATGTTATACAGGATCTGTGGAAGATCCACAGACTCCGCGATTGTTTTGTAGTGCCGATACAATCCCTCCTGCGTCGGCTTGTTATAGTACGGCGTAATGAGCAGCGCCCCATCGGCTCCCGCCTGCTTGGCATGCTTTGTCAGTGACACCGCTTCCGCCGTGCTGTTGGAACCAGCCCCGGCGATCACGGGGATGCGCCGATTGACCACCTCGACGGTCAATTCGACCACGCGGTGGTGTTCCTGGTGTGAGAGGGTGGCGGATTCACCGGTGGTGCCGCAGGGCACAATCCCGCTCGTTCCGTTGGTAATTTGCCATTCTATAAGATCGCCGAAGGCCCGCTCGTCGACTTTGCCATTCCGGAACGGGGTCACAATGGCGATCAATGCACCCGTAAACATGCTCACTCCTTCGCTGCAACGCTCACTCCTCAATCGAGGAATGCCGGAATCGTTTCGCCCTTTACCAAGTCGTCGTATGTCTCTCTGGTCTTGATGACGTGGATCTCCCCATCTCTGATCAGAACTTCCGGTACCCGCGGTCTCGAATTGTAATTGGAGGCCATCACAAATCCATAGGCCCCCGCGCTCATCACCGCAAGCATGTCCCCCGGATTAACCTCCGGCAATGACCGGTCCTTCGCCAGAAAATCGCCGGACTCACAGACCGGGCCCACAACATCAACCTGATGCTTGGGCCGCTGCAGCACCGCCTGTGACAAGGGGCGAATCTCGTGATAGGCCCCGTAGAGGCTTGGCCTGATCAGGTCGTTCATCGCCGCATCGACAATAATAAACCGTTTCGCTTCGCCATCCTTCCGATACAACACTTTCGTGACGAGAATGCCGGCATTGCCGACGATGACGCGGCCAGGTTCCATGATGAGGGTGACATTCAAGTCCTGCAGCAGCGGCGACACGGCATCCGCCAAATCTTGTGGTAACGGCGGCGTTTCATCCGAGTAGGTAATGCCGAGGCCTCCGCCGATATTGACGTACCGGATGTTGATTCCTTGAGCCTTCAAAGCTCCGACCAACTTCACCACCTTCTTCACGGCCTCGACAAACGGCGTGACTTCCGTCAACTGTGACCCAATATGCTTATGAACCCCGACGACATCGATGTTGGCAAGCGAGGAAGCCAGTGTGAATTCTTCGAGCGCCCGGTCGGCGGCAATCCCGAACTTGCTCTTCTTGAGACCGGTCGAAATGTAGGGGTGCGTTTTCGGATCAATGTCAGGATTGATACGGAGAGCAACTCGTGCCTTGGTCCCGACGGAGACAGCCACTTCATTAAGCGCCTGCAGTTCGGCCGAGGACTCGACATTGAACATGAGTACGTCGGCCTTCAAGGCTTCGCGAATCTCCTCCGCGCTCTTGCCGACACCCGCGAAGACAATCTTTGAGGGGGGAACGCCCGCCTTGAGCGCCCGAAAGAGTTCCCCGCCTGACACGATATCCACCCCGCTCCCCTCCTTTGCCATAAGGCGGAGGATCGCGATATTGGAATTGGCCTTCATGGCGAAGGCAATCACATGGGGTACGCTCTTGAAGGCCCCATCATAGGCCCGGAAATGACGAACGAGGGTCGCGTAGCTGTAGATATAGCACGGTGTGCCGACCTCCTTCGCAATCCGGCTGACCGGCACCTGTTCACAATAGAGTTCGCCATGTCGATATTCGAAATTATGCATCCTGCAAATCTTCGTTGAGATGCTCGATGCCTGCGAGCGGGAAACCCTGCAAGGAGGCCTCGAACGCATCCTTGAATTTACGATAGCGGACCTTCACATTCGGAATGGCTACCTTCATTGCATTTGAATCCACTAACGCTTTGAGGGCGTCTGGCGTCGCCAGCTTGAGGTGTTCGAAGTTGACGATGATGTCCATGCGTGCCTGATTGGCCGCTTCCTTGATCCGCTTAATCAATTCCAAAGCATTCAGGCGATCAAGGGTACCCTCAAGATCCACGAACAGCGCAGCGAACTTATCATGCCGCTTGGCCTTGATGTGGAATATCAACTGTTGTGCCGAGAGCGTGTTCGGATCTAACGCCTGTTTCAGTGCATGCAGCGCGCTAGGAATCAATTGCTCCTTGTCCAACACCGGGAGCTTCGCTTGGAGATTCTTCAACACCCCCGCGAGCGGCGACAGGGACGCTTTGGGGCAGGTTCTCTTGACCAACTTCCGGAATTCCCGATTCATTTCCAATCGCGGAATGAATCGTTGACTCGTGCCCGAGAGCCGTTTCCAGATCGAGGGGATCGAATAGAACTCATGATTGGCCCAGTGGAATCCGTCCAGTAACTGCTCGACCGTCATCCGGCTCGGCTGGAACACCACATGCTTGCCGTCGTACTTCGCCCAATCCCTATCGAAGATACGGCCGGACTTTTCGAAGCGGTCGAACAACTGCGTTCCAGGAAGAGGTGTCAACACGTTGAAGTACGCCAATTCCACCTTGTTCTTTGTCAAGAAATCGACGGCCCGTTCGAACACGGTCACATCGTCGCTGTCGAATCCGAATACGATCCCGGGATTCACCATGATCCCATAATCATGGAACATCTTGATCTCCTTGGAGAACTTCAGAACCCGGTTAAAGGGCTTGTTCGTTTCATCCAATGCATCTTCATCGAGCGATTCCATCCCGACGAAGACCGACACGCAGCCACTTTCTGCCGCAAGCTTGACCATCTCCTCGTCGTCAGCGAGGAACATCGTGGCCTGGCAGCCCCATTTAATCTTGAGCGGCTTCAGCGCGGCCCAGAGCTCACGACAATAGGCACGGTTGCTGTTGTGCAAGTCATCGACGAAGGCGACAATACTGCCGTCCTCGATGCCGACCCGAATCCGAAGCGCGGTGAGCATGGCGCTCCACAGCGGCTCGTCGCCCAACCGCTCGACCAACTCGCTACGAATCCATCGCTGAACGTTTCGAAGCTCAGTGACCACTTCCTTCACCGGCCGGCGCCGCGTCGTCTTTCCGTTGAACGGGGACACGCTACAAAACTCGCAATCGAAATGGCACCCACGGGTCGTGAAACTACACTGTCTCGTCATGTACGAGTCGGGGCTTAGCAGTTCGACACGGGGACTCTTGTAATTCTCCAGAGAAGGGAAGGATGTCATCTTATACATGCGCTGCATCTTTCCCGCCTCATAGTCCGCGACCAATTGCGGCCAGAGATCTTCGGCTTCTCCACAGACGATCGCATCCGCATGTTGAAGCGCTTCGTCGGGGCAGTAGGTGGGATGGACTCCTCCCATGACGATCGTCTTCCCTCTCTTGCGAAACTCTGCTGCGATCTCGTAGGCCCGGTGGGCATAGCAGGTAAACATGGAGATGCCAACCATGTCGCAGGGAAAGTCGAAATCGATTTCGTGCACCGCTTCATCGACCAGACTGACTTCCCAATTCTCCGGCGTGTAGGCCGCAATCGTCGGCAAACTCAGCTTGGGAAACCATACCGAACGGCGCTCAGAAGCGGTCAGTCGATAGGGATTGTTGAGCGGGTAGGGATCGACCAGTAAGAGCCGCTTGCCTGGTGCATGCTTGATCGTTGCCGTCTGCCCAATAAGCTGACTCTGCCGCACTGGTTGGATTAGCTCCATGAATTGATCCTCCTCACCTCTATCCAGCTGAGATTGTCAATACGTTCGTTGAAATGTTCTGCGCTGCGCTCGTGGTTGTCTCACGCCGTCCCTTCGACTACGCTCAGGACGGACTTCTTCGTCGGAGCGAACTTCGGCCCTGCCCGCTCTGTCCTGAGCCTGTCGAAGGATCGGCCTCGATAGCCGTAAGAACCTGTGCCATCCCTGCACAGCCGTTTACGCAATTAGGTAGTATAGCTTTATCCGGCTACACAGGTCCAGCAAATGACAGCCTCAACATTACCGGGTTCCCACCGGTTGTACCGAGGGGAGATCGACATCCTGCCCCTGTAGCATTAGGTCCGGTTGTGATTCGGTCGATTCGGCTGCCGCTGCGGCCTCATGCTGTTTCTTTTCAAGCGCCTCTAACTTCTTTTGCCGCTCAATGGTCGGAGTCACACCGACCATTTCAGGAGGAATCGGCGACCCCACGGTCCCGCAGGCCACCAACATTCCCATCGTCATACCCACGACGATAAACGTTGCTTGCGGCCTCCGCACCGTCATGAGAACATCCTCTCGAGTTCTTGAATGCGCTGTTCCACTCTCGCTCGGGCAGTGCCGCCTACCTGAGACTTCCGATCGATGGCGGAAGTGACTGTCAACCGAGCGAACAGACCCTTTTCAATTCGTTCGGAAAATGTCCGCAGCTCCTCAAGCGAGAAACTCGTGAGTTCGCGGCCTTGATCCAGTGCAGCCCGCACCAGCCGGCCCGTGATCGCATGCGCCTCGCGAAATGGTACGCCCCTGGTCACAAGGTAGTCCGCCACTTCCGTGGCCAGCATCCCACCACCCTGAACCGCTTGCTTGAGAACGTCCCGGTTGACGGTGAGTCGGCGCATCAGTTCCGTCAAGACTTTCACCGAGGCAGTGACGGTATCGAGGGCATCGAAGAGTGCCGGTTTATCTTCCTGAAGATCTCGATTATAGCTCAAGGGGAGAGCCTTGAGCGTCGTCAACAGATTGACCAAATGGCCATAGACCCGCCCCGTCTTGCCTCGCACCAATTCCGGCACATCGGGATTCTTCTTCTGCGGCATCATACTGCTCCCGGTACAGAAGGCGTCGGGAAGCTCAACGAATTGAAACTCCTGGGACGACCAGAGAATTAATTCTTCACTGAGCCGGGACAGGTGCATCATCGTGATCGACAGCGCCGAGGCCACCTCGATGATGAAGTCCCGATCGGACACGGCATCGAGACTGTTTTGCGTCACGGAGGGAAAGCCCAACAGACCAGCGATGAACCGGCGATCGAGTGGGTAGTTCGTCCCCGCAAGTGCGCCGGACCCCAACGGCATGACATTCAAGCGCATTGATGCATCGCGAAATCGCCCCTTGTCCCGCTCGATCATTTCCACATAGGCCAAGAGATGATGCGCGAACAGCACCGGCTGGGCACGCTGGAGATGCGTATAGCCCGGCATGGCAACCGTTCGATTCGCCTTTCCCTTCGCCACCAAAACCCGCTGAAAGTTTTCCAGATGCTCCACGAGCTGACTGAGGTGATCCCGCATATAGAGCCGAATATCCAGCGCGACCTGGTCATTCCGGCTCCGGCCCGTGTGCAACTTGCCGCCGAGCGGACCGATCAATTCTGTCAGCCGGCGCTCGATCGCCATGTGAATATCTTCATCCTGCGGGGTAAAGCGAAAGCGGCCCCGATCCAGTTCCGTCTTCACCGACTCCAGGCCCCGCACGATCGTCCTGGTTTCAGAGGCGGTCAACACGCGCGCCTTCCCTAACGTCTTGCAATGGGCGATGCTACCCTGAATGTCATAGACGTAGAGACGGCGATCGACCGACACAGATACGGTGAACGATTCCACCAACCGGTTCGTCTTGTGTCTGAACCGCCCGCTCCAAGCTTTTCCACCTTCCGGCGTGGCAGGGCTGCGGCCCGTTGCTCGTGCCATCAGGAGGAGGCCTTCTTTCTTTGGGCTCTGATTTTCAGCCGCAACGCGTTCAACCGAATAAAACCCTCGGCATCTTTCTGGTTATAGACTTCATCCTCTTCAAATGTTGCGATGTCGAGACGATAGAGCGAATTCTTCGACTTGCGTCCAGCCAATGTGCAACTCCCCTTATAGAGCTTCACCCGCGCCGTGCCGGTCACGTCCTTCTGCGCCGCATCGATCGAGGTTTGAAGCATCTCTCGTTCAGGGCTGAACCAATAGCCGTTGTAAATCAGATCGGCGAACCTCGGGATCAAACTGTCCCTGAAGTGCAACACCTCGCGATCCATTGTCAACGACTCGATTCCGCGATGCGCCACATGGAGGATCGTCCCGCCCGGAGTTTCATAGACCCCGCGAGATTTCATTCCGACGTAGCGATTCTCCACCAGATCGACACGCCCAACTCCATGTGCGCCGCCCAACTTGTTGAGGTGCGCCAACAACGTCGCCGGGCTCATCTTCTTGCCGTCGACAGCCACCGGATTACCCGCCTCGTAGTCAATCTCGACTTCGAGTGGCTTGTTCGGCGCCTGCTCCGGCGACACCGTCATTTGAAAGATTTCATCCGGCGGGGATTCCCAAGGATCTTCGAGAATGCCGCCCTCATAACTCACATGGAACAAATTCAGATCCATGCTATAGGGCTTGGCTTTCGTTGCCGTCACGGGAATGCCGTGCCGATCGGCATACTCGATCAATTCGCGCCGCGACTTCATCGTCCATTCACGCCAAGGCGCGATGATCTTGAGACTTGGAGCCAGCGCCGTATAGGTCAGCTCGAACCGCACTTGGTCGTTGCCCTTTCCGGTGGAGCCATGCGACACCGCCTCGGCGCCTTCTTTGAGCGCAATCTCAGCCTGACGCCGCGCAATGAGGGGCCGCGCGATCGAGGTCCCGAGCAGATAACAGCCTTCGTATATGGCATTCCCGCGTAACATCGGAAAGACATAGTCTTTCACAAAGGTCTCGCGCAGATCCTCGACATAGACCTTTTTCACGCCGAGCTTTTGCGCCTTTGCCTTGATCGCTTGCAGATCTTCGCCTTGCCCAAGATCGGCGCAGAACGCGATCACCTCGCAGTCGTAAGTTTCTTGCAGCCACTTCAAGATCACAGAGGTATCGAGTCCGCCTGAATAGGCCAGCACCACTTTCTTGATGACACGACTCATCGTCTCGTTCGACTCCTCTTGCCTAATAGGTTCGTTAAGATGGCCTTCTGCATATGCAACCGATTCTCTGCCTGGTCAATGATGACCGACTGCGGACCATCCAGGACGTCGGCACTGATTTCTTCACCCCGGTGGGCGGGTAAACAATGCATGACGATCGCATCGGGCTTGGCGCGATGCAACAGGCGGCTGTTCACTTGATAGGGCGCCAAGACTTTTAATCGTCGCGCATGCTCCCGCTCACGTCCCATGCTGATCCAGACGTCGGTGTAAATGACGTCCGCTTCCTTCGCCGCGATATGAGGGTCGTGCCCGATCTCGATCACCGCACCAGTTTTTGCCGCTTCCACTCTAGCCCGATCCACAACATGCTGCTCCGGCTGATACCCCTCCGGACAACCGAGGGTGATGGTCATCCCCATCTTCGCCGCTGCCTCGATCAATGAATTCGCCACATTATTGCCGTCGCCGATATAGGCGATCTTGATCCCCTGCAATCGGCCCTTCTTCTCACGAATGGTCAAGAGGTCTGAGAGGGCCTGACAAGGATGGCTCAGATCGGTCAGCCCATTGATCACCGGCATCGTCGCTTCCCGCGCCCATTCCTCCACGATCGCGTGGTCATAGGTGCGGATGACGATCGCGTCGAGATAGCGCGACAATACACGCGCCGTATCGGCGACACTTTCTCCGCGCGAGAGTTGGATGTCGGCCATGGGCAGGACCAGAGCATGGCCACCCAACTGGTTCATGCCGGCCTCGAACGACACCCGCGTTCTCGTCGAGGGTTTCTGGAACAGGAGCCCCAACGTCCTCCCTGGCAACAGTGGATGAAGAACCCCGCGTTGCTGCTTGTCTTTCAACAGAGCCGCCGATGCCAGCAAACCCTCCACCTCCGCCTTGCTGAGGGCCGCCACATCCAGAAAATCTTTTTTGCCGGCCCGCAGGCCTGTCGCTCGTGTGGTCATTCCGGTTGTGTCCATTCGGCGGGAATATGCTTTATGCCGCCTGTTCACTGAAAATCTGACCGAGCGTATCGATCAAGCGATCGATTTCCAGTTGAGTGATGATGAGGGGCGGCACGAACCGCAGCACATGCTCACCGGTCCCATTGATCAAAATGCCTCGTGCCAAACACTCGCTCACGATGGTTTTCCCATCCATATCGAGATCCATCCCCTGCAAGAGACCGAGACCACGCACCTCTCGCACCACCCGATGTCGCGCCTTACAATCGGATAAGCCCTTCGCAAAATACTCTCCCATTTGGCGCGCATGATCGAGTACCTTGCCCTCCAGCAAAGCACGACAGACGGCCAAGCCAGCCGCGCAAGCGAGCGGATTGCCGCCGAAAGTCGAGGCGTGACTGCCAGGTGAGAAGGCCTTTGCGACAGAGTCCGTCGCAAGACAGGCCCCGATAGGCACGCCGCCGCCCAATCCTTTTGCCAAGGTCATGATGTCCGGCTGCACCCCCAATTGCTCGTAAGCGAACAGCGTCCCAGTGCGTCCCATCCCGGTCTGTATTTCATCGAACATCAACAGCACATCTTTTTTCGAGCACAGATCTCTTACCTGCTTCAAATACTCACGATCCGCGACGTAGACGCCCCCCTCACCCTGAATCGGCTCAAGCAGAATTGCCGCGGTCTTGTCGGTCACGGACCGTTCCAGTTCTTCCAGATTATTGAAGGCGACATAGCGAAAACCCGGGAGCAACGGCTCGTAGTCCTTCTGTACTTTCTCCTGGCCCGTTGCCGTCAATGTCGCGAACGTCCGCCCGTGGAACGAGTTCTTCATCGTCACGATCTCGAACCTCCCGGCCCCATACTTGTCATGGGAATACAGGCGGGCCAGCTTGATCGCCGCTTCATTCGCCTCCGCCCCGCTGTTGCAAAAGAACACCTTGTCGGCAAACGAGTGATCCACCAGCATCTGCGCCAGTTTCACTTGCGGTTCGGTGTAATAGAGGTTCGAGGTATGGATCAGCTGCGCAGCTTGGCGCTGGATCGCCTGAACCAGATCAGGATGGCCATGCCCGAGGACGTTCACCGCAATCCCGCCGACGAAATCGAGGTACTCTCGCCCCTCGAGATCGTACACCTTCGTCCCACGCCCTCGCACGATCGAGAGCGGTTGACGCGTATAGGTCTGCATCAAATAACGTGCGGCGTCCTGCTTCAGTTCTTCTGTCGGCATGACAGACGTATCCCTTCGTAAAGCAAGGGAAAGTAGCATAGGCTTGTCGGTGGAATCAACTTGGATGAAGCAGTGGAGTGTGTGAGGCGCAGTCACGTCGCTTCTTTGCCCAGGTGGCACCTACATTGTGATACTCTCGGGTGGATGAAACTCTGCGCACAGTGCCAACAGCAGAACCAAGACGACTCCAAATTCTGCTACCAGTGCGGAACCGCACTTGCCGTCGAGCCTGAACCACCGATCGCGAGCCCCGTGGCCCCCGCCACCCCTACAATCCATCCCGATGAACATCTCTGGCGCCAATTCATCGGCCCCTACGCCGATCAATATCTGAAACATTTTAAAAAGTTTGGATTAGGGGGAGAACCGAAGTTCGCCCTGACGTGGAATTGGCCGGCCTTTCTCTATATTTCCTTCCTCTGGTTTCTCTACCGAAAAATGTATGTGTACGCGGCGGTCTACGCCCTCGGTCCGATGATCTCGACCTACTTGACCGGCGATATGACCGTGGGTCTCGTCTGGAGCATCATGGCCGGAGCGACCGCGAATTATGTGTATTACTGGCACTGCCGTGAACGTATCGGTGAGATCAAGAAGAGCGCAGGGATCGATCCGGCAAAGCAGGATGAAGCACTGAGGGAGGCTGGAGGAGTCCAGCCCTATGTGATCTGGATCGGAGTCGCCTTGTACGTGTTATTCGCAATCACCATGTTCAAAATGCTTCAGGATGGCCTGCCGGATGGTGAACGGCCGCTAGAGAAGCCAGCAAAACCGACTGCAGCGAGCAGCGTGTAAGTATGGGTGCGCTTGCGTCTGTATGGTGTCAGCCGGTCGGTGCCGTGGGCAATTGAGCCAACAATCCTCTTCCCACATTTCATTTTTCTGCATCGAAGTATCAAGTCAAGCAACGATCCCATCGCGCGTCATTGACCCACCAAGTGAGGCTTGCTAATATGAGCACGTCGTCGTGTGTGAGCCACGATGTCCGCTCTTGGAGGGTCGTCCATGCGCTACGAACGAATCAGCATCGATCCGCAGATCTGTAGCGGCAAACCCTGTATTCGTGGGACTCGAATTATGGTGACGAACATCCTCGGGTTGATCGCCGGGGGCTACACGAACGAGCAGATTCTTCACACCTACCCGGAGCTGACCCGCGAAGATCTTGCCGCCGCGCTGGACTATGTCAGTCACGTGGTCGACGAAGACAAAGTGATTCCTCGTGCCTGAGGCACTCACCGGTCTGCTGGATCAAAATGTCCCCCGTGCAATCGCTCACTGGCTCCGCGCCCGACGCGCACCGTGAACGATCTACCATACCTCAGATGTCGCCCTGTCGGGACGTCCCGATGCAGAAGTCTTTGCCTGGACGCAGCACCGACACGCCATCATTGTGACCTTCGACGAAGACTTCGCCGATCAACGGTCCTTTCCCATGGGCTCCCACGCAGGGATCATCCGGCTCCGAGTCTGGCCGACCACCATCGAAGAAACCCAAGACGCGCTCGAGCGACTCCTCGCAGAAGTGCCCGATGCGGAACTCGCGGGGGCACTCGTCATCATCGACCGTGACGCGATTAGGGTCCGTCGGGGTCAATAATCTGTAGGCTATGTCATTGGGACGTTCTGCAACATCTGTCATGTCGTGTGACCGTGGAAGCATGAATCGACCGGGCGACTAGAAGCAGCAGGTCTCAAGTCAAGCAACGACCCCACCTCGCACGCCCCTTGAGTCTGTGAAAATTATGCGCTATATTATGCGTACAATTTATCACAATGAGGTGCGCCATGGCCGTCGCATACAAGAAAGATGAAATACTCAGCGCTTCCAAAGTAGCGCGTTCCTTCGGACAGGTATTGGCTGATCTAAGCGGTAAACGCCGCCGCCGCGTGGCGGTCGTCAAGAACAACCACTTGGAGGCGATTCTCCTCCCCATTGAGGACTACGAAACGATGGCGGAGGCCCTTGCCATTCTGGAACATCTTGAGATCTATCGTCTCGTACAGGAACGGAAAGGCAAGAAACGTCCCAACACCATTAGCCTCGATGCCTTGCTGAAGGAACAACGCCTTGCCGTATAGAGTCACCCTTACGGCGGAGGCTGCCGACGACTTTCGGCACCTCGATGGTTCCCTGAAAAAACAGGTCGCCAAGCAGCTTAAAAAGCTCGAAACGTCTCCCCTTCTCGGCGAGCACTTGGGAAATAGGGCAGGTCTCGACCTCACAGGCTATTACAAGCTCTATGCGGCAAAGAAGGGGGTCAGAATCGTCTACCGCATCATTGAACAGAACATAATTGTGGAAGTGGTGGCGATCGGGAAACGTGAGGACATGAGCGTCTACCAAACCTCGCTCAAGCGAATCAGCTCAACATCCTGATTAATCACCCTCAGCCAGGCAAGACAGATCCGCATCTGTCTTAACGATGCGTTGGCGCGCATTGCCGCGACTGGTGATGTGGTAGATCGCGTGGAAAATTCAATTCGCAGCGGACGGGCCATGGTGGGATAGTCCACCGATGAGCATGTCGTTTTGTAAGACCCACCTGGTGGCGCAGTATCAAGTCAAGCAACGCCCCAGGTGATCCACCCAAAAGCCTTCTTTCCATGCTAATCCCAGCAGGATTGAACGCGAGTGCCAGGGAGGAATGGGTCCATCTCTAGGGCAAACTCGCTCCCAAGTTGGGGTGCTTTCCCATGGGGAAAGGGGTATTCTGCAGCGGTCTATTGGATTGCTCATGGAAAATATCGAAGCTATCGAAAAGCGTCTCTGGTCTAGCGCCGACAATCTTCGCGCGAACAGCAACTACGCCAGCAACGAATACTTCCTGCCCGTTATGGGCCTCATCTTCCTGCGCCATGCCTATAGCCGATATCTAGCGGTTAAGGACAAGCTTGAAGCGAATCTCCCCAAGCGCGGTGGCAAGCCGCGTTCCCTGGCCAAAGAAGATTTCTCGGGCAAAGGTGCAATCTATCTCAGCCCAGAATCGCAGTTTGACTATTTGGTTGAGCTGCGAGATGCAGACGACCGTGCGGCTGCGATCATCCATGCCATGGAGACGATTGAGAAGAGCTACGAAACCCTCAAAGGGGTGCTCCCCAAGGCAGAATATCGAGAGCTGGACAATGATGTTATCGGTCAGCTCCTACGCACGTTCAACGATCCAGCTCTGAAGAGCGCCTCGGGCGATGTATTTGGTCGCATCTACGAATACTTCCTCACAGGCTTTGCCGACCAAAAGGCCCATGACAACGGTGAGTTCTTTACGCCGGTGTCGCTGGTGCAGATGATCGTAAACGTCATCGAGCCGGACCATGGCACAGTGTTGGATCCGGCCTGTGGTTCAGGTGGCATGTTTGTTCAGAGCGCTCATTTCGTCGAACGTCTGCACCACAATCCAACCGAAGAGCTGACCTTCTTTGGAATGGAGAAAAATGCCACAACGATTCGCCTTGCAAAGATGAATCTGGCCGTGCATGGCTTGGAAGGAAACATCCAAAAGGCGATCACATACTACGATTGGGAAACCCATGAATTAGTGGGCAAGGCCGACTTCGTCATGGCTAATCCGCCATTCAACGTGGATGAGGTAGATGCGGAGAAGATCAAGAATGATCTGCGCTTGCCGTTCGGTCTACCCGGTGTGAATAAGGCCAAGAAGGTCTCCAACGGCAACTACCTCTGGATTTCCTATTTCCATTCGTACCTAGGAGCAAAAGGCAGAGCAGGGTTCGTCATGTCCTCGCAGGCCAGTAGTGCGGGCCATGGGGAGGCTGAAGTCCGCCGCAAGCTCATCGAGACTGGCGACGTGGATGTGATGATCGCCATTCGCTCAAATTTCTTCTACACCCGCACCGTCCCCTGCGAACTGTGGCATTTCGACAGAGGGAAACCTGTCGGCCGCCGAGATCAGGTACTGATGCTTGATGCCCGCAACGTTTACCGGAAAGTCACACGGAAGATTTATGATTTCTCTCCCGAACAGTTAGCCAACCTCTCGGCGATCGTGTGGCTCTATCGTGGCGAAGCAGGCCGCTTCGTTGACATAGTCCAACGCTACCTCGGCCGTACACTCATCGAAGCGGTTAAGCTCACTGAGCTGGTCATGACGTTCCATAAAGCCTATGACGCTATGGCCGATGCGACAATACCTTTCCTCAGAGCCGTTCACAAGAACCCAACGCTGAATGATCTGGCAAAAGAACGAGAAGATGCAGCCAAGGCGTGTTTCCAGGAACTTGAAGTATGGATTGCCCGCATCGCCAAGGATTGGAAGAAACCTTGTGAACAGAAGCTCGCTGCCCAGAAAAAACGGACTACGGAGCTTGATGCATTGGCTACGGCCTGTCGGGACCTCGTCAAGGATGTGGATCTTGTTTGCAAGCTCGCGGCGCGATTGGTGGATACCGCTGAGAAGGACGCTGGGGCACGGGAACAAGAAGCTTGGGACGGCCGCTTAATCAATCGTCTCGAAAAAGAGTTAGACGCTCACCGTAAAGAGTTGGTCGAACAGCTCAAACAGACTGCCTATTTCCAACGACAGGCCCATTGGCTCCTCTCGCGCTTCCCTGACGCGAAGCTCGTACCGGTGCCAGGGCTTTGCAAAGTTGTCACACGCGCCGTGATCAAGGCAGCTGACTGGGTTCTACCCCGATATCACGGACGGTTGAGTTAAGAGTCGGTCTGCTTGTTGCTGCA
>JACQEY010000240.1 GCA_016200355.1 Nitrospirota bacterium
CACCGAGACGCCGCTAGTTGGGCAGTTATTCCAATACAATTTTGGAGGCGACCGGTCGGAGCCGGACGATCTCTCTCAGGTCGTTCGCCGAAAGATCTTCTTGTCCAGGGGCATTTACGGCGGGAACAAATGGGGCCAGGACACAGGACTCTGGACCCTCTTTGCCCGGCAAAGTTATCCCAGCTACGATATCTATAGCCCGCCCTATCGGCATGGCACGGTCATCGATGTGGTCTGGTCCATGTTCAATCTGTCGCATGGCCCTGCCTTCAGCGAGGCCCGATATGTCATGGACCAGGCGACACGCAAAGACCGTCTGTATTTTGCGGTCCATAGTGGTGGGGTCCAGCGGAGCGCTGTCGCATCGCAGATTCTCTCGAATCATGGATACCACGTGATCAAAGTGGTGGGAATCGCGGGGCCCAGTATTGGACAGGCTCTTATCGACCCTCGATACCCCGAGGCATTCAAGGTCTACCTCAATACCAGATCAGGAGCTAACCAGGATGTCGTGTCAAAAGTCGGGAGCGTAGCCGGCGCCTTCTCGACGCTCCTCGATTACACCGTCATCGTCCCACTGAAATACACGATTGGAGGCCTCGTCTTCTGGGATCGCGACCACATCTACCGGATCGCTGACCGATTCGGTTTTTCAAATGCCACGATCGTGGAGGTGGAACGACAACCTTCGAGCCGCCATCAGACACCGATGCGTTTATCACTCACCGACCGCTTGGTCTTTGATGCCTATATCCGCAACGAATTTTCCACAGCGTTCCGAGAGGATCTCGAACGGGCGGATCGGCCTGAACCGGATCGTCCTCATGCCTTCCCCTGGGAACCGTGACGAGATGTCTATAGATAGACGAAGAGGTCTTCTGCACTTTAATAAATTGGCGACCAATTGATGCTGGTGATGAGCGAAGCACATAGTTGGTCAGGTGGATCTCGTCTATTTTGTCTGTCCGGTTTTTCTAGTTCATTTGGTCCAGATGAACAAGGTAACGAACCGAACAAAACAAAATAGAGAGTGGTGAGGTCGTCACTTACTGCGGCCGTCGAACGCACACATTCTAATCGTGCGCGTTCGACGAGCAAGAAAGACGCGTCACCGCTCCCTACTCTTCTAATTCCTCCTTCTTTTTCCCTATTTTGCTCTCCGTCCCTCTCCACAGCCGGATAATATTATCTTTGTGTTTGATCCAGATCAGCGTGCTGACGACCAAAGAAAAGATGAAAAATTCCTGTCTCTGTTCGTTCACGATTGCCACGATCGGAAAGCATGCGAAGGCTGCCAGCGCCCCACCGGATGAATAGCGCCAGATCGCGACAGCCCCCAACCAGATCAATAACAAGAGAAGTCCGATGGAGGGAGATAAACCCAGCACCGCGCCCACGGCCGTCGCCACACCCTTCCCTCCTTTGAAACCTAGAAACGGCGAGAAGAGGTGCCCGAGGATCGGCGCGAACGCCACGACCATGATGTAGGATTCAACGGTGAGCCAATGCATCGCAGCCCAAGCAAACACCCACCCCTTGCCCAGGTCGCCAAGGAGCGTGAGGATCCCCGCCTTCTTGCCGGATACGCGCAAGACGTTGGTAAAACCGACGTTCTTGCTCCCGGCGGTTCGCGGGTCTGGCATGCCCAGCGCCTTGGATACTACGATGCCAAACGGAATGGCCCCCAGCAGATAGCCGAGCACCGTCATCAACCCGCAGAGGAGTTCTTCGTTCATGGATCAGGGAATCGTGAGGGGAGGTGCGCACACCGAGCAAACTCGGTCTATCTGGTTTGTCTGGTTTATTTTGTTCATTTGGTTTCTTTGGTTTGTTTTGTTCTTTTCGTTTGTCCGGTCTGGGAACCAGACAAACCAGAAAAACGAGATAAACCAGATGAACCAAACCAGCCAGCCAAACGAAATAAACGAGATAAACCAAACAGACCAGAGAAACGAGCTAGAGCCCCTTAGCCACGACTTGCCTCCAGAAACTCCACACATATTGACCGCCTGAGGCATAGCCGAGCACCAGCGAGAGATAGAGCGTGACGATACCGGCGAGATGCAGATTGCCGAGATCCGCCAAGAATGTGTCCTCGAGGATCAACAGCACGATCGCCACAACCTGCAGCGCCATTTTGTACTTGCCCAACGTCTCAGCCACGATCACCATGCCTTCGCCTGCGGCAATCGCGCGAATGCCCGTGACCGCGACTTCGCGAGCGATGATTAAGATTGCGACCAGGGCGCTCACGCGGTCGACGTTGACCAGGAGGATCAGCGCAGAAAGGACCAGCAGCTTATCGGCAATGGGATCGAGCAGCTTCCCGAGCGTGGTCACTTGGCCGTTACGGCGTGCCAGATAGCCGTCCAACAAATCGGTGAACGCTGCGACGACGAACACGATGGCTGCGGTGAGGGATCGATCCGGGGTTGGCGTGACAAACAGCAACACAAAGACAGGGATCAAGAGAATACGCGTGAGGGTAATGAGGTTCGGCAGGTTGAGCGATTCCTGCCCGACCGATCTCCATGCTGCTATTACGCGATTCATCGATAACCCATTCCGTTATCCAGTTTCGGAAGCGCTATAGTGACACACCACAAAAGAAAATCCCACAGGATGCTCAAAAAGTTCGTCCAGCAAGGCCGCAGGCGAGTCGAAATCGGAGGCGTACCCTCTGGGGTACGTTGAGGATTTCGATGAGCTGAGAACGAAGCTGGACGGACTTTTTCAGCATCCTGTTTAGACGATGCCATGTTTCAGTAGGTCATGCAAATGCACGACCCCGACAATTCGCTTGGCATTGTCCACGACGACGAGCGTAGTAATGGAGTAGCGCTCCATCATTTCGACCGCCTTGGCTGCCAGCTCATCCGGCCCGATCAACTTTGGGTGGCGCGAGGCCAGCAACCCGGCGCTGACCTTAGAGAAATCCCCACCCTGTTGGAGAAATCGCCGCAGGTCGCCGTCGGTAATCACCCCCAAGAGTGCGCTGGCTCGATCGACCACTGTGGTCATACCGAGTTTTTTCGCCGACATTTCGAGAATAGCCACCGAGCCCAGGACCGTCTCCCTTACTTGCGGGACGTCCTGCCCCCTGTGCATGACGTCCCGCACTTTCACCAGTAACCGGCGTCCGAGCGTCCCACCCGGATGGAATTGTGCAAAATCCTGTTCCTTAAACCCGCGCTTCTCGAGCAAGGCCACGGCCAAGGCGTCGCCCATGGCGAGCGTCGCGGTCGTGCTCGCCGTCGGCGCGAGTCCCATGGGACAGGCCTCTTCTGCGACGGACACATCCAACGCGACGGCGCTGTTCTTGGCCAGCGTCGAACCCATTCGTCCAACGATCGCCACAACAGGAATGCCCATGCGCTCCATGAAGGGCAAGAGCTGCAAAATTTCCTGCGTCTCTCCGCTGTTTGAAATTGCAATGAGGACATCGCGGCGCGCCAGCATGCCGAGGTCGCCGTGGAGCCCTTCGGCCGGGTGGAGAAAAAACGACGGTGTCCCGGTGCTTGCCATCGTGGCGGCGATCTTTTGCCCGATCAACCCGGACTTGCCCATGCCCGAGACGACGACTTTACCCTTGCACTGATAGAGCAGGTCCACGGCCTGCGTAAACCCGCCATCGAGACGTTGGATGAGGGCCTGAACGGCACGCGCTTCGATGCCCAGCACACGCCGGCCTGCGTCGAGGCTGGCTCCGCCCTTCGGCGACGACACCCGAACGCTCTTCGGCTTGGTTACTTTCGTGGTTGTGACGCGTCGCATATCCGCATGACCCGTTCCAGCAAATCTCGCAAGTGATGGAGCGGCACCATATTGGGTCCATCTGATAAGGCTTCATCCGGATTGGGATGGACCTCCATGAAGAAGCCATCGACTCCGACTCCGGCTGCCGCGCAGGCCAACGGCTCGACGAATTCACGCTGCCCGCTGGACTTGGTTCCCCCGCCGCCCGGCAACTGCACGCTATGGGTGGCATCGAAAACCACCGGGTAGCCGAAACTCCGAAGGACCGGGAAGGAGCGCATATCAACGACAAGATTGTTGTAGCCGAAGGACGATCCCCGTTCTGTCAGGACGATCCGCTTGTTTCCAGCCTCCTCCACTTTTTTCACCGCATTGCCCATTTCTTGCGGGGAGAGGAACTGACCCTTTTTCACGTTCACGACTTTGCCGGTCCTCGCCGCCGCAATGATCAAATCCGTCTGCCGGCAGAGGAACGCGGGAATCTGGAGCACGTCCACGACCTTCCCCGCCTCGGTGGCCTGTTCTTCGGTGTGGACGTCGGTCAACACAGGAAGACCCAGCTGCGTTTTGACCTGCTGCAACACCGCCAGGCCTTTTTCCAGACCAGGCCCACGATACGAGTTGATGGAGGTCCGGTTCGCCTTATCGAAGGACGCTTTGAAAATATAGGCCATGCCAAGAGATTTGGCAATCTCAGCGATGCGGCCTGCTGTGTCCAGCGCGAGCTGCTCGCTCTCGATGACACAAGGCCCGGCAATCAAAAATGGCCGATTCCCCGCACCGACTTTAAATGAACCGATTTGGAATTCGTGCGTCATAGCTTTTTTTTCTTCATCCCGTGAGATGCTCAAACCAGTTTTTCAGCAAGGCCGCAGCCGGAGACAAGACCGGAGGCGTACCCTCTGGGGTACGTTGAGGATCTTGTCGACGCGAGAACGAAGCTGAAAGCTGGTTTCAGCATCTCACCTTAGTGGCCGCATTTACGGCGAAGCGCCGCCCCCACAAAGCCGCTAAACAACGGATGTGGGCGGTGCGGCCGCGAATTATATTCCGGATGGAACTGCGTCGCCAGGAACCAGGGATGGTCCTTCAACTCGATGATCTCGACGAGCCGGCCATCCGGCGAAAGCCCGCTCAGCACGAATCCCTTGGCGAGCAATCGTTCGCGGTATGCGTTGTTGAATTCGTACCGATGGCGATGGCGCTCGCGCACCTCGCTCACCCCGTACATTTTTTGGGCCAGGGT
Source organism: Nitrospirota bacterium (assembly GCA_016200355.1). GTDB lineage: Bacteria > Nitrospirota > Nitrospiria > Nitrospirales > Nitrospiraceae > Palsa-1315. The sequence goes on from JACQEY010000240.1 coordinate 5,003, forward strand.
TCCCTCCCCCAGCACACAGACATAGGATCCCAGCCGCATCGTCCCGCCCTTATCGCTGACGGACTGCTGATCCGACATCAAATGAATAACGGGATTGGGGGAGGCTTCGTCGAACTCTGAGCTGTTGGCGCCAGGCAGCTCGGCCACGTTCCGCGCAAACTCGATCGTCGCGCACTGCATGCCTAGACACAAACCGAGGAACGGAATCCGGTGTTCTCTGGCATAGCGAATCGCAGCGATTTTCCCTTCGATCCCGCGCGAGCCAAACCCGCCTGGCACCAGGATGCCATCGACCTCGCGCAGGATACGCTCGGTCCCTTGCCGTTCAATCTCCTCCGATTCGATCCATTGCACGTTCACTCGCGTTTCATGGTCGATGCCGCCATGGACGAGCGATTCGGCGAGACTCTTGTAGCATTCCTTCAACCCCGCGTACTTGCCGACCAGCGCAACTGAGACTTCATGCTTGGGATACTTGATCTTCTGAACCATCGCATCCCATTCGCGCAAATTTGGCGGACCAGTTTTGAGTTGGAGCAGGCGCACGATCAGCTCATCCAGCC
>JACQEY010000235.1 GCA_016200355.1 Nitrospirota bacterium
CTTCGATGCCGAATAGCGATGGTTCTTGGGATTCCGACAGGCTTCCACCAACTTGTCGACGATATGGTCCGGCGTCGGCTGGTCCGGGTTTCCCATGCCGAAGTCAATGATGTCCTCTCCCCTATGCCTGGCATCCAGCTTCAACGCCTGGACTTGCGCAAACACATAGGGAGGAAGTCGCTTGATACGGTAGAACCCTTCCACTATCTCCTCAGTTTTTCAATATGTTGCGAGTGCGCCTTCGCAAGTCTGTGCAAGGCGTGAAAGGACTAATTTTAATGCAGTGCGCCAAAACAGTCAATTTTAATCCGGAGTTGGATGATTTTTTTATGTCAACAAGTTTGTCATTGGCCCCACGATCCAGCCAAGCAGTTTGTTTCTTGCTACCTCCACGCTCTTTTTGCAATAATGAGCTAACCTTTTGCAAACTCATGCATTCTGCCATCGTCTGTACAAATAAACGACGGCAGATGGGAGGTTCTGTGGCACGCTTGGGTGTGAATATCGATCATGTCGCCACCCTCCGCCAAGCCAGGGGTGGAAGCGAACCGGACCCGGTGGCGGCGGCTGTACTGGTGGAACTGGCGGGGGCCGATGGCATCGTCGTGCACCTGCGCGAAGATCGACGTCATATCCAGGACCGAGACCTGAACCTGCTGAAGGACGTGCTCCAGACCAAGCTGGACCTGGAAATGGGCGCAGATGAAGCCATGGTTAAGGTCGCGCTCAGCGTCAAGCCCCATCTCGTCACATTGGTGCCGGAACGGCGGCAGGAGCTGACGACGGAAGGTGGCTTGGAGGTGGCGGGACAGAGGGACCGGATCAAAGGCATCGTGGATATGCTCCACGATGGCGGCATTCCGGTCAGCCTCTTCATCGAACCGGACCCGGCCCAGATCAAAGCGGCCCATAAGATCGCCGCCGACTATGTCGAGCTGCACACCGGCCGCTATGCCAATGCCCGCCGCCTCAAGGAGGAGCAGGCCGAGTTGGAAGCCATCACCCATGCGGCCAAGCTGGCGTATAAGCTGGGCATGGGCGTGAATGCCGGACACGGATTGACCTACCGCAACGTGAAACGTCTCATCCAGATTCCTGAGATCGTGGAATATAACATCGGCCACAGCATCATGGCCCGCGCCATCCTCGTCGGCCTTGACCGCGCCGTCAGGGAAATGAAGCAACTCGTGGGTTGATAGCCCTTGCGATCGCTTCGGGCAGGCGGACAATAACCGCCGAGCCCGCATCAACCCGCAACACTTCGTGTCTTGTCTGACGCCCAGGTGAGCCCATGCGCATCGTAGGAATCGGCCTGGATCTCGTGAAGATCGAACGGATCCGCGCCCTGGCGGACCGGTGGCAGGAACGGTTTCTGGAACGGCTCTATACGGAAGCTGAACGCCGCTATTGCTTCGACCGGGCTTCGCCCTATGCCTCGCTCGCCGCGCGGTTTGCCGCCAA
>JACQEY010000236.1 GCA_016200355.1 Nitrospirota bacterium
ATCGTGCGCGTTCTGCGAGCAAAAAGGGCACCTGGCCACTCCCCGCCTCCCCTCTTGAGTTTCCGTTCTAGTGCGGACTATTCTCTCTTTCATGGAACTACCGCACCCCAAAGACGATCCCTATCTCAAGCTCATTCGGCCGCTCGTCGAAACCTATCTGGCCTTCTGGCGCCTCGACATCCGCCATATCAAATCTCTGCGGCTGACACCCTCACAATTCGATGTGATTGCGACGCTGGGAGATACAGAGGGTATGACCTGCTCGGAACTCTCAGCCCATACGCTCGTCACGAAAGGCACGCTCACCGGCGTCCTCGATCGCCTCGTCTCCAAGGGCCTGATCCGGCGGGATGCCATGAAAAAAGATCGCCGTTGCACCAAGATCTCGTTAACCGCGAAAGGCGACGCGCTCTTTCGAAAGACCTTTGCGGCCCACTTGGCCTTTCTTCGTCCATTCTTTGAACGGGCCTTGAGCCCCGAAGAAGTGGACCAGACTCGCGCGCTGCTCCTTCGCCTACGGGATAGCTTCCGCCAAGAAAGTTGAGGTGATCTGACCCATGCGCGTAACCATTCTCGGCTCCGGCACGAACATACACCCCACGCGAGCAGCATCGGGCTATCTCGTCCGTACCGACCAGACGATGCTGTTGGACTTCGGCCCACGCACGTTGGCGAATCTACTAAAGACCGGCGTGAACCGGCATCGAATCACTCACATTCTCTTCTCCCATTACCACGCCGATCACTTTTCGGACTTTATCACCTATTTTTTCGATGCGATGATTTTCACCAAATACGAAGGAGGAACCAGGCCACCGCTGACCGTCATCGGCCCCCGCGGAACCAAGAAATTCTTCCGGACCCTCTTCGCCACTATGCCAGGCTTCACTCACTCGCCGTTCGCGGTTCATTTCAAAGAAGTGGCTGATCGGGCGTTTATGATTGGAAACACGAGAGTGATTCCCCGGACTGTGACCCACACGCAGAGCCTCCATTGCCTGGGATATCGAATCGAATATGGTGGGAAGGCCCTGGCCTATTCCGGCGATTCGCAATACTGTGACAGCCTCGTGCGACTCTGTGGAGACGTCGATCTTGCGGTGCTGGACTGCTCCTTCCCAGCGAGTCGGCCAAACCCGGTCCATCTACATGCCGGGCAATGCGGGCAGGTAGCGAGAGAGGCCGGAGTCGGCCAACTCGTCTTATCCCACTTCTATCCGATTACCGACCGATACAACGTGCGGGAACAGGCAGGGGAAGCGTTCGGGGGAAAGATTGTGGTGGGGCGGGACTTGATGACAATCAAACTCTAGGCAGCCCGTTTGTTTTGTTCATTTGGTTTGTCTGGTTCTTTGGTTGTCGATCAACCAAAGAGACAGATAACTAAATATCAAACAGTCCAGGGCTTGTCGCTCTTGTTCATCGCAAAACCAAATAGACCAAATAAACCAAACAAACTGTCTCCGCTAACGAGTTACAGTCCGCCTTCGCGGTTATCGCACCCCAGGATTTCGATGAACTTCGTCAGGCGGGCCTTCTTGAGGGGATCGTCGAGTTTGGCATAGATGGCCAAGAGGTTCTTGATCATGCGGGAGAGAATCGCGCGCACCGGGCTCTGCTGCAAGTATTTCTCGTCGAATCCATAGCCGGCTTCCGTGAGAAACCGCTGGCAATTTTTCTCGGTCAGCAACGCCCCCCCGTTGAAACAATCGACGAAGACTTTGTAGCGATCCGATTCATACTTCACTAAGAAATGGCCCGGCATCCCGATCCCATGAACAGGAAGACCCAGCCGCTTGCAGACAAGGAGATAGACCGTCGAGAGGCTGATCGGAATACCCGTTCGCCGGTCGATCACACAGTTGAGGTAACTATTCTCCAGCTCATAATAATTCTTCGTGTTACCTTTGAAGCCCAGCTCCGTAAAGAAATACCGGTTCAACGTTTTGATCGTTTCCTCTCCTGAGGCTCGCGGACCGATCCGATCTTGTACTTCCTGCGCCATTTCATCGAGCTGTCGCGTATACGTGGTGACAGTCAGGACAGGATAGGCATACCGGGCAATCAGAAATGCGCCCTGTTCGAGATCCATCGGGCCATCGGGCAACGCTGCCAGCTGCCTGAGTTCATCTTCGAGATTTCCACCACGGATTTCCTCGAGCACCGAGACCAGACGGTCGGCCATTTCCGGCTGTTCGATTTCTGCTTCCTGAAGCAGGGGAACCGCCGTGGGGCCGATGTCGATGAGTTTGCCGCTGATGGTCCGAACGATCTTCTCGTCCTCATCGGCCAGCAACCGGATCAAAGCCCGGATTTGACTTTCGTTTGTCAGCATGGTGGGACTCCCCAAAAGCCTGCCCATCAGCCCATGGCCCGTCGGAATACTTTGGCGCTCCCATAGAGACAGAGCGCGTCGAAAATCACCATGACGACCACCACCATCCCGACATGGGGAAGCGCCTCAGTCCAGCCGGTAAGGATCAGCGGGCGCACCGCGTCGATCGCCCAGGTCATCGGGTTAAAACGCGCCAGGAAGCCCATCCACGCAGGCATCCCAGCCAAGGGCACCAGGGCCGAACTCAAGAAAATCATCGGGCGCGACAAGAATCCCAGGACCGAAAAGAAGTCGCCGTGACTTTTTACGGAAAAGGCCATCGCCATGGAAATCGCGGTGAGACCGACGCCAAAGAGCATCCCGATCATCAAGATCGTTGCGATACCGAGGAGCCCCGTCGCCGGCTGGACGCCGAACAGAAAGGCCACCCCGATAATCACGAGCACTTGGAGCGAGGTAATCGTCATGACGAAGATGAAGCGGCTCAGGATCACGGAACTCCGATGGATCGGCGTGGTCATCAACCGCTCCAGAAACCCATTCTCCTTGTCAAACAGCAGGTCGACACCCCCGGCGAGCCCATTGTTGAGCACCGTCATCACGACCACGCCGGCCGTCAGGAAGCTGATGTAGTCCGGGGCCTGCGTTATTTGCATATCCGCAGCCCGCTGGAACAGATTGCCGAAGAAGATCAGCCAGAACAGCATCGGCTGCACGAGCGTGAACAACATGCTGAATTTCTCGCGGCTGAGCCGCCGAACCCACCGCATCGTCAACGCATGAATTTCCTGCCAATACTCGCTCATCCGCTTCGCTCCAGTTACGAGTGCTGAGTGCTGAGTGCTGAGTATTCAGACACGATACCCATCATCATTCAACATTCTCTTTCGGTAAATCGTCTTTGATCGATCGGCCCGTGTGGGCGATGAAGACGTCGTCCAATCGCGGCCGGTGGTACTCGATAAACTCCAGTTGGCAATCCAATCGATTGGCAAACTCGAGGATTGCAGGCAGGGCCTTCTCGGGCGACTCGACTCGAATATCCAAGCCGGTCGGCGTCGCCTTGACCGCCCGCATGGCCGGGTGTCTCGTCAACGCAGACACCAACGTGGGGATCTTACTCTGGTCCTTCAAGGTCAAAGATACGATATCGCCGCCCAGTCCGACCTTCAGCTCAGCCGGCGATCCAAGCGTCTTGATCTTTCCCCCGTCGATGATGGCCAGCCGATCGCAGAGCTGGTCCGCCTCATCCAAATAATTCGTCGTCATCACGATCGTCATTCCGCGTTCCTTCAACATCCTCACATAGTCCCAAATCCGGAGCCGGCTCTGCACATCCAGGCCCAACGTCGGCTCATCGAGGAACAAGATCTTGGGATCAGGCAAGAGACCGCAGGCAATGTCGAGCTTCCGCTTCATCCCCCCGGAGTACGTTTTTGCCGCGCGATCGGCCGCCTCTTCCAACTCCACGAGCTTCAGCAGTTCGGCGATGCGTCTCGCGGCTTCGGCCTTGGACAAGTGGTACAGCGCGCCGAGGAGTTCGAGGTGTTCCCGACCGGTGAGAAAGCGATCGATGGCCCGTTCTTGAGGCACATAACCGATGAGCCGCCGGACGACATCCGCCTCGCGCACCGTATCGTGGCCCAAGACGCTGGCTGTGCCGGACGTCGGCGTCAGCAGCGTGATGAGCGTTCGGAGCGTGGTGCTTTTCCCCGCCCCGTTTGGCCCCAGCAGTCCGAAGATCTCGCCTGCATAGACCTCAAATGACAGATCGGAGACGGCGGTATGGCCATCATAGGCTTTCGTGAGCCGAGACACCTGGATCGCGAAGGCGCGATCCATCAACCCCAGCCCTTCGAGCCAGATCGATCGTGCATCATGAATTCGATGAGGTCGCTGAGACGGCGGGCTTGTTGATGGAGACTGTCGGCCTCCAACAGAAACTGCTTTTCCAAGGGCGTACACTCCAAATAGGCGGACAGGGTATTGACGAAAATCTCATCGCTGATCTCTTCCCGAAACAGCTCCTGCCATGTCGGCACCTCGTCGCGGGATTGGAGATAGGACTCCAGGGTGGTGAACAGACGCCGGCGAACTGTGGGGTCGAGCGACGTCTCTGTGCCTCGAACAGTGAGAGCGATCGTGGCCTCACGATAGGCCTTGTCGTGCCACTCGCGCTCTATCTCAAACCGTTCCAGCCCTTGCAGCAGGATGTTGGATCGACCATCGGCCAGTGGCTGCACGCTGGCCAATCGACCGACACAGCCCA
>JACQEY010000242.1 GCA_016200355.1 Nitrospirota bacterium
CACCTCGGCCTGCGTGGCGATGTCGCTGCCTTCCGACACGGAGACCGTTTCTTGAAGCAGACCGGTGGCTGTCGTGGATCGTTCATACCGGATGCGCGATGAGGCCTTGAAGGTAGGCTCAGGCCCGACCAGATAGGGCATGATCGCCGTAAAAACGGAGACCAGCACCGTGGTGAAGAGAATGATCGCTTGCCGCTTCCTGACGATCAGCCAAAAATCAACGAGGTTGAGATCGTATTGGGCCATCTCAAGACCGTGAAGCGTGAAGCGTGAGGCGTGAGGCATGCCGCTGGCCTGCGGCTTCGACCGCCTCTTGGAGCAGGCGATCGAACAGGGGTTTCACAAAGACCTGCAGGCCTGGGTGCCGACGCAGGATGTGGGCCACCCTCTCCCCATGCCGCAGATAGAGATCGGCGAACATTCGGCCATACCAGCGCTCGGAGAAGGGGCCCCAAATGTACCAACGCAAGACCGGCACCTGCCAGGCATGGTCGCCATAGAGGGCGCGTGCGATCCAACAAACTGGAACCGTTGCTTGAGCGGCTCCCGGGTCCGGCGAGGCAAAGAGTACCTGGAGCGTCTTGCCGATGAAGACCGAATTGGTAGCCAAGAGCAAGGATTGCAAGATCGGCATGAGGGCTTTGGAATAGTAATGGTTCCAGTCGCCGATCTTATCCCTGGGGACAAAAATCACATCGTTGTCATTCAGCTGAATATCCCCGCTCAAATCCCCTTCCTTCAAAAATCGCTCCACATTGGCCACCCGAATCACGGGATTTTCCACAGAAGACCTGGGTCTCGAGATGACAATCACCCTGTCAAGAGCCGCCACATCCGTATAGCCTCCTGCCTGTCCCAACGCATGCAGAAGGGTCGCATCTCGTTCCATAACCTGCTTCCCCGCCGACTTGACCTCGCCGAAAATGTAAAAATTTTTCGCTTTCTGTATGCGCTTTTGGGCAAGCCGAACTTGGACGCGAGGATTTTTAATCACGGTGGATAATTCCTTGGAGACGCGGGCTTCCGCTTCAACCTCCGTCAGTCCGCGGACGTTGATATCCTGGAAGGAAACAGTGATCACCCCGCTCATCAGCACCGTCGACGCGTACTTCTCCTCGCCGGCGCCGCGCCGCACGATGATTTCCAACGTATCGCCTGGCTCGATAATCGTATCCGGGTCCGGCTTGGCCGCCACGGGGGGCAAGGTCCCTACAGCGCCGAGACTCTCTACGGTCCCCTTCCCTGACGGAGACGGATTCGCACAACCAGCGGACAGGCCAAGCAGCAACGCGAGGACGACGCGTCCGAACCGTATGCGCGCAGACGTTCCGACTGGCTCCTTCTCAGCCATCAAGAACCGGCGCATCGATCCTGTTTTTTGACGCAAGACACGCTCTCCTGTGGCCCGCTAGAGTCTGTCGACAATCTCGAGGACGCTTATGAGCGGAGTCTTACAGAGGTCGATTTCCCTCGGCTCGCGCAGGCGCAACCCGGCCTGATCAAGCATGACCTTGACGATGGGACGCAACGGGAATCGGGGGGTCGACTGCACGACTACGCCGACGTCGCCCGACGACAGTTTGACCCAGGTACCGGCCGGAAACAGTGAAAATTGATTGAGGAGGCTTTTGAAGGCCCGCGTCGGGAAGCCGGGCCGTTCACGAGCAAGCAGGAGGCGGACCGCCTCGTGAGGCAACAACGCTTTCCGGTTCAGTCTGGTCCGCAACATCGCATCGAGCACATCCGCCATCCCGATGACCAGGGCCATCTCGTGAATCTGGGGTCCCTTCAATCCCTTCGGATAACCGGTGCCGTCCACCCGTTCGTGTTCCTGCATCACGATCTCGGAAAGCCAGAGCTCATCCGGCGCCGCCCGCCTCAACAACTCCGCCCCCTGTATCGGATGACTGCGGAGCAAGTCGATTTGGTCCTTCGACCACCGGCCGGCCTCATCCAGCATCCGCTCCGGCAGAAGGAACATGCCGAAATCGTGAACCAGCGCCGCCAAAGCCAGCCGCGAGAGTTCGTCCGATCGATAGCCCATACCCATGCCGATCTTGACGGCAAAGATGGCCGTGTGAACCAGATTGCCTACAAGCGAAGGACCGCTCTGGTGGGAAATGGCCCGAACGAGGAGCATGTCATCCTGAGCAAGAGACGTGGCGATGCCGCTGGCAATCTGCGGAAGATCGCCGAGGGAAAACGGCTGCTGCGTGCGGATGGACTTGGCAATCGCCAGCAGCGCGGTCTCCGCTTTGATGTACCAGTCGGCAGCCGGAGGTACGGCGGAAGACACCGGAGCTTGCGGCGGTGGAGCGGGCTCTTCCAGCACTCCTGCGAGCGACACGGAACTCGGCGGGACCGGGGATGCCGTGCTTGTCGGAACCGACGGCTGAGACGGAACCTCGGATGTCGGCGCCTCGCGTTGCACCCGTTCCTTCAGGGTGCGCAGTTGAATCGGCTGGGACGGCGCCGGTGCCGGCGGCGTTTCTGACGCCGGAGACTCTTTTTCCGGTTCTTCCGGGGGAATCTTCGCGCCCCTGATCAGATCGGTGAGCCGCACGACCCTACCCTCCTAACGTATGGTCCGCAATGATGCGTGTCACGACCGCGGCATCGACCTGGGCTTTTTTTTCCAGAAAGCCGCTCAGAAGAGACAAGTCGGCCAGCGTATTGATTACTCGCGGGACCCCCTTGGAGCTCTGAAACAGCGCCTCAATGGCCTCGCTTGAGAAAATCGGACGCTGGTCCCCCCCGGCCACTTTGAGACGGAACTCTATATAGCGGATGGTTTCCTGTAAATCGAAGGCTGTCAAATGAAATCGGATCGCCACTCTCTGGGCAAACGGCTCGATCGCGTTGATCCTGGCATTCAGTTCCGGTTGCCCTAACAGGATCAATGTCAGAAGAAACTGGTCGTTCAACTGAAAGTTCAGCAACAGGCGCAATTCTTCGAAGACCACGTCGTCCTTGACCGTCTGGGCCTCGTCAATCAGCACGATCGTTTCTTTTTTTCGCCTCAGGTTGTCCAGCAGATGCTCATTGAGTTTGTGTAGCCGGTCTAGTTTGGAGCCGGTCGCCGTGACGCCCAATTGGTACAGGACTTCTCCCAAGAACTCCTGAGCATCCACGGAGGGATTGGCAATGAGCGCGATATCGTATCGATCTTGCGAAAGATGCTGGACGAACAGACGACTTAACGTGGTCTTTCCACACCCGACTTCCCCGGTCAGCAACACCGCGCCTTTCCGCGCCTCCACACCGTAAAGAAGCCTATGCAGCCCCTCCTCATGCTTTTGTGAGGGAAAATAAAACTTCGAGTCCGGCACATTTTCAAAGGGGGCGACCTTTAGCCCCCAATACGCTTCATAATGCACAGTTTTCCCCAGCGTAAATCGAACGGTAGAATTTTTTGCATTATGCTTACAACATTTTGATTTGTCAAACGATTCAATCCGGTTGAGATATTTTTCAATTGCATGGATGCCTTGGAAACCCATACCCCTCGTGCAGGACTAAAAACCTACAGCAAGCACGGAACGTACTTCACAAGCACCCCACGTTCAAACCAGAACGTAAGCCCCTATCTTCGACCGTTGTTGAAGAAAACGAACGAGTTACTCAGCAGGAACAAACAAGAATGATGAGGGGACAAGGAAGCGGAGGAACCGTCATTGACTCTTGCGGGAAGTCTTACTTGCCAAGCATTTCTCGATACTTCTTCTTTTCAGCTTCACTCAAATTATTGAATTGCTGTTTGGCTTCTTGAGTTCGAACTCCAAGTGCAACACTGCACGCCCGGC
>JACQEY010000237.1 GCA_016200355.1 Nitrospirota bacterium
GCCGCTGGCCGGCCTGAGGATTTCCAGAGTCGAACCGCTTCGATCTTAAATTCTTTCGTGAACCGTTGCCGTTTCGCCATCAGACACCTCCACGGGTTATTGTCCCCTTTTGAAAGTGTCCACGCAAACAGGGCTAGCTCATTCTGCATTTCCGACGAGTCATTGTGGGCGTGGGGTGATGTAAGGAGATATTGGGAACACCTGCTTATCACAGCGCCTCTCGACCCACAGGCCGGCCGAAATCGAGTTCCTCGTGCACGTTGCGCGGGGTCATGCGCTTGACCAGATCCTCCAGCCGGTAGACGCGGCGCAGGTGGGGTCTCAGCACGAGCGCTCCTTTCCGCACCTCGATGTCCAAATCATCCTTCACTTTGAGACCCGCCTCTGGACTTATGGTGAGCCGATGGTTTCCAGGAAATGAGGAGCAACGTAAAGAAGCGCAGCACTCCTCCGATGCCATCAGTTAGGATAAAGCGGTGGTGCGACGGCAGCATGCACGCAGAGCGAAATACGAATCGAAAATCACGGTCATGCTGGTCGCCTGCTGAGTTGCTTTAAGTGGTCGAGGTTACCGGCAATAAGGGCTTCCTTCTTTGCGGAACTCCAGCGCTTGAGCTGGTGTTCGCGACGGACTGCCGTTTCAACCGATTGGAGGACTTCCGTATAGACCAGACGGACAGGGCGTCGCATTGCTGTATATCGAGCCCCGCGTCCGGCGTTGTGTTCTTTCTCACGTGTTTGGGGATTCTTGGTGTGCCCGACATACAGAGTACCGTCAGCACAACGGATCATATAGACGAAATTCATTGTGGAGCCCCTCGACCTGGCTCGGGGCACCATTCGACTCGCGGCGTCGACTGTCCAGCGACAGTCATGTGGCTTGCCATGAGCGAGTGGGGAACCGCTCGATAGAGCGTTTTTACCGCGAGTCGAATGGTGGTCCCAACGGGATTTGAACCCGTGTTTAAGCCTTGAGAGGGCTCCGTCCTAGGCCAGGCTAGACGATGGGACCAGATCATCAATGATGCGTGATCGACCGGACACGCTAGCACAGGGGCTTTTCATTTTTCAATTCCTAAAGATTCTGAACGGTTTTCAGGCCGCTACTTGCAGATTCACCCACGACTTGACAGAGACGGCGGTATAGCCTACCTTTCGAAAACACACGTAGCGGGCTTGGGGAGAGGGGATTTTTTGTCCACCGGTCTCCTCGTTGCCTCTGCAGACGTATGGTGGAACATGAACAACCCGCTCCAGATCAAAGCCATCGGCATCACAGACTCTCCGGAACTGATCGATATCGAGAAGCCTGAACAAGGCCTTGAGCTACATGTCGGCTCGAATGTGTTTCGAAACACGAACGGCGTCGTCAAGCTTCAAGGCAAGGAACAGTTGGTGTTGGAAGCGCAACCCCAGCCATCGGCATTGTTCTTGACGATGGACCTGTACGACGAGCAGGGAACCCGCGTCGGCCATATCCGACGGAATGCGCTCTCGGCACATAGCGCGGGCCGCTTCACTATCAATTTAAAGCCCGGTGATGAGGCAACACCTGACGACCCTCCTTCAATCACCGTAGCAGACCGAACAACTGGACACACGGTGTTCGAAGCCTGCCTCATGCAGAGAAGAAAAGTTCGTATCACCGTGGGGCACTTCTATACCCATAAGGGCGAATTAGTCACCGTCAGCCCACACTACTGCCGCATCGGCACCGGCCTCACCCTGTTCGGCGATGTAGCGGAAAGCCGTGGCGGTGCGGCAGCAATCGGTTAATCGGCCTCAAGAGACTCCAGCCTCAACTCACGTGTGTCCGCTCCCCGTAATAATCAAAAGCGCGACGACGGACAGCAGCCGCCCTGGCTCCTTGTTGAAAAACACATCCTTTTTGACAAGGTGCAGGACTTCCGTACAATGGCAGTATGTCAGACGTCGTAAAGCCAAGCGTGCAAGCCTTCTTGGTCTGCGACCAGGTCATCGAGGACAGCGTCACCAAGAAGAAAAGCCTCATCGGCCTCTTCACCCATCTGCAGGCCGTGAACTTTCCCTTCCAGCACTCACAAATGGGGCTGTATTTCTGCCTCACCGATGCCGAAGGGACGTATCACTTCGACATCGATTTAATTTACCTCAACAACGAACAGCTCGTCTGCCGGGCCACCCTTCCGAATATTGCTATCGTCGACCGCCTTCAAATTTCCGATTTTGGGATTAATATCCCCTCACTGGTCTTCCCCGCTCCGGGACGCTACGAGTTTCGCCTGCGCATGGAAGGGCATCTCATCGCGCAGAAAGACTTCAGCGTGATGCAGATGCCTACTCACCAAACCGCATAGCCCTCGGTTCGATCCCGGTCCTCCCCTCTGGATAAGCTCTTCTCCCCTATGCCATTCTTGTGGTAGAAGACCTCGTGACGACCCAACAGCGCATTTCTCGTCTACAAATGGAGTCACTGCCCTATCGTGTCTGAACCAACTGGCGCTTCAAACTTTATCCGCGAGATAGTAGCCGCCGATCTCGCCGCCGGTAAACATGGCGGTCGAGTCGTTACACGCTTTCCACCTGAACCGAACGGCTATCTCCATATCGGCCATGCGAAATCAATCTGCCTGAACTTCGGCTTGGCAAACGACATTTCGGGAGGTATCTGTCACCTGCGATTCGACGATACCAATCCGACCACTGAAGATCCTGAATATGTTCAGGCCATTCAGGACGACGTCCGATGGCTGGGGTTCGATTGGCATGAGAAGATGTTTTTCTCCTCGGACTATTTTGAGCAGCTGTACGACTCTGCCGTCCGGCTGATCCGTAATGGCAGCGCCTACGTCGACACGTTGACAGCCGAAGAGATGCGTGCCTATCGCGGCACACTCACGGAGCCGGGGGAAAACAGCCCCTCTCGCACCCGCTCCGTCGACGAAAACCTTGACCTCTTTCGACGCATGCGCGCAGGTGAATTCGCCGATGGGACCCACGTCCTCCGAGCCAAGATCGACATGGCCTCACCCAATATCAACCTGCGTGACCCAGTCCTCTATCGCATCAGGCACGCAACGCATTATCGAACAGGGAACAGCTGGTGCCTATACCCAGCCTACGACTATGCGCACCCCCTCTCGGACGCGATCGAGGGAATCACGCACTCAATCTGCACCTTGGAATTTGAGGATCACCGGCCTCTCTACGATTGGGTCGTCGAGCAGGCTGAATCGCCGCACCGACCACAGCAGATCGAGTTTGCTCGCTTGAACCTGACCTATACCGTCATGAGCAAACGCAAACTGCTCGAGTTGGTCGAAAAGAAGCTGGTGAGCGGATGGGATGACCCACGACTGCCGACGATCAAAGGACTTCGTCGCCGCGGATATACCCCAGAGGCGATCCGAGCCTTCTGCGACCATATCGGCATAGCCAAGCGCGAAGCCATTGTCGAAATGCAACTGCTCGAACATTTTATTCGCGAAGATCTGAACAAGCGAGCGCCCCGAGTGATGGCTGTGTTGCGGCCGCTCAAAGTCATCCTCGACAACTATCCCGAGGACCAGTCCGAAGAATTGGAAGCCGTCAACAATCCGGAAGATTCGTCTGCGGGGACAAGGAGCGTCCCATTTTCACGCGTCCTTTATATTGAGCAAGACGATTTCCATGAGGATCCGCCCAAACAATTTTTCCGGCTCGCCCCGGGACGCGAAGTGCGGCTCAGATACGCTTACATCATCAAATGTGTCGGAGTGACAAAAGATCCGCGGACCGGCGAGATTACCGAACTCCATTGCACCTACGATCCCACAACCAAGAGCGGTGCCTCCCAGGAACAGCGCAAGGTTAAGGCTACCATCCATTGGGTCTCAGCGGCCCATGCTGTGAAAGCCGAAGTCCGTCTCTACAACCCTCTCTTGGTAACGGATCTGGCGAAGGTGCCGCCAGATCACGATTGGACGACCTATCTCAACCCCAACTCATTGGAGCAAGTCACGGGCTGTCTGGTCGAGCCCAGTTTGCGGCAGACAGTACCAGGCACGCGGTACCAATTCGAGCGCCTGGGGTACTTCTGTACCGACCCTGATTCGGCCTCCGGCACACTGATATTCAACCGCACGGTGTCGCTCAAAGACGCTTGGGCGAAGATCCAAAAAATTCAGCCAGCTCGGTAACAAACCGGCAATCTTCCTCCATTCGCCAGAACTCTCCCAGAACTTCCCTCTCTTTCCGCCCTGTTGGAGCCGCTTTACAGGCTCAACATCCCTGCTACGCTTGAGATGACTGACGAAAACCAAGACAGCAGCCATATTACAATGACAACTGTCATCAACATGAAACTCGTAAGGCTCACACATCTACTGTTTCTTTCGGGAATAGTGGCTGGACTGACCATGGCATCTCCTTCGTTTGCCATGTCCACTCCAAACGGGACTAAGTCGAGCGCGACCGAAGCGGTGAAAGGCACGATCAACGACCTAATCCAAGTCCTCGATGACGAAACTTTGCAGCAACCGGAACAAGCCGAAGAGCGGCGGCATGAAATCGAAGAAATCATCAAGCATCGCGTAGATTACGAGGAAATGGCGAGACGTTCACTGGGAGCCCCCTGGTCCGCGCTTTCACATCGGGACCAGCACGAGTTCGTCAATCTCTTCGTGCAACTCCTTCGAGACACATTCGTGGGCCGCATCACCGAACATTCCGACGAACAGGTGGTATTCCTGGGGGAACTTCGAAAGGATGCTTTTGCCGAAGTCAAGGCGCAGTTGAAAGGACGGAAGATCGACACGCCGGTCGACTTTCGGCTGATTCACCGTGCGCACGAATGGCGAGTCTATGACGTAGTCATTGATGGAGCCAGCATCGTGAGCAATTACCGCTCACAATTCACCAGTATTATTCGTGACGTCTCGTATAGCGGCCTGATCAAGAAAATGAAAAAGAAAGCGATTGCCGTAAAGGTCTTCGAAAAATCTCCGACGCCATAACCCTTCCCGTTTGCAGCCGTCATACAGTTTCCATGTTTTGCTTTACCGTAGCGCTTGGTTTGTTAGACTAGCCTGAGCATGAAATGCCGGTATGACGAGAGGCCTCGAACCGGATGGAGGGCCACATGATTGAGTGCCGAGAATATCCACGAATCCCCGTTGACATGCAGGTCTTCTTCTCTAGCACCAACAAAACAGACATTCGCGAAGGCACCATGTTCGATCTGTCTGCCAGAGGATGCGCCGTCACCAGCATGTCGTCGGTTCAGCCCGGTTCAGCGGTGAGAATCCTCATCAGGGCGACCGATCTGGGTTCGCCCATTACGATTGAATCCGCCGCGGTCCGTTGGAGTGCGGGTGGGGAGTTTGGAGTCGAATTCCTCGGCCTCTCAGAGATCGATCAGCGCCGCTTGCATCGATTGCTGCAACTCGCCACTACGCCCCAAATCCGCCCGAGTTGACCGCTGGCCGATCCTCGCATTCACCATGGTACAATGTCGGCATGGTCTGTCCCCTCTGCCACCAACCCAGCACCTGGGAAGGCAACCCCTGGCGCCCCTTCTGTTCTGAGCGATGTCAAGTGACTGACCTCGGCGACTGGGCAACGGAACGTTACCGCATACCTGGCTCCACTCTCACAATGGACACCTCGCTCCCCGACTCGTTGGAGGGAGACGACGATACAGCGGCCCAGCAACACAGTTAATCAACAGCCCTGGGACAGATCGTCCACCTTCCCGCAGGACGCAATCAGCAATCCCCACCCATAATTCTACTGCAGCACAATATCTACTGCAGCACAATACAACGACTGCGCGAGACACACGGCCTTGCTCACCTGTTTCCTGCTTGGCAAGCCCAAGATATCTTGCTATGGTCACGGTCGAACCAAGCCCTCATAACAAGGAACACAAGCCATGTTGCCGACTAAAGGCTATGCCGCGATGACCGCCAAGGCTACCCTGCAACCCTTTTCGTTCAACCGCCGTGAGGTCGGGCCTCATGACGTACTTATTACGATCACCCACTGTGGCATCTGCCACTCGGATATTCATCAAGCCCGTGACGAATGGGGCGGATCGATTTTCCCCATGGTGCCAGGCCATGAAATCGTCGGCACCGTGGCGCAAGTCGGGTCTACGGTGAAGAAATTCAAGGCTAACGACCGAGTTGGCGTCGGCTGCTTCGTCGATTCCTGCCGAGCCTGCCCCGCCTGTCGTGAGGGGTCGGAGCAATATTGCGAGGCCGGTATGCTTCTCACGTACAGCGGTCGCGACAAAGACGGCCAGCCCACGCAGGGCGGTTACTCCACACAGATTGTCGTAAATGAGCATTACGTGCTGCAGATTCCCTCAGCCCTCTCGTCTGCCGGAGCAGCCCCACTCTTGTGCGCGGGAATTACAACCTATTCCCCGCTGCGCCACTGGGGCATCGGCAAATATCACAAACTTGCGGTGGTGGGATTAGGTGGACTGGGCCATATGGCGGTGAAGATCGGCAAGGCGCTCGGAACCGAAGTGACTGTCTTGAGCACCTCTGAACAGAAGCAAAAAGATGCAGAACGGTTGGGTGCCTTCGACTTCGCCCTCACCTCACAACCCGAGACGTTTATCCGGTTGCAACGACGCTTTGACTTTATCCTGGATACCGTCTCTGCACCGCACAACTATAACGACTACGTGAACCTGCTCAAAACCGACGGCACCATGATTCTCGTAGGCGTGCCGGACAAGCCGACTCTGCTGGAACCCTTTCCGCTCATTCTGCATCGCCGCCGCATTGCAGGTTCCGTCATCGGCGGTATCCGGGAAACCCAAGAGATGCTCGACTTCTGTGCCATGCATCACATCGAATCCGATATTGAAGTCATTCCGATTCAACAAGTAAACGAAGCCTACGAAAGAGTTCTCAGGGGCGATGTGCGGTTTCGGTTTGTGATCGATCTAGGGTCGATCAAGTGAATGTTCTGGTATCTGTCACGTCCCGGCGAGCAACGAGCCTTGAAATTAGCGTTGGAATGGGAGGCGATCAGAGAAAGGTGGCTGGGGGACTAGGAATCGAACCTAGGTAGCCGGCTCCAAAGGCCGGCGTCCTACCGCTAGACGATCCCCCAGCGCGGTACGAAACCGGGACGGAGATCTGAAAGACGACGGAGTGGGAAAATAATTGGCTGGGGGACTAGGAATCGAACCTAGGTAGTCAGATCCAGAGACTGACGTCCTACCGCTAGACGATCCCCCAACCGACGTTCACAGTAATATACAGGTCGCGGTTTCGTCAAGATCGATGCTGGCAGGCTGTTGAAGCACCCTGCCAGCGTAAAAGGAACGGCCTCAGCCGTGGGAGGCCCATTCAATCCCCTGGCGGAGCCGAAACAACGTCCGGTCTCGCCCCAACACCTCCATCACATCGAAAAGACCAGGGCTGGCCGTACGACCGGTCAGGGCAACGCGAACCGGCTGGGCCAGCTGCCCCATCTTCACTCCCTCTTCTTCGACAAGCTGTTTGAAGGCCTCTTCCCATGTCTGTTTTGAGAAGACTGGGAAAGCTTCGAAGCGAGTGAGTAGCTTGCGGAGAATAGGCGCGATGGCCGGCGTCAAAAACTTCTTCGCGGCCTCTTCATCACATATCACGGTCTGCCCAAAATATGGCCTCACCCAATCGACCATCTCCACGAGCGTTTTCGCCCGTTCCTTTACGAGGACGACGAGTTGCGCAAGCCAGCCGTCCGAGACAGCCTGGAGCTCATCTGTTAATCCTGCTGCTTCCAGGAGGGGAACCAACGCCAGAGCGACCTGGGACGGCGGACTGATCTTGATGTATTCTGCGTTCACCCAGAGGAGTTTCTCAGGATTAAACACGGCTGCGGACGTTTGGACGTTTTTCCAGGAAAATTTCTCGATCAGATCCTGGCGGGTGAAGAGTTCCTGGTCTCCGTGTGACCACCCAAGCCGGACGAGATAATTCACCATCGCATCCGGCAGGTATCCCATATCTTTATAGGCCATGATCGAGGTGGCTCCATGCCGCTTCGAAAGACGGGCTTTGTCCGAGCCGAGAATCATCGGCAGATGCCCGAACCAAGGGGCTGGAAACCCAAGCGCTTGGAAGATCGGAATCTGTCGTGGCGTGTTGGTCAAGTGATCATCTCCCCGCACCACATGGGTGATCCGCATCAGCGCATCATCAACCACCACTGAAAAGTTGTACGTCGGGTAGCCGTTCGAGCGGAGAATGATCAGATCATCCTGCACATTGTTATCGAAGACGATCTTGCCCTTGATCAGATCGTCGACCACGGTCTCTCCCTCTTGCGGAGCCTTGAAACGAAGGGCCGCTTCACCGTCAGGGTTTCTGAGGCCACGATCGCGGCACCGCCCGTCGTATTTCGGCGACAGTCCCTTGGACTCGGCTTCCTTACGCCGCGCGTCAAGCTCCTCGGCTTTGCAGGCGCACCAATAGGCTTGCCCTTTTTCAAAAAGCTGCATCGCATGGCTGCGATAGAGGTCTATGCGCTCGGTCTGGCGATAGGGCCCTTCATCCCAATCAAGCCCAACCCACTTCATTCCCTCAATAATGGCTTGGATGGATTCATCGGTCGAGCGGCTCTGGTCCGTGTCTTCGATACGGAGGACAAAGACACCGTTCTGCTGGCGGGCAAAGAGCCAATTGAACAGCGCCGTGCGGACCCCTCCAATATGGAGAAAGCCGGTCGGACTGGGTGCGAAGCGCACACGAACTTGTGTCATACTGGGTCCCCGTGAGTTCAGCCGAAAGCCGGTATCTCTATAGCATGCACGGAAAACTGTTGTACAGAATTGGTCGACTCATGGCTCTTTCATCTGGGCCAGCCTTCTGATAAGAGAGCAGAAGGGTGATCGTTATGGCCGAACTCACGCAAGCGGCAGCGGTACTCTCGGTGAATGATCTCACCCTCCACGTTCGCCAGTTGGTGCTTCTTCCTACCGTTCAGAACATTGCGTTTCAACCCGGCCAATGGGTTTCACTCAAACTGCCGGTCGGTGCCAAGCCACCGCTCAATCGGGCGTATTCGATGGCAGCGCCGGGCACCCCGTCAGGCGAGTTGACCTTGATCTTCGATCGCGTACCGGGCGGCGTAGGGTCCAACTATCTCTACACACTCAAACCTGGCGATCACACACAGCTTTCAGGCCCCTATGGGAAGTTTACGCTTCCGATGCTTCTTGATCGAGAATTGATCCTGATCGCCCGTTACACCGGCCTCGTCCCGATCCGCTGCATGTTGAAGCATCTCTATGCGCAACGACAGACAGCGACCATTCTCCTCATTGCCGTTGCCCCTGCGGAAGAAGAACTGCTCTTTCATCAGGAACTGCTCATGCTGGCCGTGACCCATCCCGGGTTTCGCTATCTTCCATTGGTGGCCGCTGGAGGGGAGCAGCAGGGTGTCGACCTCACACTCTCCATGCTCAAACCGTTGATTGAGGGAGCACCGAAAGTGATTCCGATGCTGTGCGGCACGAAAGACTTTGTGCGACCGTTACGAGCCTATCTTGTGGAAGCGGGATATGACCGAAAAGAAGTGAAAACCGAGACCTATGATTAACCCGCATTGTTCATGAGGGTTAGTGACCTTCCCTCACGAGATTCTTATTGACCGCTGGAATTTCGACCACAATATCCTTCGTGCCATTCGGCACACATTGGCAGCCAAGCCGTGACTGCAAGGTGGTGATCGGCGCTTCTTCCAGCTGGTCAAATTCATCGTCTGTGCCTTCGTTACAGCTCTCAAGTCCTTGCTTCACGATGACATGACAGGTTGAACAGGCACAGACTCCCCCGCAGACATGTTCCAACGCGACCCCATTGCCCATCGCCACATCCAGAAGGCTCCCGGGAAGCCCCGTCGGTCCGTATGGAATCTTGGCTGGATCGACCTCAACCTTTGTCACCACGCCGCCGGGGGCAATAAAGGTGACGGTATAGGATGTTTGAGGAAGCTCGTAATCAATTTTTTGAATATAGGGATTGGTCCCTCCCATATGTCTGTTCCTTTCTCAGCCAGACCTAATCTTATTTCCCGTCCTTGACAGCTCAGAAACCTGCGTGCTATTCTTTATCCGACCTTATTGATCGGAGATCATTATAGTCTCCGACCCTGGCGATCGGCAATAGCGATGTTGAAGATTTCTAAAAAAGCAGATTATGCCCTCATGGCCCTTCAGCACATCGCTGCTGTCCAATTCGGCGACGTGACGCCTGGACGCGTGGTGAATACGAAGGAGATCGCGGAAGAATATAACATCCCTCTCGAGTTGCTGGCCAAAGTGCTCCAGACCCTTGCCAAAAACGCACTGATCGAGAGTCACAACGGTCCCAAGGGCGGGTACGCGCTAGCCCGACGCGCGCACCAGATTACGATCGCGCAGATTCTCGAAAGCATCGAGGGCCCCTTGGGGATCACCGATTGTTCGCACGAAAAGGATGGAGAGTTCTGCATGCAGCGGGAAAATTGCCATATCCGCACACCGCTCTTGAAAATCCAGGACAGCATCGCCCAATTGCTCAATAACATGACCCTGCAAGATATGATGGGTGGCACACCCCTCATTACGATTCAGTCTCCCGCGGCACAAGGAGTTGAACGATGAAACTGCCGATTTTTTTAGACAACCATTCCACTACACCGATGGATCCACGCGTATTGGACACTATGCTCCCCTATTTCGTCGAGAAATTCGGGAACGCAGCCAGCCGCAACCATGCCTTCGGGTGGGCTGCGGAAGAAGCCGTCGAACAGGCCAGGAAACAAATCGCAAAGCTGATCAAGGCCGATCCGAAAGAGATCGTCTTTACGAGCGGCGCCACCGAATCGGACAATCTTGCGATCAAGGGCGTGCTGGAAATGTACAGGGAGAAAGGCGACCACATTATCACGTCGTCCACCGAACACCGCGCGGTGCTCGACACCGTCAAATCGTTAGAGGGCAAGGGCAAAGCGGCAGTCACCTATCTCCCCGTTGATAAATTCGGGATGGTGAATCCCGAGGATGTGCGGAAAGCCATTACAGAGAAGACGATTCTCATCTCCGTCATGTTGGCGAACAATGAAATCGGCACGATCAACCCCGTCAAAGAGATCGGCAAGATCGCCAAGGAAAAGGGCATCCTCTTCCACTGCGATGCGACCCAAGGCGTCGGCAAAATTCCGGTCGATGTGCAGGATATGGGCATCGATCTGATGTCGTTCTCGGCCCACAAGATGTACGGACCCAAGGGGGTCGGGGCGCTCTACGTGAGGAAAAAGAATCCGAGAGTTCGCATCGCGGCGCAAATGGACGGCGGCGGGCACGAGCGCGGCATGCGATCCGGAACGCTCCCGGTACCCTTAATCGTGGGTTTCGGCAAGGCCTGTGAACTCTGTGAGCAGGAGATGGCCAAAGACACCACTCGGTTGATTGCGATGCGCGATCGGCTAGAGGCCAGTATCATGAAGGCCCTCGAAGAAAGCTATCTGAACGGCCATCCGATCAATCGACTCCCCGGCAATCTCAATATCTCCTTTGCCTACGTGGAAGGCGAGTCGTTGCTGATGGGCATGAAGGATATCGCTCTCTCGTCCGGTTCGGCCTGTACCTCGGCCACATTGGAGCCCTCGTACGTGCTCCGCGCATTGGGGGTCGGGACAGAACTGGCGCACTCCTCGATCCGTTTCGGTCTGGGCCGTTTTAACACGGACGATGAGATCGACTATACGATCAAGAAGGTCATTGAGGTCGTCACCAAGTTACGTGAAATGTCCCCGCTGTACGAGATGGCAAAAGAAGGCGTTGACTTGAAATCAGTCCAATGGGCTGCCCACTGACCAGAGTAGTCAAGAGGAGGATGAACCATGGCTTACAGTGACAAAGTCGTCGATCATTTCAATAACCCCCGAAACATGGGGAGCTTCAAGAAAGACGAGGAAGGGGTCGGCACCGGCATGGTCGGGGCTCCGGAATGCGGCGACGTCATGAAGCTCCAGATCAAGGTGCAGAACGATACGATCGTGGACGCCAAGTTCAAAACATTCGGCTGCGGGTCTGCGATCGCCAGCTCGAGCCTTGCCACCGAGTGGTTGAAGGGCAAGACGATCGAAGAAGCCCAGAAGATCAAGAACACCGACATCGTGCAGGAGTTGAACCTGCCGCCCGTGAAGATCCATTGCTCCGTGCTCGCCGAGGATGCAATCAAGGCCGCCCTCGCGGACTACCAGAAGAAAGCCGATGGAGCACTGGTCGACGCGAAGTAACGTGAACAAAGGGAGTGCGCCATGGACACGACGAACGCAGAAATTCAAGCTCCGGTGATTACGCTCAGCGAGTCGGCACTGAAGGAAGTGAAACGCCTCATCAACGTGCAGGGCCTCACGGAAGGGGGGCTCCGCCTCGGCGTGAAGGGTGGCGGCTGCTCAGGCCTCAGCTACACAATCAACTTCGACGAAAAGATCGGTCCGCACGACCAAGTCCATGACTTTGACGGTGTGAAAGTCATTGTCGACGCCAAGAGCGCGATTTATCTTCAAGGCACGCAGTTGGACTTCCAAAAAGACCTGATGGGCGGAAACTTCAAATTCGTCAATCCGAATGCCGACAAGACCTGTGGCTGTGGAGAGTCCTTCTCGGCGTAACGAGTGTCAGCAGGGCATAGCGACCGTCCACGGGCATGGCAAGCTGCCATGCCCGTCTTGTCAGAAGAGGTAGCGGTATGGACCATCAGCACACCCACGGATCAAGCCCTCGTGAGCTGCAGATGGCTCGCAGCATGTGCTGGCACTGTCAATCTGAAGTGTCCGGTGAATACTTCTGTGACCGGTGCGTCAAGGTCCAGCCTGTGTCGAAAGAACTCGATTACTTCACCTGTCTGGGCTTCCCCCGCCGCCTCACTATCGACCAGCGCCAGTTGGAAGCCAAGTTCTACGAACTGAGCCGAGCATTCCATCCCGATTTCTATCAGAACAAGAGCGCAGCAGAACAGACCATCAGCCTCGGCAATTCAGCCCTGTTGAATACCGCGTACCGGACGCTCCGTGACCCGATCGAACGGGCTGAGTATCTTCTCGATCTTGAAGCAGGATCGGTGAAACAGATTCGGAATTCTCCTCCTGCCGACCTCTTTGAAGAGATTCTTGAACTCCAAGACACATTGAATGAGTATCGAGCTGCCGGGCGGACGTCAGAAACCGAGTCGACGCTTCGTGCGAAGCTCCAATCGGAACGGAATATGCTCGAACAGCGGCAACGGGACATGGAGGTTGCCTTGCAGCACCTCTTTGTTCAGTGGGACGCTCTCCAAGATCGCGGGGAGGCCACAAGCCAGGCGAGGGCCGAGCGCAACCGGATACTGAAAGAGATGCGCGAAAATCTATCTAACCGCACCTACGTCAAGAACATCGTGAGCGATCTCGTCTCAACCGTCGGATAATCACCGCTATGGTACGTATTGTCGGCATCGATCTCGGCACAACGAATTCGCTCGTGGCCTACATGGCGGAGGGACATCCTCGTGTCATCCCAGATCGACACGATCGGACGATGGTTCCCTCGGTCGTGGCAATGACCGACAACGGGCTGATCGTCGGCAATCCGGCAAAAGAACACTTGACCCGCAACCCGGAACGGACCGTCTATTCCGTGAAGCGATTCATGGGAAAGAGCCTGGAGGACGTGCGGGGCGAGCTGGCTTACTTCCCTTACCACTTGACGGAACAGGGCGGAGTCATCCGAATCAAGCTCGGCGAGAAAACCTATTCGCCCCCACAGATCTCGGCCATGATCCTGAAGGAGCTGAAGCAACGGGCCGAGGCGCACCTGGGCGAGAGCATCACCAAAGCCGTCATTACCGTCCCGGCCTATTTCAACGATAGCCAGCGGCAAGCAACGAAGGATGCCGGCATGATCGCAGGGCTTGACGTATTGCGGATCATTAATGAACCGACCGCTGCCTCGCTAGCCTACGGGCTCCAACAGAAGACTCAGGGTACGATTGCCGTCTACGACCTTGGTGGGGGGACCTTCGATATTTCTATCCTGAAACTCAAGAACGGTATCTTTGAAGTCCTTGCGACGAACGGCGACACGCATCTCGGAGGCGATGACTTCGACCGCCAGCTTGCAGATCTCTTCGTCAAGGAAATCCGCGAGCAACATGGCCTCGACTTGAATGCCTACCCCGACCATATGCAGGCGGTCAGACTGGAAGCCGAGCAGACAAAAATCAGACTCTCCGATGAGCTGAAGACCACGGCCCTCATCGACCTGCCGGATGGCAAAGGCCGGTACTCGAAAGATCTCACCCGCGATCAACTTGAATCCCTCACCATGAATCTGGTGGAGCGCACGCTCGGGCCCTGCCGTCTCGCCCTGAAGGATGCCTGTCTCATTCCGAACGATATCGATGAGGTGGTCCTTGTCGGCGGCTCAACTCGTATGCCACTGGTCCGCCGACAGGTCGAGGCTCTCTTTGGGAAACAGCCCCATTGCGAGCTGAATCCCGACGAAGTCGTCGCGCTCGGCGCATCAGTCCAGGCCGACATTCTCAGTGGCGGAACGACCGATCTGTTGCTGCTCGACGTGACGCCCCTCTCTCTTGGCATCGAAACCATGGGCGGAGTGATGAGCAGCTTGATACGGCGCAACACGACCATCCCGGCCAGTGCCAAGGAAATGTTCACGACCTATGTCGACGGCCAAACCGGCGTGGATATCCATATCCTCCAAGGCGAACGCGAACTGGTGAAGGATAACCGCAGTCTGGCCCGCTTTCGGCTGAAGGTTCCCCCGCTGCCGGCCGGCGTCCCGCGCATCGAAGTCACGTTCTTAATCGATGCGAACGGAATTCTGAATGTCTCGGCGCGGGATGTACGCACCGGCGACACCCAATCACTCGCCGTAAAACCCTCGTACGGATTGAGCGACGACGAGGTCGAACGGATGATCGGCGAATCCTACAAGTTCGCCTCCGACGACTTGAAAGCGCGCCAGCTCATTGAAGGCAGAACCGAGGCGGAGGCCATCCTCATGGCCACAGAGAAAGCCCTCAAGCAAGGCTCCCATCTAGTGGGAGAGGAAGAGTTATCCTCTATCAGGAGCGCGATGGCCGCAGTCGAAGCGGCTAAGTCCGGAACAGATCACAAGGCCATCAGAGCCAAGATGGCCGATCTCGAAAAGGCCACCCACCATCTCGCCGAAGTCTTGATGGACACCTCGTTGAAAGAAGCGCTGGAGAACAAGAAGCTCTCCGAGTTGACATCGGGGAGGTAGGGAGCAAATGACCCATGGCCTATAGCAGAAACAAGATCCATCTTGCTGCATCCCGCCATACGCCATTTGCTATCAACTCTGGAGGCTGCGCATGGATTTGAGGTGGCAGGACACAGAGGATATTGCGATCCGTTTAGTAGAAGAACATCCGGAGACCGACCCGCTCACCGTTCGATTTACTGACATGCACGCCTGGATCGTGGCGCTCCCCGACTTCAGGGACGATCCCAAGAAATCGAACGAGAAAATCCTCGAAGCGATCCAGATGGCCTGGCACGAAGAATATCAGGACTCGAAGTCCTGATTGATTGAATCTCTTACCTAAACTAATACTCCTGACAACGGAAGATAGTATTGACGGATTGAATTGCTGGTGTCCAGAATCGTGTCTCCGCACCTGCAAGCAGATTATCGCCCGTAAGCCATTGTAATGCCGGTACAATTACGCGTACATTGATATGACAAGCGAGTGGAGCAGCTCTCTCTAGAGCCAGTCTCCCCTCCCTTTGGGGCATTGTAGAACAACAGAGGATTCGGCGATAAATGAGGCAGACTTGATGATTGAGCTGGAACCTCTCCGATGTCCAAAATCTTGAACTTGAGCACACACACGAGTGACGAGGAATTGCAGCACATCACAAACTTGCTGCTCTTTCACCTCGTTGAGCAAAGTGGCGGACAAATTCAATTTAAGATGGAGGATGCCCACCGGGTTCGTGAACGCTTGACGACCAAGATGGTGCAAATGCAGGTAGGAGATGAGGTACGGTTGAGAATTATCGATCGCCTGCCGGAACTGCAGTAGACTTGCCCCAACTATCTTAATTCCGATAACCCTTACCACTCATCTTTCATCTTGGGTGATGAGGTGATGATTGGAACCACACGTTGACCCTCATTGCTTTTGAACGATAGACTCCACGCGTATATACTTATCTTTTGATTTCGAATCAATTCGTGGCAAGGCAAGGAGGATTTCTCATGCCCGACATGGCATCTGTTTCAGTCGTCCTTACCAGCATAAAGACCGCCACCGACATCGCGAAGCTTCTCAGGGAGACGGATGTCTCCTTGGAAAAGGCCGAAACCAAACTCAAGCTGGCAGAGATGGTCCGTTTTGCCAGCAGTGTTATGACAAGGAGCTCACGCTTATTAGGCTTCAAGATTACAGAAATGGTTATTGGGGGTGTTTGAGCTGTAAGAATAGTTATGATCTTGGGGGAGGAGGAACTGGCATCGTCCGGACGGAAGCAGAATTTTTCTAGTTACGCATTATGAGCTATCGTGCCTATGGGACGACTGATGTAAGTATCCTCAATCTCAATGTTACAGATCTCACAACACGTCATCATCCCCGACTCTGAGATCAACATCCATGCGATGCGGTCGCAGGGGGCCGGCGGACAGAATGTAAACAAAGTCTCGTCCGCGATTCATTTGCAGTTCGATATTGCTGCCTCCTCGTTGCCGCCGTTCTACAAGGAAGAGCTCCTGAAAGTGAAAGATCATCGCATCTCACAAGAGGGCGTGATCACCATCAAAGCCCAGCAGTATCGGAGCCAAGAGCAGAATCGAGAGGATGCGCTCACACGATTGAGTGAACTTATTCGGAGCGTGGCCATCCCGCGCAAGAAGCGCAGAGCCACGAAGCCGACCAAGGGTTCGAAGCAACGGCGGTTGGAGAGTAAGACGAAGCGGGGGAAACTGAAAACCCTCAGACGAACGCTTGAGTAACTGTCGCGCGTGAAGCGTCGTTCGTATCTCGTCTCTCGCAGGACAAAGCCTGCGCTTCACGCTTCACGAGATACGATTCACGCTAGTCCGCTGAAGCTAGCGACCCCAGAATATGGTACCCCCCGTCCACGTAGATCACTTCTCCGGTAATTCCACGCCCTAGCGGACTGACCAAGAACAGCGCTGTGTCGCCGACTTCCCCTTGTTCCGTTGCGCGCCGGAGCGGTGCGAACTCTCGGTGGTGATCCACCATCTTGCTGATGCCGGAGACGCCGCGGGCGGCGAGGGTTTTGATGGGACCGGCAGAGATTGCATTCACGCGGATGTTCTTTGGGCCGAGGTCGTGAGCGAGATAACGGACGGTTGCTTCGAGCGCTGCCTTGGCAACCCCCATAACATTGTAATGAGGCACGACCCGCTCCGCTCCGAGGTAGGTCAGCGTGACGACAGATCCGCCATTGGTCATCAACGGCAGAGCCGCCTTCGTGACGGCGACGAGCGAGTAGGCACTGACCTCCAAGGCCATGGCGAAACCCTGGCGGGAGGTGTTGACGAACTGGCCTGTGAGTTCTTCGCGCGGCGCGAAGGCCACCGAATGGACCAGAAAGTCGAGCGTGCCGACTTCTTTTTGCACGTTTTGCATCAGGGCGGCAATCTGGGCGTCGTCTCCGACATCGCACGGGAATGCTTTCGCGCCCGGCATGGTCGCAACGAGTTGCTCGACGTTTTCCCTCAACCGCTCGTTCTGATAGTTGAAGATGAGCTGCGCCCCTTGGCCAGCTGTTGATTGCGCAATGGCCCAGGCGATGCTGTGTTTGTTCGCCACGCCGATGATGAGTCCTTTTTTACCGTCGAGTAACATAGTGTGCCCCTGACAGGATGGTGAAAAGCCTCAAAGTGGATCTCATGAAGCGTACAGAGGAACAAGAGGCGAGTGACGCGTCATGTTGGGGGCTGAAGATAGCATGGTTTAGTACCTGGCGCCAGGAGGAGAGTGGGAGGGGGAGAGAGGGACTAATTTGCCTTGGCGGCGTTGGTCCGGAGCTGAGCCAACACTTTTGCCGCTTCAGGCGCGAAATCATCCAACCGTTGAGCTTGAGCGAGATCCAGCGCTTCGGAGGCGAGGGAGAGGGCCTCACTGTGGCGGCCATCGGCACAATAACTCTTGGCCAGGCTGAGCCTGGCATTGACCGATTGAGGTGATTTCATGAGTACGTGCCGAAGGAGCTTTTCGCCCTTTTCCCTGTCTCCCCCAAGTAGAGAAGGGAGCCTGAGAAGAAATGTACCTTTGGCCGACATGGCGTCAAGATGATCAGGGGCGAGTTCCAGTGTCCGGTCGAGCTCTTTCGTCACGCGGCGGAAGCCCATGATCGATGTGATGTTCAATTCCCCATCGACCCTCATTAATTCGCCCAAATTACAAAACAGGGCGAAGTGGGCGTCGGCAGATCGATCGTCCAAAGCCACAGCTTGCTCCCCCAGAGCCTGGCCTTTCTCGAAATGGCTGATTCGGCTGGTCCGGTCTTGAGTGACGCGACCCGCATGGCACTCCGTCATCGCTCCATGAGTCAACAACTGAGATGATTGCTGGGCCAAGAGGGCATTGGGGACTGCCAGGGCCAAACAGCCAAGCAGAACAAGGAATGTATACTTCATCTTTTTCTACCAGTTAAAGGAGAACCTACAAGCGAACCTGCGAGATTCAGCACTCCATGTACCAATTCAAAGTGGCGTGTATATCATAGCTTGTGAGAAATTTACTACGGCAAACTCGGGTGCCCTCCCGTGATCGCTTCCTTCGTCGTACTTCGAAGAGGCTTGTTTGTCACCTTGCGCAGCGCGCGAAACGCCATGAGCATCGTTCGGTATGAGTAATGGGCATTCCGACCGCTGGGATTAGGCAGGACAAAAACAGGCCGGTCAGCCAAGGTCTTGTCTTGCAGGCCGAGCCTGACTCGTCCGGTCCGATTCTCTGGGAATAATGTGCGATAGATCGTGACACCAAGCAGGGCGATTGAGCGGGGGCGATATCGTTTGACTGTGGCGATCAGCCTCTTCCTTCCGGCTATATATTCTCGCGGCTTGAGCACATCGATTCCTGCGCTGGGCCGCTGGATGATGTTTGTCAGACCGATCCCCCATTCCGGAAGACGCCAATCGTCTTGGTGCGTGAGCGGCTTGGGCACGAGCTTCGACTCGAACAAGAGTTTCCAGAAACGGTTCGAGTACCCGGAGAAGTGATGTCCGGTGGCTGCTGAACGAAGGCCTGGATTGATGCCGACGAAGAGGATCCGGACTCCTGGCCCAACGTGATCAGTGAGCCGTTGGCGAGACAGAGCCCGTTGTGATGGCCTCACAACGACTCTACTCATTGATTTTGTTAAGTGGATCGCCTGATTTTGCACCGTAATCGCTGTTATCTCTCACAATGGTCTAAATTGCTCGACCGGTGCTGCCTCGATCTCGATCGGGATATGTCATCTCGACATTGAGGCGGTTTAGCCGACCTTCAGCAATTTCGCCACAGAAAAGCGAAGGCCCTGCCATTGGATCTAGTTCGGAGAAAATGCATAACTGACTGATAAACATAAAATGACATGGACATCAATGATTCGGCATCAAGTTTGCTGACTGCTCCGTCAGGTGCTGCACAATGGCACAATGGCGCAATCTTCAAACATTAACGGAGGGTGATTTATTATGAAGAGCATGTTGATGGCAATCATGGCAGTGGCAGTGGCAGTGACGTTCAGCGCCCCGGCCTTCGCCGCCGAAGAGAAGGAAAAGAAGGACGAGAAGAAGGGCGGCCACGTCCTCGTGTACGGCGAAGAGAAGAAGAAGGACGAGAAGGGTGGCAAGGCAGCTGATACGTTCGGCGATATGAAGGAAGAGAAGAAGAAAGACGAGAAGGGCAAGTAATTACCTTTCTTTGGCGAGGCTAGTCGGCTTGAGGGGTCTCCTGCCCAAAGTGGGGGACCCCTTTGGCATTCTTCTTACCTGCACGGCTTCGAAGATAGACCGCTTGTAGTCCCACGATCGACTTTGCATCCCTGATCGCCCCGGTTTCAATCATTCTGATCGCTTCCAGCAAAGGCATCTCGATTACTTCGAGGACCTCATCACGGTCGAGCTGCTGTCGCCCTGTCGTCAACCCGGTCGCCTTGTAGATGTGGATGACTTCGTCGGTAAACCCTGGCGCGGTGAAAATGCTGGAGAGGAGATCAAGCTTGCCGGCTCGGTATCCGATTTCTTCCTCAAGTTCTCGTGCCGCGCAGACTCTGGGATCCTCGCCAGGATGAAGTTTCCCCGCCGGGATTTCGTAGATGAACCCCCCTGCAGCATGGCGGAACTGCCTGATCAAAATGACCGTGCCATCGTCTTTCAGCGGCACCACCGCGGCTGCTCCGGGATGGCGCACGACTTCCAAGTCAACCGTAAGGCCGTTGGGCAGCATGACGGTGTCGACATTTAAGTTCACGACGATGCCTGTGTAGATGTGTTTGGTTTGCATGGGCTAGCGGCCTGAGTCGAGAGGCATGGGACGAAGAGCTGAGCGCAGGTCAGAGCTCGATATCATCTCGGTTCCTCTAGCCCCTATAGCCTCATCCCTGTACAAAGCTAGGCCTTGGGCTTCCTATAGAACGGTGGCTTAACGATGATCGCGGGGACATCCTTGCTACGGATTTCGATCAGGATGGAGGTGCCTGGCTCCGCAAAGCGCACTGGCACATAACCCAAGCCTATGCCCTTCTGGAGAAGCGGCGAGAGATTGCCGCTGGTGACTTCGCCGATGGGTTGGGAGCCCGTGGGATCGAGGATTCTGAATCCGTGGCGAGGTACGGCTTTCTCCACGAGTTCAAAAGCGACGAATTTGCGAGTGACTCCGGCCTGTTTCTGTGCCAAAAGTGCCTGACTGCCGATGAATTCACCTTTCTGGAAGCTGACAGTCCAGTCTGCATTGGCTTCGAGTGGCGTCGTGTCTTCGCCCATGTCGTTGCCATAGAGCAGATAGCCCATCTCCAACCGGAGAAGATCCCTCGCGCCGAGCCCCGCAGGCTTGAGTCTCCAAGCCTGTCCCTTGTCGACGAGCAGATCCCAGAGGCATCCGACCTTATCTGCGTCGATGTAAATCTCATAGCCTAGTTCACCGGTGTAGCCGGTTCTGGCCAGCAAGCAGGATAGACCGCCGACCGTGGCGTCACAGGTGTGATGGAGCTTGAGTCCTTCAAGCGCCGCCCCGCCAAGACTCATGAGCAGCTCGCGAGATTTGGGACCTTGAACGGCGACCTGGGACAATTCGACTGACCGGTCTTCGAGACGAACCGTCTTGTCCTGAGCAAGCTGTGATTGTAGCCACGACAAGATCTTCTCGCGATTCGAGGCATTCACGCACAAGAGGAACTCGTCCGGAGCGAGCCGATAGACGAAGACATCGTCTTTGATGCCGCCATTCTCGTTGCAGACCATCGAGTACTGGGCTTGAGAAACAGCAAGTTTGCCGACGTCGTTGGTGGTGACTCGCTGGAGGAAAGAGGCAGCGCCGGTTCCGGCGATTCGCACCCGCCCCATATGGCTCACATCGAAAAGCCCGACATGGGAACGGACGGTATGGTACTCGTCTACGACACCGCTGTATTGGATGGGCATCTCCCATCCGGTGAAATCGACAAGTTTGGCGCCGCTTGCACGATGTTGCTGGATGAGCGGAGTCTGTTTCATTATGGTCGTGCTGACATACGTGTCGGCTCAATCATCGGACACCGAGCAACTCAACATCGAAGATCAAGGTGGCATTCGGTGGAATCACGCCACCAGCGCCCTGTACGCCATAACCGAGCTTGGAAGGAATGGTCAACTTTCGTTTCCCTCCCACTTTCATGCCCTTGACGCCCTCGTCCCATCCCTTGATGACTCGTCCAGCGCCCAGTGGAAAAGAGAACGGCTGGCCCCGGTCTACGGAACTGTCGAATTTCTTCCCATTTTCTAGCCAGCCTGTGTAATGCACGCTGACGGTCTGTCCCGCCTCTGCCGTCGCCCCAGTTCCGATCGTGAGTTCGACATACTGCAATCCCGATGACGTCGTGACTTCATTCCCTTGGGCACCTGCTTCCTGAAACGGCATGACGGCTCCTTTCCTAATCGTCGGTTGTTCAACCACAGGAACTTTTGTCAACATTATGAGCCGGCGACCCTGTTCGTGAGGTCCAGGAATATGCTGCCCTCACTGATGTTCCTTGCGGGAGTTAGGCTCAGAGAAAATGACCACACTCGCCGTATAGCCGTGCAGGAAGTTGCGCCCTCCGACCGGACCAATCTCGCCTTGGGCAAAGAATCCCGCAGTCGGGATGGGACCGAGCCGCTCTTGCACGGCCCCGCTATCGTGATGGGGGCGGCCAAAGAGTCCCTCTCCACGCCCGCAACAGCTGAACAGGAGGGCTCCGAGTGGGGGGGAGTGATGCTTCGCTCGATCCGCAGCCAGGCAAACGTGCAAGTCGTCGCTTGCAGACTTCGCATCACGAAGGTGGAACTGTACGGTCTGGCCTTCCTGAACGACGTCTCCGATCGCGACGGCTCCGGCCTGTTGATCCGCTCCGATTAGGTTCCGAACGAGGAAGTCGCCTCGCTCGAAATGACTGCCATGTTCATCGATCACGATGCCCAGATGCAACGCGCGGTGCGCATCGCGGCGTTGGGTGCCCCCCATGGATTCGAAGACATCCTGGAGCCGTTTTAAGGCCGAGACGCCGCCAAGCTCATAGATCAGGTTTTGCTCCGCTCTCGTCACGACGAACCGTTCGCCGATCGGGCGACAGCCTTGCGAAGTCACGGTTCGCACGGCGATTGGCCCGGTAAATTGCACTCCCACCATGCCCCCGTCGAAGGTCTGATCATTGAGGAGCAGTCGGTTCTCTCCAGAGTCCTGGCCTCCGCCGGCAAGGCCCCCACCAACTTTGCCATGAGGGTATCGGTCGTTCATCAGAGACAAGACTTCCTGCATCGGTATGGAAAATGGGTCGGCGAGGAAGAGAAAGGTCGAATCTTCGAGTCCTGGCTCCGGCCACCCAGGCATGCGGATCTGGTCCTGTAGCTGAGAAACGGAGAGCTGAAGCGGGGTCAATCTGACATCAGGAAGGCATGCGGCCCAGACAGTCAGGGCGGCAGCGGTTTCAATCTCTTCGGAGCCGGCTATGACACCTTCACCGGAACAGCCCAGACAGACCTTCGCCCGCAGTTCTCTCTGCAGCACGTCGGAAATCATGGAGGTGTGGGCCGCATGGTGGGCGGAAAAGAAGACGAAGATCAGATCGATGGGGGCCGTGCCGATTTGCATCAGGATGGCATCTGCAAGATCGCGGATGGCAGCTTCCGTATCGGTTTTGCGCGAGAGTGCGGTCGCGAATTGAAGCGTGGCCGGAGTGGTCGTGCCGATGGAATGAGATGTCATGGGACGAATATTTCTTCCCGCGGTTGCCGATAGAATAGCAGGATGCTCAAAAAGGCTGTCCAGCAAGGCCGCAGCGAGTGAAGGGCCGACGCGTATCCTCTGGGGTACGTGGAGGGTCTGAACGATGTGAGAACGATGCTGGCGGACTTTTTCAGCATCCTGCTAGACCCCTGGGTCCATCCGTTCCGGTCGGTCCTTAGCCAGTTTCTTATAATAGCGCCACAAATAGGAGTGGTAGTCGTCGAGTTGGGCCAGGAGATAGTGCAGTTCTGCGGGATCTTCTGTCTCCACGGCACGGGCCATGCGGGTTTGCAAAAACTCGGCGAACGCATTGGTTTTACCTAGGGCGGTTATAAGACTCAAGCTGCCACCGAGTTGGTACTCGTTCATGCTAATCCTCCAGACAGAAGAGAGTCGCGAGAGGATAGCGAGGCAAGAGAGGGAAATGCAAGTGAGGGAATCCTCTAGTCTGAAGAACGCCGACTCCCCACAGTTACTTAACCTGGCGATCGAGCATTGCACGGAGTCTAGTAAGGTCGATCCCCTCGACGCGATGGCCGTCGCGTCCCACTACCGTCGTCGCCATGGTCAGCGCGTTGAGAATGGCTTCTTCCGTGGCTTCGACCGTCGCCGTGATCAAGGGGTTCAGATGCGTATCGGCGAGGTGCATCTGCTGAAATGTCGGCTCTTTCGGGTAATGCGGAATACTGTTTGCGGTCGAGAAGGCCAGCATGAAGTCGCCGCTGCCGTGGCGCGCAGTGGAGCCTGTGCGTGCCAGTCCCAACGCGGCACGTTTAGCCAGCCGAGTAAGCTGCCGACTGTCGAGCGGAGCATCAGTGGCAATGATAACGATGATCGAGCCTTCACTTTGTCCAGGTGAAGGAGCCTGCGCGACGGGAGGCACCGCCTCATAGAGTCGGCCAATCGGGACTCCTCCCATGACGAGCTCAGGCCGTCGCCCATGGTTCGCATTGACAAGCACGCCAATCGTATAGCCACCCTCGGTCTCCGGTAATCGCCGTGACGAGGTCCCGATGCCCCCCTTGAAACCGTAGGACACCATCCCTGTTCCGGCACCGACGGTCCCTTCCTGCACGACCCCGGAGGAAGCACCGTTGATGGCGCTCACCACATCCGCTTCCGAGACATGCCGCCCTTGCATATCGTTGAGCCGCCCATCGTCGCATTCGGCAACGACTGGCGTCAGGGTATCGTCGGTAATGCCGATCTCCGGATATCTCGCGATCATCCAGGTCATAACCCCATTGGCTACACGAGGCACGTTGAGCGTATTTGTGAGAGCGATCGGATATTCGAGGAAGCCCGATTCGCTGACCCAGGCGAGGCCTGTCATCTCGCCTGTCCCATTGAGGACGAATGACCCGGCTGGCACTTTCTTGTGCCACACATCGTCGCGAGGGATGATGACCGTCACACCGGTTCGCACCGGGCCAAGCCCGGGCTTGAGCGGCCCGTCTCCGGATATGAGGGTGGTCTGGCCCACGGTGACGCCGCCCACGTCGGTAATTGCGTTGAGCGGTCCCGGGGTATAGGAGCCAACGACGATGCCAAGAGCACGAGATCGCAATCGGGACTCGCTTGGTTCGCCGGCTTGGGCAGACCAGAGCGGGACTGCACAAACCCCGATAGCCAGGATCAGCAGCAGTACTGTTAGATGGGGAAAACCGTTAGACCTCAAGGCTCGATCCAACATGAGGAACTGTAACCTCAATTTTGGGATGTTCCGTCTGAATGGCAGCAGCCAGCGAGAGGGCCTGCTTTTCTTCACCATGGACAAGAAAAATCTTACTCGGGGTTGGGCTAATTGCACGCACGTAGGCCAAAAGATCCTGGCGATCCGCATGGGCCGAAAGCCCATTGAACTTGACGATCTGCGCCCGACGCGGAGTGGGTACGCCAAAAATTGGCACGACATCCCACCCTTCGACCAATTTCCTCCCAAGGGTATGCTCGGCTTGAAAACCTACGAAGACGATCACATTCGCTTCGTCTTGAATCGCGTGCTTAAGATGATGCACGACACGGCCGCCTTCGCACATACCGGAGGCGGAGATGATGACGCAAGGGCCCTTCATGCTGTTCAGACGCTTGCTGTCTTCCGACGATGAGACAAAATGGATATAGCGTGAGGCGAAGAGGTCGCCTGAGGACGTGAAGGTACGGATAGTTTCTTCATCGTAGCATTCCGAGTGGCGGCGAAAGACCTCTGTGGCTCGTGAGGCCAGCGGGGAGTCGATATAGATCGGGATGGGATCGAGACGCCCCTCGCCGACGAGTTCCTTGATCCGCATGACCAGCTCCTGAGTACGTCCGACGGCGAACGCAGGGACGATAATCTTGCTCTTGTGCGTTTTGGCATGGATGAGGAGGTCCAGTGCCTTCTGTTTCATGATCGCTCGGTCGGCTTCGTGCAGGCGATCGCCGTAGGTTGACTCAAGAATCAACACGTCGCATGGCGGCGGTATTTCAGGGTCGCGAAGGATGGGCATGTTGGAACGGCCAAGGTCGCCGCTGAAGAGCACGGTGGTGGTATTGCCTCGTGCCGTATATTTCACCCGAATGGCCGCCGACCCTAGAATATGGCCGGCATCGTGAAAAGATGCCGTGACGCGCGGGGCGATTTTGAGCATGTCTCCGTATCGTGCCCCCTCGAATCGTCGAACGAGTTTACGAACATCTTCGGCATTGTAGAGTGGCCGGACACAGGTCTTTCCCCTCCGCTGTTCCTGCTTATTAACGTAGCCACAATCACTCATTTGCACGCGAGCCGAATCTTCGAGCATGAGTTCTGTCAAATCTGCAGTGGCCCTGGTGAGATACACCTTTCTTGAAAACCCGTGCTTCTGGAGTACCGGCAAGGCGCCGGAATGGTCGACATGGGCATGGGATAGCAAGACTGCGTTGAGCGACTTAGGGTCAAAGCCCAAATCTCGGTTCTGTCGATAGGCTTCATCTCGGCGTCCTTGAAAAAGCCCACAATCCAGCAAGAGTTTGAAGCCTGGCACCTCAAGCATATGACGGCTCCCCGTCACTGAGCGCGCGGCCCCATGGAACGAGAGCCTCATGATGACGGTACTCCATTGTAGCGGCTGATCAGGTCCCAGGCTTCCTGAGCCGTCTCAGCATAGCGAAACAGTTGAAGGTCTTGCTGGGCGATGAGCCCATTCTCGACAAGCCATTGCCAGTTGATCAGGTGTTCCCAAAAGTCCCGTCCGACCAGCACGACCATCACGTTTTCGGTCTTGCCTGTCTGGAGAAGCGTCAATGTCTCGAATAGCTCGTCGAGAGTGCCGAATCCTCCGGGAAAGGCGACCAGAGCTTTGGCGCGGATTAAGAAGTGCATTTTTCTGATGGCAAAATAGCGAAACTGGAAACAGAGTTCAGGTGTAATGTAGGGATTGGGACTCTGTTCATGAGGCAAGGTGATGTTGAGCCCGATCGATTTTGTGTTCACGTCCGCCGCCCCGCGGTTGGCGGCTTCCATGATACCGGGCCCTCCGCCAGTGACAATGACGTAGTCACAGCGGCCATCGATTTGGCAGGTCGATGAAACCAGCCGCCCGAACTCACGCGCCACATCATAATATTTTGAGAGGGCAAGTTGTCGCTGCGCGATCGCCACCTTGTACTGGTGCGTTGGGTCCTGTGGGGATCGTGCGGCTTCCTCTTCCGCGAGGCGGAGCGTGCGCGCAGCAGCTGCCTGTTCTTGTAGTCTGGCACTGCCGAACACGACGATAGTCGACCGGATCCCCTGTTCACGCTGGATCAACTCAGGCTTCAAGAGTTCGAGCCCGATGCGGATGGAGCGGAGTTCTTCCCGCTGGAGAAACTCTGTGTCCTTGTCGGCCGGGATATAGGAAGGGGATATGTTATCAGTGTGATGGT
Source organism: Nitrospirota bacterium (assembly GCA_016200355.1). GTDB lineage: Bacteria > Nitrospirota > Nitrospiria > Nitrospirales > Nitrospiraceae > Palsa-1315. The sequence goes on from JACQEY010000237.1 coordinate 27,342, forward strand.
GCGAAGTGTGATCGGATAATTCTGGCTCCATGGTTTGCCATTATAGCGGGACTGGTGGAATGCGGCAATTCACTGGGATGCGGCAAAGAACTGAGTATCAAAAGGGGTACGGGTTGAAGCGCGGGCCGGAGAGACGACGAAGAAAACTCTGGTGTGTGACGACCCAATTAGAGTCACAGAGCAATTCGAGCGCATCGGTGCCAAGGCCAGTACGTGAAATGATCAGATCCGTGTCGACGGGCGAAAATGGTTTCAGTAACCAGCCGAAATTGATACGGGAATATTTCATGTCGAGGAAACGGTATGTTGCGACAACTCCCGCATGCGACTCGGTTATGGAATCGGGCGTGCCCAGCTTGGTGATCACATCGGCTAGCGTGGTTTGCCCAGGAACGATAAAGGCCACATCATTCTGCGTGAGAGGGGTATTTAGGGTGATGCGAACGACATTGCAGCCGAGGACGGTCACGCACAAAACCGTGAATAGAAGTACGGGACAAAGCTTGAGCAAAAGGAGCCTCATCTCATTCTCCAAAGGGCCAGAATCTGAACTCCATCCCATCCGTACGTTTCGACAATATGACATCCTCGACAATCCCTTCACGGTTAAGAATGACGAATAGGTCATCGCTCTTGATGGACACGCGTGAAAAATTGATGAGGATGAGAAGCAGGCTGCCCACTTTGGCGTCGTACCGATAGTACTGAAACACGTCGCGGCTGTTTACTTGAAGAAGCCGATCCGGTGCCCCGAGCAGAGAGAGTACTTCGTCTTTCGTGGTCGTGGCCTTCTTGATCGCAGCGACGGACTCAGATCTGATGTCTTCGCCAAGGGTGCCTCGGCTGAACGCACAGCCTTGAAGCATGACCAGGGCCAGGACGATGATGCTGCCAGTCAGCGGCTTGAAAAATAACACGATCACTCCTTTTGTTAGGCGTCGGTTGGACAATTCTCTAAACCCTTGTGCGTGCCAAAACAAAATCGGTTTCAAATATCGCATAGGATGACGGAGTGAGTCCTACCTTACGGTACGCTGCTTGCGCAGCGCCGTTGTTTTCTTCAACGTACAGACGGACCCCGCAGACGTTCGGGCTTGTTTTGGCAGTAGCCATCACGGTTTCATGCATCCGGCGAAAGACACTCTGGAGACGCCAAGCGGGGTCGACATACACACTCTGAATCCACCAAAATGCGCCGTTGCGCCAATCGCTCCATTCATAGGTGATCATCAGTTGCCCCAGCAGCTGATGATCGTCGGCTTGTTCCAGTTCGGCGACCATGAAAAATCCACGATCGGGAGATTTAAGGAGGGTGATGGTTCCGTCATGCAGGCGGTCAAGATCGAGGCGGCGGCCTTCTGTTTCAAGAGCCATAGCCGCACTAAACGACACGATTGTCGCCACATCTTCTGGCTTGGCGAGTCGGACATTCAGGTGGTCCAAGACTGTCATGGGGCTCAGGCCATTGTCTTTGGGGCTTGTAACCATCCGGTTTTGGGCCTGTACAAACCGGCGGTACACTCCATCTTGACGGCGTCTTCCGGTGACAGATTGATCGGATGCAGCTGTGGCTGGGGGACAAACGCGAGGAAGCCGGTGAACGGATGGATGGCCGTGGGCACAAAAACCATGATTAAAATTGTTGGTGGTGCGACTTGCAGCAACGGCGGTGCGGCTCCCATGACAAAACCGATTGCCCATAGACCGTCTCGAGGGAACGGAAAGGCCACCACGGTGCTGCGCCCGAAACGAGAACGGAAGTTAAGAAGATCGGTCATTCCTTTAAGGGTGACGTAGACACTGCGGACCAACGGAACGCGCTCAATCCACCGTTCTACCTGGATGATGATGCGCCGTCCGACTACATGGGTAGCGACGGCACCGACAATAATAACAAGGAACAGAAACAGAACGAGGCTAAGTTCAGGCCTTTGTCGGGCTCCGATATTCCACGGGAGGTCCTGGATCAATTCGTTGAGTGCGTGAAATAGTGTGGAAAGGATCAAGAATGTGACCCAGGCCGGCACGAGAACCAACAGTCCAGCCAAGGAATATTTCCATAAAGCTTTTGACATTGCCGCTTGTTTCCTTTGATACAATCAAGCGAGACTTGTAGTGTAGCAGAAACTATTACCAGAAAGAGAGTCTGCGCCCAAGGCTTGATCTCATCAATCTCGGTGATCTATTCTATTTGCATAGCACCGGTCAGACTCACACGGAGGGGGCGTTATGACGGAACGTACGGAAGCAAGGCGTCCGGTCAATATTGACAAGGATCTTCTCGCCATTCTTTGTTGCCCCGATACAAAACAGGATGTGAGTTTGGCTGATACGGCGCTGATTGCTAAGTTAAACGAGGCCGTGAGCCGTGGGCAATTAAAAAATAAGGCGAATAAGCCGGTCACGGAACCCCTCGACGGAGGGTTGATCAGAGGCGACCGGAAGATACTGTACCCTATCCGCGAAGACATTCCTGTCATGCTCATCGAAGAAGGTATTCCCCTGGAAGGGATGATCTAGCGGGCTGGTTGACAGCGCTTTCTTCGTCAAGTTTGTAGTTGGCACATCTCATCTGAACATTCTGTCCATGCGTGATGAGGGAGAACACTCGTCTCGCCTCGATCGTCATTGAGACGCAACCGCGGGCGCCTATATGCTGTCGGTCTTGGAGCCTGTCGATGTTCCGCAGTACTGGCAGAGATATTCGTACAGATTCCCGGTTGGGAGTACGAGCAGGAGTCGCTCTCTTGTTGGGGTTGCTACTTGGCAGGAAGGACAATAGAGCAATGAGGCATTCAACGATCTGAATTGGTCCGGCTGTTTAGAGGCATCCGGTCTTGGCTGTCGAGTTGTCCTGGGAGATAGACTAGTCGGCCAAGTTTGGCTGGTCGGTCTATGCGGGAGGCCTGACATAAAATAATTCCACGTAGATTGAGAGGGAGGGATCAAGGCCGAGAGTCCACCCTCTGTCTGCTCGCTTGTTCACGATAAGGCGTTGGGTCCATCCTTCGACGGGAACTGGGGGGGATGCCGGAACAGTTTCCAAACCCCTCGCCCTGTTTGGACCAGCCCATAGACGGCTAGTCCACTCAACAAACCATAAAATCCCGTCGTACTCCATGGCCAAAGGCTAGGATCATGCATGACCACGCCAAGTGCAATGTGGCCGCCGACACCAAGGCACAGCGCGAAAATGATCCCCTCTTGCATCATCATTAATGATCGGCCATGCGTCATGGGAAAAATGCAGGTGAAGCTTGGAAGAGACGCCTGATTGGAGACGGGAATATTATACCGCCGGTATCTTGGCTGACTCAATGTCTGTTGCTGTGATCAGACTCGATAAATAATCAGCTACAAAATTGAGCGCTTCCTCTCGTCCGTCCGCACGACGTCCCTTTTCTCGCCGCTGAACCGATAACTCGTGGTCAAGATCGGATTTAACCTCTGTGAGAACTCGCTGGAGGGATGAAGGCGTCAGGTTCGCATCCATATCTTCGAGCTCTTGGCAGCGATCAAGCACCCAATTTAACCCTTCGATCCGTCCGGCGTAATGTTCTTGCTCCGCAGTGTCAATCCGTGACATCGTGGTGGCAAATGTTTGGGCCTCATAGATGAGATTATAGAAGCTGGTCACTGCTCGCTGTAGGGTTGGATTCATATCACTCCTTTACACAAATTATCAACTGTCTGATTATACACGAGAATGCCAAGGTGACAAGGGAAAAATTGCTGGCTAGGTAAACAGGAGATCATGAAACTCGTTCATGAATCCATAGTAGAGCGGGGCGAAATCTTTGAGACTCTCGGGGCTAGTTTCTTTGAGACGTTTAAAGAAGAGGATCTGTGTGCGAGAGTCGATCTGTTCCAGGAGCTGCCCCAATTGAGCCATGGTGTAGCTGCCGGTTGGGACACTGAGCACATAGTGCACGAGGCGTTCGACAAATTGTTGAGCTAAATATTCGCTGGCGAGGTAGCCATCCGGGAGTTTTCCTGAAGCCAGAAACTCGTCGAAGGGTATGGCTTGCGCAGCAAATGGGACGGATGGTTGCTGACTAGAGGTCACGCTGATAATACCCCAGCTTGTGATGGAGGAATTTCGTATTCATCGCAACTCTACTGGACCTCATGGAGCACGTCAAGTGCGCAGAAGGAGCGGTCAATGCCTGGGCTGAAAGACCGGTGAAGACTCAAGCGGCGGAGCCAAATAGAAGGGCGGAGTCCCTGAAGGAACTCCGCCCCCTGTCCTGCGCGGGTCGCGATGAACCTTACAACCAGTTGACCCGTTCGGCGGGCCGGATGTAGATGGGTTCTTCGACCTGAATGCGGGCCACTTCCTTGCCCGACTTGTTGAA
>JACQEY010000238.1 GCA_016200355.1 Nitrospirota bacterium
CCTCGAACTCCTGAAGACGCACAGCGACCCCAATATCGCCTATCTGCTCATGACCATCGGCACCATTGGCATTATGGCCGAGTTATATAACCCTGGGGCGATTCTGCCTGGTATCGTCGGCGCCATCAGCCTGATACTCGCGTTTTATTCCCTCCAGTCACTGCCGGTAAACTACGCAGGTGTGCTGTTGTTCCTCCTCGGAGTTGTCTTCTTCATCTTGGAAGCCACTGTGACCAGTTACGGCTTGCTGGCCATCGGCGGGGTTGTCGCGATGCTCCTCGGATCGATGATGCTGATCAAGACCGATGTGGAGTTCCTTCAGATTTCCTGGTCGGTCATCCTGCCGGTTGTTGCACTGACCGCTGCGTTCTCGCTCTTTATGGTCGGAATGGGTATGAGAGCGATGCGCAGACGTCCGGCGACCGGCCGTGAGGAAATGGTCGGTCTTGTGGGAATCGTCCAAACGGCGCTGACTCCTCACGGGCAGCTGGCGGTCCATGGCGAACTCTGGGAAGCCATCAGCGATCGACCACTCCAGCCAGGCGACAAAGCAGAAGTCGTACGCGTGGATGGCTTACGGCTGCATGTGAAACCTCTCTCCAAACAGACAGGGGCTTGATATGAATCTAATCGTCGCTCAAATGGCACTCGTGATTCTCGGATTGGTATTTTTCGTCATGGGCTTTAACGTGCTCCGTGAATACGAACGTGCCGTGATCTTTCGATGGGGCCGCATGGCTCGTGGACTTATCGGAGGGAATGGGCCCGGTGTCGTGATTATCATCCCGTTCATCGACAAGATGGTTCGCGTCAGCTTGCGAACGGTGACTATGGACGTACCACCCCAGGACGTCATTACCAGAGACAACGTCAGCGTCAAGGTGAATGCAGTCATCTACTTCCGAGTCGTAGACCAGGAGCGAGCCATCATTCAGGTCGAAGACTATCTTTACGCCACATCCATGATGGCGCAAACGACACTCCGGAGCGTGCTGGGGCAGAGCCAACTCGACGACCTGCTGTCGAAGCGGGAACAGATCAACGCCGATCTTCAACGGATCATCGACCAACAAACTGAACCGTGGGGCGTCAAAGTCAACGCCGTAGAAGTCAAGAACGTGGACCTGCCACAGGAAATGCAACGAGCCATCGCGCGTCAGGCGGAAGCGGAGCGCGAACGTCGCGCCAAAGTCATTCACGCCGAAGGCGAATTCGAGGCCTCTCGGCGTCTGGCCGATGCCGCCGATGTAATCAGCCGAAACCCGGCCGCTTTACAACTCCGTTATCTACAAACCCTCGTCGAGATCTCTGCCGAGAAGAACTCAACCACCATCTTTCCGATCCCCATCGACACCATTGCTCCCTTCCTCAAGGCTTGGGAAAAGAAACTGGAGCCGTAGCCCGGCTGCGGAAACAAAGGGCTTCGAGTGAAGAAGATAAACTGGCTTAAACGAGACTGGCGGGACAAGGGTCAGCGAATCAAACCAAAAGTCTCATGTCTTATCCTAGCGCGTTAACGACACCTCATGATCGTTCAATGTCAAGATATCCTCAAAGTCTAGGCCACTTCTAACCTCGCCTAGTTTCTGTTCCAGTTTCCTTCCTGAGTTAAACTCCACCTCAAGTTTATACTGTGAATCTGACCTCACTTTGTATTGAATGGCCTTAGTTTTCCCCTGCTCAATTTCTCCAAACAGGAATTTCCGACCGCACACTTCGAGTTGGCCATTTTTATCGGCTCTGTGGCAGCATTTAGGATGAGCACTTGGCCATCATCGCTATGCACAATCGATGTGGAATACCAGGATGCCAGAAGGAAGCAACCTATTCCGAGAACCGCGGTTTGCCAGTATCTCATCAATATTAAATCCGGCAGATTTTCCTGACCAGAATATACAGCGTCGTGGCACCTAAAATACTGCCCAATACAAGCGGCACGGCCCAGAGCTGCCACCAGGGTGCATTGGGTGACACCGCGTAGACACGCGGCCAGGCAATGTTGACGAATTCAAACATTGACCAGAGGAAGGCCACCACATTGATTGCCAATCCCCAGACACCCAACTTCAGCTCACCCAGTGCCGGGTTCCAGCGGCGCGTGAGGCGTGTATAGAGTCCGACTCCGGTAGTCATGGCAAACATGGCGTACAACCCGCCTGTGCCGAAGGCGATCACCGTGGCCACGGCTCCGTCATTCAATCCGAACAGCAACCCAAGACCTGCCAGCATTACCACGCAGATCACCGCATTGCGAGGAGCCTTGGAAGCCGTTACTCGACTAAGCACAACAGGCATGTTGCCCTCGCGGGCCATGGAGTACACAATGCGCGATGTGTATTGCACCACGGATGCTCCGCAAGCCAGGAACGCAACCATGACGATCGCCAAAAACGGTTTCTCAGCCCAGGCGCCGAAGCTGCTGGCTATCACGGGTGTGATGGGATCGGACGAGGCGCTCGTATTCACCAGGAGGTCGCGGTTAAAGCTCAATGTCAGGGCGGCGGAGTTGAAGAGCACCACCGTTCCCACCATGCAGAGAGAAAAAAAGATCGCGCGTGGGACCATCCGCTTTGGCTTGTGAGTTTCTTCGGCGATGGTGGAGCAGGCATCAAAACCAATGAAGGCCCAGCCCGCAATGGCGAGCGCCGCCAGAAACGCAGCCGTTTGGCTGGGAGCAGTTCCCGTACCCAAATGCTGAAATAATTCGGAGAATGCATGCTGCCTGAAAAAGAGAAACAGCAACAGCGCCACACCGACCGAGCCGACCATTTCGGCATAGACACCCAGGGTGATGACCAGCTTGAACACATTGACGTGAGCCAGATTAAGCACCGTGCAGATTACTAAAAACACGGCGCCCCATAGCACTAGCGTGGGGCCTCCTCCACCCGACGAACCAAAAAAAATGGCGAGCCAGATGCCCCCGGTGTAGGCGGTGGTGGTCAGCATGGAGATCGTGGAACTGATGTAGATGACTCCGGCAAATTGTCCGGTGATGCCCCCTCCGAGTTGCCGTGCCCACTTGTACGCCCCACCCGCGATCGGAAATTGCGAGGACAGTTCTGCGTAGACGGTGGCCACCAGCAACTGCATAACCAGACAGAGCGCCAACGCGACAAACCAACCGCCCCCCGTCACCGCCGTCTGCACACCAATGATGGCATAGAGCCCCACCACCGGTGAAACAACCGCGAAACCAATGGTCAAGCTATTCCAGACCGTCAGGCTGCGGTGAAGTGTGCCGGTATCAGTCGTGGCAGTTGTAGAGGAAAGAATATCTGGAGTCGCATTGGTCGGCATAACGTTCGTTCTGTCAGGATACGGGGAAAGTGGCTCTCAGAAAATACGGTGCCGGCAATTGTACACATCTCATCAATCAAAAAGTGCTCTTTCTCCTTGGTGAGTGAGTCCTCCCGCACAAGCATCTGAACCCGCATCATTCATGACGGTTCACCTCCCTCCTAGCACTCCCCTTCCTTGACAGGATATCTGGTGATTCATATGCTCGACATGGTCGTTTACAAAAGGAGGCAGGAATTATGCGGTTCGTCAAAGTGAAGGATGAAGAACGTACAGGTGAAGTTGCGATCAATCTCGACCTAGTCAGAGAAGCTCACATGGGAGGGGGATTGCTGCACCTCTATTTCGAGCGTGGCTCCACCACACAGGATGACATCACATTTACAGGCGAGAACGCACAGAAAATCTGGGTGGCGATGGGATAGCGCTGGTTGACCCAGGAATGGGATGGCGGAGTCCCTGAAGGAACTCCGCCCCCTGTCCTGCGCGGGTCGCGATGAACCTTACAACCAGTTGACCCGTTCGGCGGGCCGGATGTAGATGGGTTCTTCGACCTGAATGCGGGCCACTTCCTTGCCCGACTTGTTGAA
>JACQEY010000023.1 GCA_016200355.1 Nitrospirota bacterium
GAGAGATGCCCCTCGTCTTCCGGCACGTAACAGGCCACACCCAGTGCAGTGCCGACCGCGTAACGATCTCGAATGCGGGACTCCGTACTCTCTGTGTAGGGATCGCCGCTCAGGGTCACCAATAGGACTGTGATCCGCTCATTTCCTTTCACTCGCTCGGCAATCGCCTGCCGCAGTGGTCTCAGACGCTGAGAGAGAGACGACTCAACCGACTGGCCGGGTTTGGACGACCCGGCTGGTGGTGGCCGAGTTCCTCGCAGACCCCGCTGCACCGCAGCCACCGGATCTTCCCACAGCCGCGCGCGGACCGATTCCTCACCAGTGGTCTGGTTGACATCCAACCCAGTCCCTACCGGCCGCGAACTTCGCAGAGGCTCTTTCACCAACAGCACGCCGGCAAGCGCGACTGCAAGGGTGACTACCCCCACCAGGGCGAGCTTCGATTCTCCACTTCCTTTTGCCATTGAGGAATCCGTCTTCTGTAATCAACCGCCGCCTGCGTGCGGGGCACTCGCTAGGTCATCGCGCCACTGTACAACAGACAGTGAGGGGGACTGCAAGGTGGGAAAGTGCTAGGAGCTACAACTAACGGAGAGGTGCTTGCCCCAGTTGGGAGGCGGGGCTGCGTAGGCCTCCATGCCCGGCTGGTCGCTGTAGGGATTTTGCAGCAGTGCAAGCAACCGATCAATCTCGGAGAAGTCTTTCTGCTGAGCCTTCTCGATGGCTGTCTGCGCCAGGTAATTGCGGAGCACGTACTTGGGATTGACGCAGTTCATGCGTACCAGGCGGTCGTCGTCTCGGCTCCCCTCTTGGCGCAACCGGTCCTTGTACCGTCGAGCCCACTGGTCGAATGATTCACGATCCAGGAAAAAGTCGCGGATCGGCTCGTTCAGCGATTCAGTCCCAGCTTGAAACAGTCCCAAGGCTCGAAAGAAGCACGTGTAATCGACATGGTGTAGATGCATGAGCGCCAGGAGGTCTTGGATCAGCGACGCATCCTCCTCCTTCGTCTCGATGAGCCCGAGCTTGGCCCGCATCAGCTCCATGTACTGCCTTTCACAGAGGGGGGTGTAGCGGTCGAGTGCGGCCTTCAAATCTTCCTTCTGGGCCAACGGGAGCAGCGCCTGCGCCAGACAGCTGAGATTCCAGAGACCGATATAGGGCTGTTGGTTAAAGGCATAGCGGCCGTTGTGATCGGAGTGGTTACAGATGAACCCGGGGTCGTAGTCGTCGACGAACCCGAATGGACCATAGTCGAGCGTGATCCCCAGGATCGACATGTTGTCGGTGTTCATCACTCCGTGCGCCCAGCCGACGACTTGCCATTGCGCGATCAGCCTCGCCGTGCGTTCGACGACCTCGGAGAAAAATTGGGCGTACTTGTCCGACGCATCGACTAGATGAGGATAGTGATGCGCGATCACATAGTCTGCCAGCACTTTGAGTTGCTCGTGCTGCTTCCGATAGTAGAGAATCTCGAACGAGCCGAAACGCACGTGCGACGGCGCCATACGGAGTACGATCGCACCGGTCTCGACCTGTTCACGAAATACTTTATGTTCGCTTCCAACAACACAAAGCGCTCGCGTCGTCGGAATGCCGAGCCCATGCATGGCTTCGCTACAGAGATATTCCCGGATCGTCGAACGCAAAACCGCACGGCCATCGCCGTCTCGTGAAAAGGGCGTAAGGCCGGCGCCTTTGAGTTGCAAGTCCCATCGCTCGCCCCGCTCGTTTCGCGCTTCACCCAAAAGAATCGCACGACCGTCTCCCAGCTGCGGCACATAGACCCCAAACTGATGGCCTGAATAGAGCATCGCCAACGGCTCCATCCCTGGGACAAGCATGCTCCCGCCGAACAAGCCGGCAAATTCCGGTCGTTTCGCCTCATCAGAGTCGAGATCGATCAGTTCGGCTGCAGCAGGATTGAAACTAATGAGATGAGGAGGCTCGGAAAACGGGGAGGGGTTCAACTTCGCATAGAATAATTCTGGCAACCGGGCATAGGAGTTGTCGAAGGAGAGGGTTTCCAGCCGGCGCTTGGTCATTGCAGGAGCATGCCAGGACTAGCGTGCCGTTTTCAAGCCAGGAGCGGCGTTATCCAACAGAGAGATGAATTGCTCGGAGTCGACGTCCTAGACCCACCCATGGAGATCCACTGTCTTCTTTCGCAGATGAAGGGTAACTGAGGGGTGAGAGGGCTTTCAAACTTGTTGTCTCCAAATAAAACCTGTATAATTTTTTCCATGTCCGCCACCCACAAACCCATTGCCCTGCGCATAGAATGGCTGATGGAGCATGCACGCCAGTATTCGGCGATGTTTTCCAGTCCCGAGGCCTCTATTGCCCGGCGGCGCTATATGGCCGAGCATCCGTCGGCGATCGCTGCGCTCAAATGCATGGACGGGCGCATCAACCTCTCCGTTGATACCCACACGCCGTTCGGTATTATTCAACCTTTCCGCAATCTCGGCGGGATGTTTGATTTGGGCTGGCCGCACCTGGGCGAAGTACTGGCTCATTACGTGCAAACCGTGGTCAGCAGCGGGCATCGGGTGTTGCTGTTGATCACCTATCACTATTCCAAAGGCGACAAGTACCGCGGCTGCGCCGGGTTCAACTACGACACCCAGGCGGCACGCGCCTCCACATACGTCATCAAAAAACAGGTCGAGCATGTCTTCGGTGCCGACCACGGAACGGTCTATCCCATTGTCTGCGGATTCGAAACAGACGAGGAAGCTCTCATACTGCACGGCTCGAACGGCGAAATGCTTGATATATCGCAGTTTGCAGCCCAGGAGAAGGATACATTACGCCCGCGCCTGGAAGAGATGTTTCCGGACATGCACAGCCAGGTCCGCTATGACCTCGAACCGCTCGTGTTCGGCAACATGGAACGTATCGTTGAGCTCCGGAAGACTGAACGCGCACTGGACATCGAGCACCACGAGTGGGTGATCTGCGTCGGGCGCGGATTCGACTTTCTGCACATTCCCAACCTCGCACTCATCGTTGGCCCCTACAGCCCCAACCTGGACGACCCAATCGACCGAGCCGCAGGCATCATCGAAGATAATATGCGCGCCGGCCGCATTCCCGACGATGGTTTCCTGCTGCTGGCATCAGTACCCTACCAGGAGGTTGGCGTCGACCGTGCCCGCGCCGAATTGAAGTCGCGTTTCCTCTCAAAGTTTGCCACGGATGTCATATATGCCAAACATCCGCAGCTTGCTCATAAGATGCACTTGCGTACCGCCGTGCTCGATTGGCGCTCGCGTAGGCTCGAAATCATCCCTCCCGAGTAGCGGGCTGTCACCGGAACACACATGTCGCTAATTTCATCCAAATGTGGTGGGTTGGTAGGCTGCGGCGCTCGGCAAAGCTATGCTGTATTCCAATGTGGCCACACTTTAGCTTCGTCGCCATCTCAAAACACATGCTTTGCAACCGACGCACAGTACAGTGTGTTCCTACTCTCATTCTTTTGAGCTTACGTGCCCACGCAGATCTGCAAGCGCCTTGATAATCTCAGCCGGACGTGGAGGGCACCCGCTTATGCGGACATCAACCGGAATGTGGCGATCCACTGGTCCGGTCACAGCATAGCTGCCTTATGGCCTCCCTTAAAATAGCCTCAGGTTAACACACCCAGCTATTTGCGACAGAACTAAAAGAAGCCCTGTCAACCCAGTTTAGAAATGTCCTCTTTCTCCCAAAGTAGAAATGTCCGCGTTACGTCATCGGGGTCGCCGCCGTTGTTTGATGGTCGGGCAAGATGCGGCGATGCCACGGATGAGTCGGCTTCGGCTTGACGGGACGCC
>JACQEY010000028.1 GCA_016200355.1 Nitrospirota bacterium
GAATTTCCGTAGGAAAGACGGAGAACTCGTAGGTGCTCTGGGGAAAGTAGAGCCGGCTCAGAATATCCTTGAGCACCTTGTCGTCGATCTTCAGACGCGGTGTGAGGTCATCGGGCGATTCGGCCCGGTCCTTTTCGGGGTGGAAGTGAAAGAGGCCGGAGTTGTATCGGTCGTCGGCCTGTTCGTAGATAAAGCGCAGCCGCCCATAGATGTTCTGGCCGTTGAGGAGCGCTTGAAGCTGGGCGTAGGGTTCGACGCCACGGTCTTCGCAAATGCGGAGGAAGATGAGCCGGTCGATGGTGCGCTGGACGGCAAAGTTCAACTCGTAGACGGAGAGTGTGGGATTGCGTACCGCTATGTTCTTGGCAAGCGCTTCCCGCCAGGCTTCGATTTCTTTCAGAAATTCCGCATCGACCGTGGCCGTACCGCGTTTGCGGTCAGTGACGGCATACTTGTCGAATGAGCCTTTGAGCACCGACTCCTTGGTGAAGATGGAGGCGATCTCGTCCCATTTTGAGAGGTACTCGCGATAGGTCAGGTAGAGGATTCGTCCAGCGCTGGGTTTGTCTGACGGGTTTGGGCGTGTCCGGCAATCGTAGACGGCGAACTCCTCGAAATCCGTCAGAATGGACAGCGGGAGTTTGGCCGACCAGGCATAGCGGCGAAGCTGATAGGCAGGACTGAGATCGTCTTTCAGATTGACGGCGGGTTTCTTGGCTTCGAGGAAAAATTTGCGTGCGCCCCCGATACGAAAACAGTAGTCGGGAGCTTTGGTGTAGCCCCCAATCTTGATGGCATCTTCATGGATGACATCTTTGTACGCCTCGGCGTGGCCCTGCTTATTCGCGACATCCCAACCGAGCGCCTCGAAGAACGGATCGAGAAACTCCCGTCGAAGTTGGGTTTCGTTGTAACCTTGGCTCTTGTAGGACTCACGGTTCTGCTCGAACCGGTCGATGAGAGTAGCAACGATCAGGGGCGCTTGACTCATAACCAGTAGTCACTCTCTGTTTCTGTCTCGGTGCCGCAGAAGAATATCCCTTTCCCCGCGAGAAATCACCCCGCATTTCGCGCACGTCGCGCAGGTCATCATTCCGACCTGATGAACCGCCAACTTAGCGCCCCAATGACTGCGCCGGCTGTATCGGCTACCCAATCCTGCCAGCTCGACTCGCGGAATGGGACGAAGAGTTGATGCGCTTCATCCGTGATGCCATACAATGACGCCGTGACGATGGCCAAGAAGAGCGCACGCGACGCCACTTGCCCGCTCACACCCCAGCGGAAGGCCCGGTAGCAGAGCCCGCCAAGGACGGCATATTCCACCGCATGCAAGACTTTATCGCTGACGTTTTTGAGCAAGAACAATGGCAGCTGCTCTTCCGGGTGCGACTGGGCCGACAGATAAAAAATCATACCGGCATACAGCACCGCCGGCGCCCAGTACCAGAACACCTGAGCCATCACACCTTGCCGAGGTGTGTCACGCATTGATTTCTTCTCGCCCAATCCCCTACCCCTATGCGATACTTATAACGAACAGATTGCGGAAAGACTATATAAACACGCCAGTTGTTGACTGGTCCGCACGTCTAGAACAACAGGATTACGCACCGCGCAGGAGGCTCAAAAAGGCCGTCCAGCAAGGCCGCAGGCAAGTCGAAACCGGAGGCGTACCCTCGGGGTACGTTGAGGATTTCGACGAGCTGAGAACGAAGCTGGCGGGCTTTTTCAGCCTCCTGCTAAAACCCTCAATAACATTCGACTATGAAGACTGCCCGAATCTGTTTTCTCTGGCACATGCATCAGCCCTATTACACGGACCCGGTCGCGGGGTCTGCCAGTATGCCCTGGGTGCGTCTTCATGCCACCAAAGCCTACTACGATATGGCCTATGGACTGGAGAAATTCCCCTCGATCAAAGCCACGTTTAACTTTACGCCCTCGCTCCTGCGACAGCTGCAAGAAATCGGATCAGGGACGGTGCGCGACCTCTTTCTGGAGTATGCGCAGCGCCCTGCGGCGGATCTCCGTCCAGAAGAGAAAGCCTTTCTCATCCGGCATTTTTTCTCTGCCAATTGGGCCACGATGGTGCGCCCCTACCCGCGCTATCATGAATTGCTCGTGAAACGCGGGACCGACGTCTATGGCCGCGACTTGGAGCGGGTTGCGCAGCAGTTTTCCACACAGGACTTGCTGGACTTGCAGACATGGCACAACCTCGCCTGGTTCGGCTACGGCACAGTCAGTCGCTATCCGCGCCTGGCTGCGCTGCGCGCGAAAAACCGTGGCTTCACGGAAGAGGAAAAGCAGGAGGTGTTGGCCCTCCAACTCGTGGCCGTGCAGGATATTGTCCCGCTCTATCGGCGACTGATGGAGCGGGAGCAAATCGAACTCACGACGACCCCCTTCTTCCATCCGATCCTCCCTCTCGTCATCGATACAGACTTCACTCGGCGTGCCAGACCGGATCTCCCGCTCCCCTCGCGATTCCATGCGCCGGAAGATGCGGAGGCACAGCTGCAACGAGCCGTCGAGTATCATGCCGCCACATTCGGCCGGGCTCCTGTGGGCCTTTGGCCGTCGGAGGGCTCCGTCTGTCCAGAACTGATTCCGATGTTGCCGAAGGTCGGACTGCGCTGGCTGGCGACCGACGAAGGCATTCTCGCCCGCTCGCTCGACGCAGCCCAGCAACCGTGGCAACGTCACCAAGATCTGTATCAGCCCTATGAAATTGGGCCGGAGGGCCAAGACGTCACAATACTGTTTCGCGATCGAGAGATCTCCGATGCCTTTGGATTCGTCTACCACAAGACCACTCCTGAAATGGCTGCCGAAGATGTGCTTCGCCGGCTTCGCCACATCATCCAGGAAGCGCCACAGGAACAGGTCACCATCGCAATTGTCCTTGACGGGGAAAATCCATGGGAGCACTACTACGAAGGAGGCGAACAGTTTCTTTCGCTCCTCTACAAGGCTTGCTCAACCGGCGGGCTCGATCACGAAGGGGTTCGCACCACCACTGCGACAATCTCCCAAGCACTCGAAGCCGCGCCGCCCAATCGGCGGGTCAGCCACCTCCATTCAGGCTCCTGGATCAATCAGGACTACAAAATCTGGATCGGCCACCAGGAGGACAATCGTGGATGGGACCTGGTGAGTCACACGCGATCACGTCTCGCCGAAATTTCTGCCACTCTCCCCTCGGATCGCTCTCAAGCCGCCTGGGACGAACTCTATGCCGCCGAAGGCAGCGATTGGTTCTGGTGGTATGGGGACGACTTCGATTGCGGCTACAACGACGAGTTCGATCGACTCTTCCGTACCCACCTTCGGAACGTCTGGACGATCGCGGGACTGATGCCGCCGGACCAGCTCAATCAGCCGATCTGTCGTCCCCGCGGCATGCCGGACGCAGACCTCGTGACGGCGCCACTCGTCTTGCTGAACCCTTCCATCGATGGACTCGTAACCGATTTTTTTGAGTGGCGCGGCGCAGGCAGGATTAAGACTCAGCCGCCGCTCGGCGCGATGTGGAAAGCCGAAGGAGTGCTGACTGATATCCAGTTTGGCTGGAGTCTTGACCAGTTCTATCTCCGGCTCGATCTGGACGAGCAATCGCAGCCGCGACAGGCAGGGCTCACGGTCGAGCTGCAGTTGCAGACACCCGAACAGCTCTATCATCTGTCGTTTTCACTCGCGCCGGCGGAACCATACCAGTTTCTGCTCTCGCAGAAACTCGCAAGCGGAACCTGGCAGGAGAGCGGCCCCTACCAATCGATCTGTCATCGGAATATTGTCGAACTGTCTGTGCCAGTGAAAGACTTACAGCTCACACCTGGGCAAGAACTCCGCATGGCCATTCAGGTGCTGGAGCACCGCATGGAGGTCGCGCGCTACCCACACCAGCATCCGGCCATATTGACGGTACCGGGACCTGAATTCGAGGCCGAGTTGTGGCGAGTGTGATCAAAGAAGTGCTGGGTGCTGCGTTATGAGTTGTGAAATTCCATTCTGTCTGCGACACTCAGCACTCAGGACTCAATTCTCAGAACTTTTCATGCAACGGCGGAGCAATCATGCCAGATCTACGACGTGATCCGATTGTCGGTCGATGGGTGATTATTACGACGGAACGAAGCGGCCGTCCTCACGACTTCATTCCCGTGCAAGCTGCCCGGCCTTTGGCCGCAACTCTCTGTCCCTTTTGCCCAGGGCAAGAGCGACTGACACCGAAAGAAATCATGGCCTACCGACTGCAGCCAGCGGAGCCCAACGGCCCGAACTGGACCGTGCGTGTCGTGCCCAACAAGTTCCCCGCGCTGCAAGTCGAAGGCAACCTCGACCGCCAAGGACTAGGCCTCTACGATCGCATGAATGGAATCGGCGCGCATGAAGTCATCATCGAGACCCCGAACCACCAAGATAGCCTGGTCGACATGTCGGCCAAGCGAATCGAGGACGTGCTGTGGGCCTATCGCGATCGCATGATCGACCTAAAGAAAGACCTGCGGTTCCGATACATCCTTATTTTCAAGAACCACGGCGGCCCAGCCGGCGCCACACTCGAGCACAGCCACTCACAACTCATCGCCCTGCCAATCATCCCTACCAGCGCCACGGAGGAGATCGATGGCTGTCGGGCTCATTATTTTCAGAAAGAACGCTGCATCTATTGCGATATTCTCCGGCAGGATCTCTCTGACGGCGATCGCATCGTAGCGGAGAACCCCGAGTTCCTCTGCGTCTGCCCGTTTGCCCCACGCTTCCCCTTTGAAATGTGGATTCTCCCCAAACGCCATGCCGGCTACTTCGAAGAGAGCCAAAAGACACAATTCGAATTCCTTGCGCCGATTCTCTCGGAAGCGCTCCGACGGATGGACAAGGTCCTCGGGAAGCCGGCCTACAACTTTATCCTCCATAGCTCTCCCCTCCACGAAAAGACGGGGGATTTCTACCACTGGCACATCGAAATCATTCCGAAGCTGACCCAAGTGGCCGGCTTCGAATGGGGCACAGGCTTCTACATCAATCCTGTGGCGCCGGAAGAATCGGCAAAGTTTCTACGAGAGGCGGGGATCTAGGCGAGCGAGGCTGAAGGCTGAAGGTTTTTCACCTCGTCCGCACACTGCTTGGCCTTCGCCCCTTGCCTCGTGCCTGCCGGCCAGCCTATGATGCCCCCATGCAAATCCAGCTGAGCCATCCAGCCAGAACCGTTGAGGTCAAAGGCCCCAAGAAGGTCAAAGACCTCCTGCGCGAATTGAATCTCGTCGTCGAAGCGCATCTCGTGATCAAAGGCGACGATCTCGTCACCGAAGACGAGATGCTCTACGACGGCGATCAGATCGAAATCCGACCGGTGATCTCGGGGGGATGAAGACGGTTCGTTTGGTTTGTTTGGTTTATTCTCCTTCGCCGAATACCCCGTAGCTTGCTGCGGGGATGAAGGCGAGGAGAACCCTCCGTAGCCTTGGCGAAGGAGGGTGACGGCTTCGGAGAATTTCGCAGGATACCCCGCAGCTTGCTGCGGGGAGCTTTATCTGGTTCTTTTGGTCCGATGAACGAAACAAACAAAGCACACGAGATAGACCGGATGAACGAGATCAACCGGACAGACCAAACTCACTAAAGAAAACAGCCCATGAATTGCACCAAATGTAAGACCAAAGCGGTGATCGGACTTCCTCGCCACAATGCGGCTTTCTGCAAGAACTGCTTCAACGGCTTCGTCCATGATCAGGTTGCGAGGGCGATCAAGTCGGAGTGGATGTTCGGAAAGGAAGACCGAATTCTCGTGGCGGTGTCAGGCGGGAAGGACAGTCTGGCGCTCTGGGACATTCTACTCAAGCTCGGCTATCGCGCTGACGCGCTCTACGTGAACCTCGGTATCGGGGCCTACTCTGAACAGTCGCACGCCAAGGTGACGAAGTTTGCCGAGGCGGTCGCTGCCTCACATGGAGCCATGCTGCATCTCCATACGGTCGAACAGGAGGCCGGTGCGGGGATCAAGGAACTGGCTCAGCTGATCCATCGCCCAACCTGCTCGACATGCGGCACCATCAAACGCTACCAATTCAATCGTGTGGCAATCGAACAGCAGTACGATGTAATGGCCACGGGCCACAACCTCGATGACGAAGCGGCCCGGCTCCTGGGCAACGTGCTGCATTGGCAGGAGGAATATCTGGATAAGCAGAGCCCATCGTTGCCGGCCTCGGTGGAAGGTTTTGCCAAAAAGGTGAAGCCCCTCTACCGGCTCTCGGAACGAGAACTCGCGGCCTATGCGGTCTTGAACCGAATCGATTACATCGTCGAGGAATGTCCCATGGCGAAGGGCTCCAAGATGCTCCAGTACAAGGAGGTCTTGAATCGTCTGGAGACAGAGTCACCAGGCACGAAGCAGACCTTCTATTGGGGCTTTCTCGACAAGCAAAGCAAGAAGCAGCCCACTGCAACCACCATGGCAGAGAAAGACCGGGCCGTCCTCCACCCCTGCACCTCATGCAGCCAACCCACCACCGCAGAGGTCTGCTCCTACTGCAAGATGATGGCGAGAGCGGGCACGGCAAAGAGTTGATGGCCAATGGCTAATGGAAAGAGATCCCGTCAGAGTTTTCCTTTCGGGCCTTCTTAACCGCCATATGCCATACGCTCCTGTCTTGAAAAGTCTTCTCTGACCCCGTAAGCTGCACGCAGAAGTGCTGAGTGCTGGGTTCTGAGTGCTGAGTCTGGCGGATTTCAAACGCGATCATTTTCAACGGATAACGAATGACCGTTGATGGTTGGATTCAGTATTAGTTCCTAAGCCATGGCAACCACAACACGCGACTACTATCAGGTTCTCGGTCTTCCCAAGTCTGCCTCGGCGGATGATATCAAGAAGGCCTATCGCCGCCTTGCGCGCCAATTCCATCCCGACATGCACAGCGGCGCCAAGAAATCCGAGATGGAGAAAAAGTTCAAGGAGTTGAACGCGGCACACGAAGTCCTTGGCGATCCGGATAACCGGAAAAAATACGATCAGTATGGGGCCAACTGGGAGCAAGCCGAGGCTTACGAACAGGCGCGCCAGCAGGCTGGTCCTCGTGGGGGAAGCGGCCCGGAGACTTCGTTCGGAGGAGAAGGCTTTTCCGACATCTTTGAGAATCTATTCAAAGGGCGAGGACGTGCCGGCAATGGCCGTGGATTTGCCATGCAGGGAGAGGATCTTGAAACAGAGGTGCAGCTGACACTAGCCGAGGTGTTCACAGGGGTGACAAAGCGCGTGACCTTGCAAGAGCCAGTACCCTGCTCCACCTGCCACGGGAGCGGAACCTTTCGCGGACGCCATTGTCCAACCTGCCAGGGGCAGGGCGCCACGCTCCATCCCAATACGATCGAAGTCCGAATCCCCGCCGGGGTCCAGGATGGAACGAGGGTGCGTGTAGCCGGCAAGGGACAAGCCGGCGCCAACGGCGGCAAGCCCGGTGATTTGTATCTGCGCGTTGCCATCGCTCCGGACAACGTCTTTCGCCGACAGGGGAGTGACATTCATGTCTCTCTCCCCGTCTTCCCCTGGGAAGCAGCCTTGGGTGCCGATGTGATGGCCCCCACATTGATGGAACCAGTCCGGGTGAAAGTTCCACCAGGGAGCCGGGCTGACAGTAAGCTGCGTCTGAAGGGCAAGGGCCTCCCCGCTGCAACCGGCGGCCACGGCGATCTTTTCTTGACGATCCAGATTGTGATGCCTCCCTCCTCGACTGACGAGGAGCAGAAACTGTACGACCAACTCAGTGCCATTGCACACCCCGACCCGCGTGCCGAACTACTCGCCCAAGCCCGACGCCGATCACACCCCTGACGCTCACTAACAAGATACTGAAACAGTCCGCCAGCGCAAGAAAACCGTTATTTGGTTTGTTTGGTCTGTTTCGTTTATTTGGTTGAACGAAACTAACCAAATCAACCAGATAAACAACACAAACCAGATGAACCAGACAGACCACACACGTTGTGTTGGTGTCTTGCGTTGTGTTGATCGATCTGGCAATCTACATCCACGTGTGGAAAAAACTATGACCACGTGATCGGGCTGTTGCCGGACACACGCGGTTACGTTTGTTGTTCGATGGGCTAAAGAACGAACAGGGATTACTAGGATGCTCGTCATCGTGGAGTCAGGCGTCTTCATTCGTTTCAACCCAAGGAGGCAAGTATGAAGCAGGGAACACGAGCCATCGTGACGCTAGGCGTCGCATCGATATTCGCGCTGACCGTTGGGATGTCTACGGCCTGGGCTAATGAGCCAGGCTACGGACATGGAGGCGGCGGGCATAGCTCAATGGGCGGACATGGCTCGAGCATGATGCATAATAGCACCGGCCAGCTGATCCGGCATCTGCTCAAGAACGAAAAAGACATTGGCCTCACCGCAGAACAAGTCACGAAACTCAAAGAGATGCAACTCAACCTGGACAAGACCCGCATCAAGACCGAGGCCGACATCCAGGTCGCGGAGCGCGAATTGAAAGCCCTAACCGAAGAAGAGAAGTCCGATCTGGGAGCAGTCGAAGCCAAGCTGAAACAGAGCGCAGACCTTCAAGTCGGCTTACGCATGACCTCCATCAAGGCCCGTCGGGATGTGTACGCCTTGTTGACTGCGGAACAGCGCGCCAAGGAAAAGACCGAGCATGAGAAAGCGCTGCAGCAACACAAGGATGCCGGCAAAGGTTACAGCAACCCTCATGGCGGTGCGATGAAAGGCAATCCGCATCGGGGTGGCGATGCTGCACAGCCGGCGCCTCCATCAGGCACATACGTACAGTAGTGCAATCCAAGAAGCGGGGCAGGGTACATCGAGGGGTTCGAACGACTGAGAACGAAGGTCTGGGAGATGTCATGCCGAAAGAGCTGAAACTCATGAGCCATGATTTGCTGGTCGGCCCTGATCGGGCGCCGGCCCGCGCGATGTTGAAAGCTGTTGGATTCACCGACGAGGATTTATCGCGACCGATCATCGGTGTCGCCAATACCTGGATCGAAGTCATGCCCTGTAACTTCCACCTGCGCCGATTGTCGGAACGGGTGAAAGCCGGCATCAGAGCCGCAGGCGGCACTCCCATCGAGTACAACACCATCGCGGTGTCGGATGGCATTTCGATGGGGACCGAGGGAATGAAGGCGTCGTTGATTAGCCGGGAAGTGATTGCCGACTCGATCGAACTTGTGGCTCGTGGACACTTGTTTGACGGCGTCGTGGCATTGTCAGGATGCGATAAGACCATTCCCGGCACCGTGATGGCCCTCGCGCGCCTGAACCTTCCGTCGGTGATGCTCTACGGTGGCTCAATCATGCCGGGCCAGTTCCAAGGCCACGACGTGACTATTCAAGACGTGTTCGAAGCCGTCGGGAAACATGCGTCCGGCAAGATGAATGATGCTGAGCTCAAAGATCTCGAAGACCATGCCTGCCCAGGCCCCGGCGCCTGCGGGGGCCAGTTCACGGCCAATACCATGGCCATCGCATTCGAGTTCCTCGGTATTTCTCCGATGGGACGGAATGGGGTACCGGCCATGGATCAGAAGAAAGATGACGTGGCCTTCGAGTGCGGAAAGATGGTCATGGATCTACTTAAGCGAGACCTGCGGCCACGCCAAATCATCACGCGGAAATCGCTGGAAAATGCCATTGCCGCGGTCGCGACGACCGGCGGCTCGACGAATGCGGTGCTGCATCTGCTCGCCATCGCGCGTGAAGCCAACATCAAACTGAGCATCGATGACTTCGACAAGATCAATCGGAAGGTGCCGTTGCTCGCCGACCTGAAGCCAGGTGGACGATTTACAGCGTCCGATCTCTATGCAGCTGGCGGGACCACTTTGGTCGCCAAGCGGCTCCTCGATGCCGGTATCTTGCACGGAGCCCAACCGACCGTGACCGGTCGGACGATTGGGGAAGAGGCCAAGGATGCTAAGGAAACGTCTGGGCAACAAGTCCTCAGACCTCTATCGAACCCGATCAAGCAAACCGGTGGGCTGGTGATTTTACGGGGAAATCTTGCTCCAGAGGGCTGCGTCGTAAAGGTGGCAGGGCACTCGATCATGACGTTTCGTGGCCCAGCGAAAGTGTACGACCGGGAAGAGGATGCCTTTGTCGATGTGCAATCCCATCAAATCAAAGCGGGCGATGTCGTGGTGATCCGGTATGAAGGCCCCTCCGGCGGACCAGGCATGAGAGAAATGCTCGGCGTGACCGCGGCTATCGTTGGTGCGGGACTGGGTGACTCCGTCGCGCTGCTCACCGACGGCCGCTTCTCCGGCGCCACCCATGGCCTGATGGCCGGCCATGTCGCACCGGAAGCGATCAAGGGCGGCCCGATCGGCGCCGTGAAGAACGGCGACATGATTGTTTTCGATATCGCCAAACGGACGCTGACCGTGGAACTCTCGCAGAAAGAGATCAAGGCCCGGCTCAAGAAGGTCAAACAGCCATTACCCCACTACACCTCCGGCGTGATGGGCAAGTACGCGCGGCATGTCTCCTCGGCCTCGGAAGGGGCCATTACGACATAGGTAGGATGCTAGAAGAAACGTAACTACTCAGGTAGATAGGCTGAAGGCTTTTAGTCTTTAGCCTAAACACCTGAGTAGGCACCTCGATTCTATCTCCCCTTCATCCGTCCTCGCATCTCTGACATCATGCTATCGAGGTCAGCTTCTGCCTTTGCACGATCGCTGATCAACTCGTCGAGATTGTATGGACGAGCCGGACCAGGCTGAACCACCTCAGGCTTCATCGTGGGCTTGAACGTCAAATCAGACTGAGGAGGCTGGACTGGTTTGACTTGGGGCTGAACTGACGGAGCCGACTGGTCGATCTGGTCTATCCGGTTTATCCCCCTTACCCCCTTACCCCCTCCCTGCCCCTCTACCCCCACACCTTGTTCTCGCAGCCATTGTGTGGCGACGCTCGACTTAAGCGAGAAACTGATGCTCATGATCGGAAGTCCATCCGAGGCTACGCGGGCAATGGCCGTGTTAACCCCGATCATCCGCCCTTCTCCATCCAAGAGTGGCCCACCAGAATTCCCACGGTTTAATCCGGTCTCGGTCTGAAACACTTGTTTGCC
Organism: Nitrospirota bacterium; assembly: GCA_016200355.1. Taxonomy (GTDB): domain Bacteria; phylum Nitrospirota; class Nitrospiria; order Nitrospirales; family Nitrospiraceae; genus Palsa-1315. The sequence continues at coordinate 11,109 of JACQEY010000028.1, forward strand.
TTTCACACCGTTAAAGTTATCGACTTCGGCGCTGATCACCCCAGTGGTCAATGTCCACAATCCGCCTTGCTCCGGATGACCAATAGCCACCACTCGATCTCCGATGCTGGCCCGCCCGGACTCACTCACATCGACAACCGGCAGCGATTCGGTTACGCCATCGAGCTTCAACAAGGCAAGATCCAATGGTTGTGAATAGGCCACGACCTTGGCGCGGACCATACGGGACAGATCGCTCTTTGACTCTCCAGTAACTCGGGTCGGCTTGAGAAACACAGAGAGACGGGCGAAGGGTTTTCCCGTCTGCTCTTCGATCACGACGTGGGCATTGGTGAGGACTAATCCGTCAGATTGAATGATCGAACCGGTTCCACCACTCCCCTTCCTGCCGCCATCTGCATACCCCATCACCATCACGACGGCTGGAGAAGCTTGTTCATAAATCTCACGGGGCGATAATTCCTTGCCGGTGGCCGCTGTGCTCCATATCAAGGAGAGCACGAACAGCGTCCCCCACGTCATCGACCTCATCATAGCCTCCTTCTTCTGGCTACTCTGCCACCCACACATTCACCCAGGACTCGACATATGAGTTCATTGTACGACGAAATGGAGAATTGAAGAAATGGACCGGAATTGGCAGGAACGAGCGTTTCTCTGGAAACGGGGACGTAACGTGACAGAACTAGCCCCGTCTGTAGAATTCCGCAATCATCTCGACAACGTAGACCTGCTGCGCTTCTGTCAACTCAGCATAGATTGGAATCGACATTACCTCTTCGGCCGCCTGTTCTGACCGAGGAAAGGCTCCCTTCTGATGCCCTAAATCGCGATAGCAGTTTTGAAGATGCATCGGGAGCGGATAGTAGACTTCCGTGCCGACACCTTTCTCTTTGAGGAAGGCGCGCAACTCGTCGCGCTTCGGCGCTCGGACAGTGAATTGGTTATACACGTGGAAATTGCCTGGCACCGTTGGGGGCAGCACGACACAATCCACATATTTCGTCTGGGCGAACAACCGCTGATACCGTTCGGCATTCCGACGCCGTCCCTCGGTCCACTGGTCAAGATACTTTAATTTGACCTGGAGCACGGCAGCCTGGAGCGCATCCAACCGGCTGTTGATTCCTACCGCCTCATGGAGATAGCGGACTTGACTTCCGTGAACACGGAGCATGGCCATGGAGTCGGCAAGGGCTTTGTCGTTGGTCGTGATGAGCCCCCCATCTCCGAAGCCACCCAAATTCTTGGAAGGGAAAAAACTAAAGCACCCGGTGTCTCCGAGTACCCCGGCGCGGTTCTCTTGCTGTGCCGCCCCAATGGCTTGGCAAGCATCCTCAATAACATACAGCTTCTTCCGCTTTGCGATCTCGTTGATCGCAGCCATATCCGCACATTGCCCGAAGAGGTGCACGGGAATGATGGCTTTCGTACGAGGCGTAATCGCTTGTTCAATGAGTGCCGGATCGATATTAAACGTGTCCGACTGAATGTCTACAAATACCGGTTTCGCTCCCAAACGCGAGACGGCTCCCGCAGTCGCAAAGAAGGTAAAGGGAATGGTGATGACCTCGTCGCGATGTCCCACTCCCATAGCCATGAGGGAGAGCAACAGTGCATCGCTCCCGGAGGCGCAACCGATCGCGTAGCGAGACCCAATGTACCGGGCAACAGATTCCTCGAACGCCACGATGCGAGGCCCCAGGATAAATCCCTGTTCGTCACAGACAGTCTGTATCTCCGCCATGATCTCTGCGCGAAGGGGCTGGAACTGAGCTTTCAGATCAAGCAACGGCACGTTCATCGAAGTGGACCTCCAGTATGAATTTCAACACTTGAACGACGCACAGAGCCATCGTAACCCTTCCTTCAATACCTGGCTCCTGGACATAATGCAAGTGGAGAATCAGAACTGCCGATGGGCCGGTTTAACGGAAATCTCGCCGTTGAAAAATAAGGCTGGCTGTGAAGAGGAGCACTGCCGTATAGATCGCTCCATAGGCGACAATGAGCATCAGGTCCGCACCGCTTACTTCCAAGTGGTGAACGACATGGCCCTTCAAGTTGAAACGCTCAAGGTTGGGCAAGAGATAATAGATCCCGTCCAAAATCCCCCGGCTGAGATCATCCATCTTTGTCCCGAATGTTTTCAGGTCGGCCGTGAGGTGTCCGATCACGTACATCGCCAGCGTAAAGATGGCACTCAGGGTGGCACTGGTAAACGTGGAAAACAGGAGGGCAACCGCCGTGACCACCATGAACTCGACGAAAATCAGCGCCAGCGCCTTGAAGAGCATCCCTTCGA
>JACQEY010000024.1 GCA_016200355.1 Nitrospirota bacterium
TCGCCAGAAACAGGTCGTCGCAGCAGCCGTAATCGTAATGCCGCGTTCCCTCTCCTGCTCCATCCAATCCATCGTCGCCGCGCCTTCGTGAACCTCACCCATCTTGTGTGAGATCCCGGTGTAGAAGAGGATGCGCTCAGTGGTTGTCGTCTTACCGGCATCAATATGAGCCATAATGCCGATGTTCCGAGTCTGCTCTAATGGTGATTGACGCGCCACGTACTTCCCCTAAAAATATAGATGCTGCAACCTGAGCCGGTAGAACGCTGCGACTTACAAGCACCCGCGTATGCGGGATCGCAGCACGGCTCAGCTGCAGCACAGAACGACGCTACCAGCGATAGTGTGCGAATGCCTTATTGGCCTCCGCCATCCGATGCACGTCTTCCCGCTTCTTAACCGCCGCCCCCGTATTGTTCGATGCGTCCAGCAACTCAGCTGCGAGCTTCTCCCGCATGCTCTTACCGCCGCGGGTCCGCGAATACTCCGCCAACCATCGGAGAGCCAGCGACATCCGGCGAGCCGGACGAATTTCTACCGGCACCTGATACGAAGCACCACCCACCCGACGGGACTTGACCTCAACAACCGGCTTCACATTATCAATCGCCGACCGAAATACTTTCAGTGGGTCGTTGCCGGTCTTCTCCTGAATGACATCGAACGCTCCATAGCAAATACGCTCGGCCGTACTCTTCTTTCCACCCGACATCAGAATATTCAAAAACTTTCCGACGAGCTTATCCCGATATCGCACATCAGGGAGAGGATCGCGGTGGTCTAAAAATCTAGTCCTTGGCATGTGTCATTCACTCTCTCGTTACCAACTGTGACAAAGTTCCTACTTGGGCCGCTTCGCTCCATATTTCGAACGACTCTGCTTTCGATCCGCCACACCGACGGCATCGAGAGCACCTCTGACGATGTGGTAGCGCACACCCGGCAAGTCCTTCACACGACCACCACGCACCAGCACGATGGAATGCTCTTGAAGGTTGTGGCCGACACCGGGAATATATGTCGTGACTTCCATCCCATTCGTCAACCTGACACGCGCAACTTTACGCAACGCCGAGTTTGGCTTCTTCGGCGTTGAGGTATAGACACGAAGACAGACACCACGCTTCTGAGGACAGGACTTGAGTGCAGGACTTTTGGTCTTCGCGTGCGCCAGCTGGCGACCTTTTCTGACTAATTGATTAATTGTCGGCATTAGTTATGTCACTCTCATCCTCGGCACAGTTTGACCGTTTTCCACTTTACCCCTCAAGGGCAGAGCCGGTGGATTGTAGTGAGCATTGATCGCTGTGTCAAGCCTTCACTTGCATTATGAGCGAGCTGGCTCTACCGATCCCGTCGCAACACCTTCGTGAGTAAGCGGCGCAGCATCTCCCTGAGCAACAATCACGGGCTCAGGTTTGGGACTAATGACGAAGGTATCCCGATATTCTTCGAATCCGGTTCCAGCTGGAATCAAACGACCGACGATGACATTTTCTTTCAGACCCAACAGATTATCGACGCGCCCGTTGATCGCGGCTTCTGTCAAGACGCGAGTGGTCTCCTGGAATGAGGCTGCCGAGATAAAGCTATCGGTCGTCAATGCTGCCTTGGTTATACCCAGCAGCACCGGCTTCCCAAGACCCGGCTGCCCACCCTTCGCCGACACTCGCTCATTCTCTTCGTCGAATACCATCTTGCTGACTTGACTGCCTGGCAAAAATTCGGTGTCGCCAGGATCTTCGATTCTGACCTTGCGCAGCATCTGCCGCACAATAATCTCGATGTGCTTATCGTTGATCGTCACACCTTGCAACCGATAGACATCCTGCACTTCATCGACGAGATATTTTTGCAGCTCGTTCGGACCCAGCACATCGAGAATGTCGTGCGGATTGGCCGATCCGTCCATCAACGGCTCACCAGCCCTGACCCAATCGCCCTCGTGCACGTTGACATGTTTACCCTTGGGTATGAAATATTCTTTCACATCACCCATCTTATTATTGACCAGCACTTTGCGCATACCCTTCACGAAGCCGTCGTATGACACTTCGCCATCGATTTCGCTGATGACAGCGGTCTCCTTCGGCTTTCTAGCCTCGAACAACTCAGCCACGCGAGGCAGACCACCAGTAATATCTTTCGTCTTCGTCGTCTCCCGCGGGATCTTGGCCAACACGTCGCCAGGAGTGACCACTGCGCCTTTTTCGACGAAAATATGGGCCCCGACAGGAAGCAGATAGCGAGCCACGTTTGCCGCCGCTGCAACCTTGGCAGTCTTCCCACCCTCATCCTTGATCGAAACGCGTGGACGCAATGTCGCGCCACTATGTTCGACGATGACCTTGCGGGAAAGGCCGGTCACTTCATCGAACTCCTCCTTCATGGAAACGCCTTCAACGATGTCTCCGTACGCCACCTTACCGCCGACCTCAGTAAGAATAGTGAGTGAGTATGGATCCCATTCGACCAATTTCTGGCCCACCTCAACCCGACCACCATTTTTCACCTTGATCTTGGCACCGTAGACGACCCCGTACTTCTCACGCTCACGCCCTGTCTCATCGACGATGGCAATCTTGGCATTCCGATTCATCACGACCCATTCGCCCTCTTTATTCTGGACCGCGATTCCTGGATTAGGAAAGTCCGCATTTTTCTTGGCATCGAAGCTCATGAACTTGATGGTGCCGGCATGCTTGGATTCGGTCACTGTCTGCTCAACAACCTTGCTCGCCGTTCCACCAATGTGAAACGTCCGCATGGTCAGCTGTGTTCCCGGCTCACCGATCGACTGTGCCGCAATGACACCAACGGGCTCGCCTTTTTCGACCAACCGTCCGCGGGCCAAATCTCGCCCATAACACGATCGACAGACTCCACGGCGTGACTGACAGGTCAGCACCGAGCGAATCTTGACGTGGTCGACCGCAGCTTCCACGATCGCCTTTGTCCGGTCCTCGTCAATCTCCTCATTGAACGACACAATGATCTCACCTGTTACAGGATCGCGAATATCTTCTGCGGCCAACCGTCCCAACACCCGCTCTTCGATCGGCTGAATGATTTCACCTCCCTCGACCAATGCGCTCACAATGATGCCATCGGTGGTGCCGCAATCGATTTCGTTGATAATCACATCCTGTGCGATATCCACCAAGCGGCGCGTGAGATAACCGGAATTTGCAGTCTTCAACGCCGTATCGGCCAACCCCTTACGGGCACCGTGCGTCGAAATAAAGTACTGCAGCACCGTTAATCCTTCGCGGAAGTTGGCGGTAATAGGAGTCTCGATGATTTCACCGGATGGCTTCGCCATCAATCCGCGCATACCTCCCAACTGGCGGATCTGCTGAGAGCTTCCGCGAGCACCGGAATCCGCCATCATGAAGATTGGATTAAAAGCCTCGGCCTTGCCCGGATCACCACCCGCGCCCAATTCCTTCATCATTTCAGTGGCAATCTGTTCAGTCACATGGGCCCAGATGTCAATCACCTTGTTATAGCGTTCGCCGTTGGTGATCAATCCCTCGGCATATTGCCGCTCAATCTCCGCGACCTCATGCTGAGCCTTCCCCAACAATTCTTGCTTCTTGGTCGGAATATGCATGTTGTCAATGCAGATCGAAATGCCGGCGCGCGTGGCATATTCAAACCCCGTGTCCTTGACCTTGTCGAGGAAGGTGACGGTCTCCCGGTGACCACACTGGCGATAGACCGTATCGATGAGCTTCGTCATTTCCTTCTTGGTCATGAGCTTATTCGCGTTGGAGAACGGCAATCCCGGAGGGAGCACATCCGACAGGATGACTCGCCCGACGGTGGTCTGAACGAGACTCCCCTCGATCCGCACCTTGATCCGCGCATGCACGTCCAATTCTCGCGAATCAAATGCAATGCGCACTTCCTCTGGAGAACCGAACACTTTTCCCTCTCCCTTGCATCCTGCACGCTCTTTAGTCAGCCAATAACAACCGAGCACCATGTCCTGCGACGGCACGGCAATCGGCTTGCCGTTGGCGGGCGAGAGAATATTATTGATCGACATCAACAGCACACGCGCCTCGACCTGCGCTTCGACTGACAACGGAACGTGGACTGCCATCTGGTCGCCGTCGAAGTCGGCATTGAACGCGGCACAGACCAGCGGATGCAGCCGGATGGCCTTGCCTTCAACCAACACGGGATCGAACGCCTGGATGCCAAGACGGTGCAACGTCGGTGCACGGTTCAGCAACACAGGATGTTCGCGAATCACCTCGTCAAGCACGTCCCACACTTCCGGCCGTTCTTTTTCGACCAAGCGTTTGGCACTTTTAATCGTCGTCGCCGCGCCTCGCTCCTCCAGCTTGTGGAAGATAAAAGGCTTGAAGAGCTCAAGCGCCATCTTCTTGGGCAACCCGCATTGATGCAGCCGAAGCTCTGGTCCCACAACAATGACGGTTCGGCCAGAATAATCGACCCGTTTACCAAGCAGGTTTTGGCGAAAGCGCCCCTGCTTCCCCTTCAGCATATCGCTCAACGATTTGAGCGGCCGCTTGTTGGGTCCACGAATCGCGCGACCCCGACGACCATTGTCGAAGAGCGCATCAACGGCTTCCTGCAACATCCGCATTTCGTTTCGGATAATCACGCCCGGTGCCTTCAGTTCAATCAGCCGCTTCAGCCGATTATTCCGATTGATGACGCGGCGGTACAGGTCATTCAAGTCCGATGTCGCAAACCGTCCGCCGTCCAGCGGCACAAGCGGACGCAACTCCGGTGGCAGCACCGGAATCACATCCATGATCATCCACTCAGGCATGTTTCCAGACTTACGGAAGGCTTCGATGACTTTCAGCTGCTTCGCGTATTTCTTCTTCAACGCTGCGGAGGCCGACGTCTTCGCCTTAGCCTTGATTTCATCCCACTTGGCATTGATGTCAATCTTGCGGAGCAACTCCCGAATGGCATCGGCGCCGATACCGACTTTGTAGGAACCAGGGCCATACCCAGAACTTTGGAGCTCGCGGAGCTTTTCCTCCGAGACCAGCTCCTTTTCCGTCAAATCTGTCGATCCTGGATCGACACAAACATAGCTCTCGAAATAGAGAATCCGCTCCAGCCCTTTGAGGCTCATGTCGAGCAAGGTTCCGATCCGACTCGGCACGCCCTTGAGGAACCAAATATGCGCAACCGGCGCCGCAAGCTCGATATGGCCCATGCGCTCTCGGCGGACTTTTGACTGAATGACCTCGACACCGCACTTGTCACAGACAATACCGCGATGCTTCATGCGCTTGTACTTGCCGCAATTGCATTCCCAATCCTTGATCGGACCGAAAATCTTCGCGCAGAACAGTCCGTCTTTTTCCGGCTTGAACGACCGGTAATTGATGGTCTCTGGCTTCTTCACTTCGCCATAGGACCACGACCGAATTTTTTCGGGCGACGCGATCCGGATCCGCATCGAATCAAACGACACCGCATCCCGCGGCTTCTCAAACAATGTATAGACGCCTTCCAAGGTAGTGACCTCCTCTGATGCCGACTGCTATGGTCGGCACACAAATGGGTTAGTCTTGCGACTTGACCAGTTCGACGTCGAGTCCCAAACTCTGCAGCTCTTTGACCAGGACGTTAAACGACTCGGGTAATCCAGGCTCCAGGAACGGCTCGCCCTTGACGATCGCTTCGTACATCCGCGATCGGCCTGGCACGTCATCCGATTTCACCGTCAAGAACTCTTGCAGCGTGGACGCAGCCCCATAGGCCTGCAACGCCCACACTTCCATTTCTCCTAACCGCTGACCGCCGACTTGGGCTTTGCCGCCGAGCGGTTGCTGCGTGACGAGCGAATAGGGACCGATCGACCGTGCGTGAATCTTGTCGTCGACCAAATGGTGAAGCTTCAAGACATACATGTACCCAACCGTGACGGGGCTGCCGAACATTTCTCCGGTTCGGCCGTCCATCAGCAGGGTTTGCCCGCTGGTTGGCAAGTTTGCCTTCTTGAGTAGTTCCTTAATCTCTGTTTCTGAGGCTCCATCGAACACCGGGCTCGCTACCTTGATCCCCAATGCCTTGGCCGCCCAACCCAGGTGAGTTTCTAGAATTTGACCGACGTTCATACGTGACGGCACACCGAGCGGATTCAGCACAATTTCCACCGGCGTTCCATCCGGCAAGCACGGCATGTCTTCCTCGGGCAAGACCCGAGAGACCACACCTTTGTTTCCATGCCGCCCGGCCATCTTGTCGCCGACCTGAATCTTGCGCTTCATCGACACATAGACCTTGACGAGCTTGATCACGCCAGGCGGAAGCTCATCGCCCCGCTTCAAGCGCCCCACCTTCTCGTCGTACAACGTCTGAAGGATTTCAATCTGCTCCTTCGCCCGCCGCTCGACGTCTTCCAGTTCTTTCTGTTCGTCAGGATCGCTCAGAATGATGTAGCGGACAGTCTCATCCGGCAACCGTTTGAGAATCTCTGCGGTCAGCTTGCCCTTCTTCTTCAGAATGACATCGCCGCTCTCAGGATCCATCAAATCACGGCCGACCACCTTCCCCAGCAGCAGTTTTCTGATCTTCTTCGTTTTTTCTTCGTCGATGATACGAAGCTCTTCGTGGTGATCACGCTGGAGCTTCATTGCATCGTCGCTTTCGATACTCTTGGATCGTTCGTCCTTATCGAGCCCCTTGCGCGAAAAGATTTTCACATCGACAACGATGCCTTCGACGCCAGGCGGCACCGTAAGCGAGGTGTCTTTCACATCGCCCGCTTTCTCACCGAAGATAGCCCGCAACAGTTTTTCTTCCGGCGTCAGCTGCGTTTCGCCTTTCGGCGTCACTTTCCCGACCAGAATATTTCCAGGCTTTACCTCGGCCCCGATACGGATAATCCCGCTCTCGTCGAGATCGCGAAGCGCTTCTTCTCCAACGTTCGGAATGTCGCGAGTAATGTCCTCTTTCCCCAACTTGGTGTCGCGGGCTTCCACCTCGAATTCCTCAATGTGAATCGAAGTGAATGCATCCTCACGCACCAGCTTTTCGCTGAGCAGAATGGCATCTTCGAAGTTGTATCCGCCCCAGGGCATGAAGGCGACCAAAATGTTCTTGCCCAATGCCAGTTCGCCGTGATCGATGGCGGGACCATCGGCCAGAACCTGTCCCACTTTCACAGGCTGTCCAAGCCGTACCACCGGCGTCTGCGTGATGGTCGTGCTTTGATTCGATCGCTGGAACTTAATCAGATCGTACACGTCCAAGCCGGCATCATTCCTTTTCCGACCTTCTTTCGAAGCGGCACGGACGACGATCCTCGTGGCATCCACGCTTTCCACGACACCAGCACGCCGGGCCTGCACGACATAACCCGAATCACGCGCGACCACGGTTTCCATTCCTGTACCGACTAACGGGGCCTCCGACTTGAGCAGCGGCACCGCCTGACGCTGCATGTTCGACCCCATCAAGGCACGATTGGCGTCGTCGTGCTCCAAGAACGGCACCAAGGCAGTGGCCACGCTGACCACCTGTTTCGGCGACACGTCCATGTACTCGATCTTGTCCGAGGTGGCTGTCACGAAATCTCCGGCAGCGCGCGCCGAAATGTTTTCGGATACCAGACGGCCAGACGAATCCACTTTCGAGTTCGCCTGCGCGATGATGTACTTGTCCCCTTCGATCGCGGAAAGAAACTCGATTTCGTCGGTAACACGCCCCTTCATCACTTTGCGATACGGCGCCTCAATAAATCCAAACTTGTTGATACGCGCATAGGTCGCCAATGACGTGATCAAGCCGATGTTCGGGCCTTCCGGCGTTTCAATCGGACAAATACGGCTATAGTGCGAAGGATGGACGTCTCGGACTTCGAACCCCGCCCGCTCCCTGGTCAATCCGCCGGGACCGAGCGCGGAAAGCCGCCGCTTGTGTGTAATTTCTGCAAGCGGGTTCGTTTGGTCCATGAATTGAGACAACTGGCTGCTGCTGAAAAACTCTTTCACCGCGGCAACCACAGGCTTCGCATTGATCAAATCGTGCGGCAGCACTGTCTCCATATCCAGCAGGTTCATTCGCTCCTTGATACTGCGTTCCATGCGGACCAGCCCGAGCCGGAATTGGTTCTCCAACAACTCGCCGACCGAACGGACACGACGATTGCCCAGGTGATCGATGTCGTCGATTTCGCCCTTCCCCAGCTTCAAGTTCACGAGATAGCGGATCACCTCGACCATGTCCTGCGCCGTCAGCGTCCGCTGCTCCAGCGGCAGATCGAGGCCCAGTTTCTTGTTCAGCTTCAGACGCCCGACCGGCGAAAGATCGTACCGCTTGGAGTTCATGAACAGATTGTCAAAGAGTGCTCGCGCCGTGTCGACTGAGGGCGTTTCTCCCGGCCGCAAGCGGCGATAGATTTCGACCATCGCCTCCTCTTTGGAGACGGTCTTATCCATCTCCAAGGTGTCCAAAATCACCGGCGTCGACGTAACCGTATCGAAGTAGATCGCCTTGAATTCTTCGATATCGCTTTCGAGCAGCGTCTTGACGATCTCAGCGGTGAGCCGCTGATTTTTCTCAGCTATCTTGCTTTTCTTTGAATCCACCAGTTCGGTCAGGACCGCACGACCGATCAATTCGCTCGGTGCAAGCGGAATTTCCTTTACGCCTGCCGCCTTGAGCTTCGCGATGAGCCCCTTTGTGAGCTTGGCGCCTTCCCGCACTAATGGTTCCTTGCCGCCCTTTTCTAACACTTCCGCCGAACAGCGCAGACCCTGATGAATCTCAGGGTCGAGCTTTCGCAGCATCTTGCCCTTCACGATCCGAATCTCTTCGACCGGGTAATACATTTTGAGCAAGTCGTCACCTGAAAACCCGAATGCCTTCAAGAGAATGGTCGTCGGCATTTTTCGCCGGCGGTCGATGCGCACATAGAGAATGTCGCGAGCATCGAATTCGAAATCCAGCCACGATCCGCGATAGGGAATGATCCTGGCGGAATACAGTACCTTACCGCTGGAGTGCGTCCGGCCCTTATCGTGAGTAAAGGACGCGCCGGGAGACCGATGCAACTGGCTCACGACCACACGTTCTGTACCGTTGACAATGAAGGTCCCCCGCTCCGTCATGAGCGGTAGCTCGCCGACGTAGACTTCCTGCTCTCGAACGTCGAGCACCTTTTTCTTGGAGCCCTTATCTTCCTTGTCAAACACAACCAGACGTACCCTGAGCTTCAGCGGAACGGCAAAGGTCATCCCCTGCTCAAGGCATTCTCGCTCATCATACTTAGGAGTACCGAGCGTATAGCTCGTAAACTCCAATACTGCCGTATTGTTGTAATCTGGGATCGGAAAGACACTCGCCAAGGCTGCCTGGAGCCCATGATCTTTGCGACGTTCCGGCTCGACCTCCCGCTGAAGAAATTCTTCATAGGAGCGCTTCTGGATCTCAATAAGGTCGGGAATTTCGATGCTGCTATGAATGCGCGAGTAATCTTTTCGCTCGATAAACTCTTGCAGAGTCGTTTCGGACATTCGCCGGTCCTCCACTACACAATGGGCAGACTTGGGCGCCCGCACATGGCAGGCGCCCACAGATTCTAGAGACTGGTCAAATCGAGGCTACTTGATCTCGACCTTGGCGCCGCTTTCTTCGAGCTTCTTCTTCATGGTGTCGCATTCTTCCTTCGTGACACCGGTCTTCACGGGCTTTGGTGCGCCTTCGACCAGATCCTTCGCTTCCTTCAAGCCGAGGCTGGTGAGTTCGCGAACGACCTTGATGACTTGAATTTTCTTATCCGCCGGAGCAGACACGAGCACGACGTCGAACGCCGTCTTCTCCTCGGCTGCCGCTGCGGCGCCCCCACCTGCAGCAGGAGCGGCGGCAGCAACCGGTGCGGCGGCAGTAACACCGAATCGGGTCTCCAGGCCCTTCACGAGTTCCGCCAAATCGAGCACACTCATCGTCTCGATGGCCTTGATCAATTCTTCCTGCGATAATTTTGCCGTGGTCGTTGACATATCCCCATCTCCTTTTCGTTTATCCCCAATGGCTGCAATCACTCTCACAAATTTCGACAAGACCGCACTGAGCGTATACACGAGTCCACGCGCCGGCCCCTGCATAGCCGACAATAACAGTGCAATGAGCACTTCCTTTTTCGGCAACTTCGCCACAGCCGCTAATTCAGCCGGCTGTACCACCTTGCCCTCCAACACACCGATGGTGATCTTAATCTTCTGTTCACGCTTTTCCGCCAGAATAAAATCCCGAAGGATCTTGGCCGGAAGCACCGGATCGTCATAGCCGATCACCAGCCCTGTCGGTCCCTTGAGATAGGCCTTCACCCCGGAAAGGATCGTGCCCTCAGCAGCACGGGCAGCCAACGTATTCTTGACGACCTTGTATTCGGCTTTGGCGCCTCGCAACAGCTTGCGAAGTTCCGTAACCTGGTTGACGGAGAGCCCGGCGCTTTCGGTGACAATAGCAAGCCGTGCGCGACTGAATGTCTCTGTCAACTCTGCAACGGCTGTCGATTTCTCGTCCTTATTCATAATCGAACCCTTCCCCTTCCACGCAGCAACACCCCGGCTAACTCCATTCCTTGGCTAACGCAATGGCGTCGAGCTTCACCCCAGGCCCCATCGTGCTCGAGAGAGTCGCGCTCATCAGATAGCGCCCTTTGCACGAGGCGGGCTTTGCCTTGATCACGGCCTCAAGAACTGCCGCAGCATTGTCATAGAGTTGCTCAGGCTGAAACGATACCTTCCCGACGGGCACTTGAATGATTCCGGCTTTTTCAACCTTGTACTCCACACGGCCTTTACGGATTTCCGACACGGCCTTGCCGACATCAAAGGTCACGGTCCCGGTCTTCGGATTCGGCATAAGCCCTCGGGGGCCCAAAGCCTTTCCGAGCTTCCCGACGGCCGCCATGAGATCCGGGGTCGAGATGGCACAATCGAAGTCCAGCCATCCACCCTTGATCTTTTCCATCAAGTCATCGGACCCGACATAGTCCGCTCCGGCTTGCCGTGCCTCCTGCTCCTTCTCTCCCTTGGCAAAGACCAGTACGCGCACCTTCTTCCCCGTACCATGCGGCAGCGAGGTCGTGCCACGCACCATTTGGTCCGCGCGTTTAGGATCGACGCCTAGGCGAAGCGCCAGATCGACAGATTCATCGAACTTGGTGAAGGCTGAACGCTTCACCGCCTCAACTGCCTCACGCAAGGCGTAGGCCCGAGGTTCAAGCTTCTCAACTGCCGCTCTCATCTTCTTCCCCATTTCCGTTCCCCCTCTACCCCATCGCAATTTCTGATCGGGCAGGACCGCCAAGTACTGGCGCATCGACCGAGGCCCTTCCCAAGGCACGCGATCCGCGAACACAACTGGCAGCCCTGCCCGATCTAACGCCTCACCCTTGAACCACCACTCCCATACTGCGCGCCGTCCCCTCAATGATCTTGATCGCCCCCTCAAGATTAACGGCATTGAGATCCGTCAACTTCTTTTGTGCAATCTCACGCAACTGCGCCTTTGTAATCTTTCCGACCTTGTCTTTCTGGGGAACACCTGATCCCTTAATGATGCCCGCAGCCTTCTTCAAGAGGTCGGACGCCGGCGGAGTTTTCATCACGAAGGTAAACGACCGGTCCTTATAGACCGTGATGACCACCGGGATGATGCTATCCCCTTCTTTTTGCGTCTTTGCGTTGAACTGTTTGCAAAACTCCATGATGTTGACACCGTGCTGACCCAGCGACGGTCCGACAGGGGGAGCCGGGTTTGCCTTCCCGGCTGGAATCTGCAACTTAATCTGTGCCGATACTTCCTTGGCCATGTCCTACACTCCTACCCGCGTTCGACTATTTCGGAGGTTAAATCCGCTCAACTTGCAAAAACCCAAGCTCCACCGGAGTGGAGCGTCCAAAAATACTGACCAGGACTTTAAGCCGGGCATGGTCCTGAGCCACCTCGTCCACCACGCCATTAAATCCGAGAAACGGTCCGTCAATAATCCGTACATTATCCGTCTTGATGAATTTGACCTGTTCGCGTGGCCCGGACGCTCCCACATCAACCTGCTTCAATAGCGACTCTACCTCGTCCATCGACAAGGGTGTAGGCTGCGCACCAGCGCCGACAAATCCCGTAACCTTCGGCGTCTCTTTGATCATCTGCAAGGTTTCATCGATGAGCGGGGACTCCAACTCCACAATCACATACCCCGGGAAAAACTTCCGTCGAGACGTTCGGCGCTTGCCGTCCTTGATCTCGATCACATCTTCCGTCGGCACGAGTACCTGTCCCAGCTTCTCAACCAATCCCATTTGATTGGCCCGTTCCAGCAAGCTGGTCTTCACCCGTCCCTCGAAACCTGCGTAGGTATGAATGACGTACCAATTCTTTGCCATGCCCTACCCTCGGATCATTGTTTGACTGTGTGTCATGCAGCGGCTCTCACTTCCTGATTTCTGTCTATATAATCTTGCTCACTAACCATACGAGAACCGAGTCAACGGCCGACAGATACAGGGACATGATAATGCAAAATACAATCACCACAGTCGTGGACCCGATCGTTTCGGCCCGACTGGGAAACGACACTTTCTTTAACTCGCCCCGCACATCGATGAAAAACTCTCGAATCGAATCCGTAAACTTCCTAAACATGTGCACCTCACCTTCGCTATTTTGAGAGAGCGGACGCCCCCTGACCTCGCCCAACTTTCCCTCTCTGCTACCGACCTACTCTCAATTCAAACCGCCGATACTGTGCCTGACCCTTCCACTTCCCGCGATTGGCAGGGGCACTAGGATTTGAACCCAGACTCTCGGTTTTGGAGACCGATGTGCTACCATTGACACCATGCCCCTCTGCTCAGTACTGAGTAACGAGTCCTGAGTGCTGAGTAACGAGTCCTGCGTCCTGGGTGATTTAATTTTGTCCACGACTCAGTACTCATAACCCAACACTCAGCACTTATTTCACTTCCTTATGGGCAATGTGCTTCCGGCAGAACTTGCAGAACTTATTCCGCTCAAGCCGATCCGGATCGTTCTTCTTATTCTTCATCGTGGAATAATTCCGCTGCTTGCAGATCGTGCATGCCAAATCAATGATCTCTCGCATCTTCTTATTCGTCAGGCGTAAGGCATGAAGCGTGAAGCGATGGCCGACACTCTGCCATCATCCTCTTACCCCTTACCCCTTACCCCTCACGCTCCCTATGGTTTACGCCAGGATTTCGGTGACGACGCCAGAGCCGACGGTCTTGCCGCCCTCGCGCACCGCAAATCGCAACCCTTGATCCATCGCGATCGGACTGATCAACTCCCCCGTGACACTCACATTGTCCCCCGGCATCACCATCTCTACCCCCGGATTCAACGTCATCACCCCCGTCACATCGGTCGTCCGGAAGTAGAACTGCGGCCGATACCCATTGAAGAACGGCGTATGCCGCCCCCCTTCCTCTTTGGCCAACACATAGATCTCCGCCTTGAACTTCGTATGCGGCGTGATGCTCTTCGGTTTCGCCAGCACCATCCCCCGCTCCACATCTTCTTTCTTCGTCCCGCGCAACAGCACCCCGACATTGTCCCCCGCCTGCCCTTCGTCGAGCACCTTGCGGAACATCTCGACCCCGGTCACCACCGTGGCCTGATTCGGCCGTAAGCCCACGACCTCGATTTCGTCGCCCACCTTGACGATGCCCCGCTCAACACGCCCCGTCACGACCGTCCCGCGCCCGCTGATCGTAAACACATCTTCGATCGGCATCAGGAACGGTTTGTCGATCGGGCGTTGCGGCGTCGGGATGTAGGTGTCGACCGCCTCTAAGAGCTGGATAATGGACGGTACCCCGAGTGGCCCCTGATCCCCTTCCATCGCCTTCAAGGCGGACCCGTGAATGATGGGGGTCTTGTCGCCCGGGAACCCGTACTTGGTCAAGAGCTCACGCACTTCCAGTTCGACCAGCTCCAAGAGCTCCTTGTCGTCGATCTTATCGGCCTTGTTCAGGAACACGACGATGTAGGGCACCCCGACCTGCCGGGCCAAGAGAATATGCTCCCGCGTCTGAGGCATGGGCCCATCGGCGGCACTCACGACCAGAATGGCCCCGTCCATCTGCGCGGCCCCGGTGATCATGTTCTTGACGTAATCGGCGTGGCCGGGGCAGTCCACATGGGCGTAGTGGCGATTCGCTGTTTCGCGCCTTCGCCATACCCGCTCCCTTCCGTCCTCACTCAAGAATCAATTCGACTACTCACCCCGATACTTGGCAATGATGGCCTCTGAAATCTGCCGGGGCACCGGGTCATATCGGTCGAATTCCATACTATAGGTGGCACGGCCCTGTGTTCGAGACCGAAGATCGGTCGCATACCCGAACATTTCACTGAGCGGCACCGACGCATCAATGACCTGAGCAGCCGCCCGCCCCTTCATGCCTTGGATCTTGCCACGACGACCGTTCAAATTGCCGATTACATCGCCCATAAAATCCTGAGGTACTACAACCTCCACCTTCATAATCGGCTCAAGCAACACAGGATCGGCTTTCTTGCAGGCATCGACGAATGCCATCGAACCGGCGATTTTAAACGCCATTTCATTGGAGTCGACGTCATGAAACGACCCATCAATTACCATCACCCGAACATCGCGAAGCGGATACCCCGCGATGACGCCGGAATCGAGCCGTTCCTTCACACCCTTTTCAATCGCCGGTATGAACTCTTTTGGAATCGAGCCGCCGACGGTCTTATTGATGAACTCCAAGCCCTTGCCTGATTCGGCAGGCTCAACCGTCAACACGACATGTCCATATTGGCCACGACCACCAGTCTGCTTAATGTACTTCGCCTCAGCTTCAGCCTTCTTGCGTATCGTTTCCCGAAAGGCCACCTCTGGCTTTCCGACATTGGCCTCTACCTTGAACTCTCGCAGCATGCGGTCGACGATGATTTCCAGATGTAGCTCCCCCATCCCGGCAATAATGGTCTGCGCCGTTTCTTCATCCGTCTTTACCCGGAACGAGGGATCTTCTTGCGCCAACTTCTGGAGCGCGAATCCCATCTTCTCTTGATCTTGTTTGGTTTTTGGCTCAATCGCCATGGCAATAACCGGCTCGGGAAATTTCATCACCTCGAGCAGAACCGGCTGCTTTTCATCCGCCAGTGTGTCCCCGGTCGTCGCCCCCTTTAGTCCGACGGCCGCAACAATATCACCCGCATAGGCCACATCAATGTCTTCCCGCTTGTTCGCATGCATCTTTAGAAGACGTCCGACGCGATCCCTCGTCCCTTTCGTCACATTCGAGACGGACGTTCCCGTCTTCAGCATGCCGGAATACACCCGCAGAAATGTAAGCTGACCTGCAAACGGATCCGTCATAATCTTGAAGGCTAAGGCTGCGAAGGGCTCACTATCTGACGGACGTCGCTTTACTTCCAGCTCGGTATTCGGATCAATCCCGGTCACCGACTCAACATCAAGTGGGGATGGAAGAAAATCCACAACCCCATCCAACAGCTGTTGAACACCCTTGTTCTTAAAAGCCGACCCGCACAAAATCGGAGTCATCTTCATAGAAATCACGCCCGCCCGAATGGCTCGACGGATTTCCTCTTCCGTTAAGGGCTGGCCATTGAGATACTTTTCCATTGCCTGTTCGTCGAACTCAGCAACCGCATCCAGCATTTTATCGCGGTATTCCTTGGCTCGGTCGAACAGATCATCAGGAATCTCTTTAACGATGTACTTTGCACCGAGCGTCTCGTCGTCATACACATAGGCCTTCATGGTCACGAGATCGATTGACCCCTTGAATTCAGACTCTCGGCCGATAGGGATCTGAATCGGAACAGGGTTTGCTCCCAACCGATCGATCATTGTCTGGACGCTGACATAGAAATCTGCGCCGACTCGGTCCATCTTGTTCATGAACGCGATCCTCGGCACGCTATACTTATCCGCCTGCCGCCAGACCGTCTCAGATTGCGGCTCAACTCCCTGCACGGAGTCAAACACCGCCACCGCCCCATCGAGCACACGAAGCGACCGCTCGACCTCAATCGTAAAATCGACGTGTCCGGGGGTATCAATAATGTTAATGCGATGGTCTCGCCAGAAACAGGTCGTCGCAGCAGCCGTAATCGTAATGCCGCGCTCCCGCTCCTGCTCCATCCAATCCATCGTCGCCGCGCCTTCGTGAACCTCACCCATCTTGTGTGAGATCCCGGTGTAGTAGAGAATGCGCTCCGTGGTCGTCGTCTTACCGGCATCAATGTGGGCCATCATGCCGATGTTCCGAGTTTGCTCTAGTGGTGATTGCCGTGCCACGTACTTCCCCTAAAAATATATATGCCGCA
>JACQEY010000025.1 GCA_016200355.1 Nitrospirota bacterium
CACCACCTTGTCGTACCCAGCCATCGACACGAGATTGACCCGTGCTCCTTCTTTAGCCAACGCGCGATGCCCATAGGTTTCGATGGGCGTCCCGGAACAGCGTTGCGGCGGCAGATCCGGCTCGACCCCATGTTTTCGCAGCACGGAAATCACGGCATCTCCCACCCCATCGTCGAAGTAGTTGGCTGCGCAGCCATGGAAATAGGCCACCGGGGAGCGAGCTGCTTGCCCAGCCTGGGAAATCAGTTCGGGGTAGCGGTCTCGCAGATGACGCTGAGCGAGTCGAGGCATCACAAGCTGAGGCGACAGCCGTGCCGTCTCAGCAAGACCACGCATGAACGGTTTCGTCAGACGATCGAGTAGACGCCGCATCAGAGGCCGATTCCATATCGATTGGTACCTCGCGAGAAACTTTAAGAATCGCTCGAACTTCACTGTTTGTGCATGAAAACGAAAGATGCCGCCAGCCATCTTGTTCGGATGCTCGGCGCGCCGGTCCAGAATGAGCTGGGAGACATCGACACCGGCTGGACAGGCTGTACGACAGGACTTACAGTTGAGGCAGGCCTCCACGACTCGCTTCGAATTAAGATAGCTATAATTCTTATCGGTGACGATCTCGAACCATCCCCGCGAACTCATGTCTTCCGATTGGAACACATCATAGACCGGGCAGACGGCGTTACACTTGGCGCAAGTGGCGCAGGATTTTGATAATCGCACATAGTCGATATGGTCCGTGAAGGGCCGGTCGCTGATCTTGATGCCGGGGTTGAGCACCCCGGAGGGATCGAAGCTCTGCTTCACCCGCACAAACAGATCGTACAGCTCCGGGCCGAACATCGTCTTCACATATTCGGCGCGCACCCGGCCATCCCCGTGCTCTCCACAGATCGAGCCGCCGAAGCGGCCTAAGACCGTTTGGTGAATCTCGTGATAGCCCTGTACCATCTTCTGGAAATCGTCTTGGTCATTCACGTCGAGCAAGGGAATGATGTGGGCGTTCCCATTCCCGATATGCCCGAAAATCGCGACCGGCACACGCTGTCCGGCAAAGAACTCTTCCAGATAGCGGATGAGTTCGCCGATCCGTTCAGCCGGCACCACCACGTCGTCGACAAAATTGATGGGCTTTTTCAGGGGATCGAATCGGTAGAGGGTGGGATAGAGCGCCTTGCGGGCCTTCCACAATTGCTCTCGTTGCTCAGGATCGAAGGCGATCACGGGATCGGACGTGAGGCGATAGCGGCGACAGATCTCGGTCATGCGCTCAGCCTGTGCGCGGAGATCTTTCCCTTCACCCTCAGCGTCCAACTCCACCAAGAGGGTAGCGGCTGCTTCTGCCGGGATGCCGTGCTTCGCCCGCCCGATCAGATTGAGCGTGTTGGCATCCATCACTTCCAACGCGCTCGGACTCAACTCCAGCAGCTTCGGCACCGCGTCGCCCACATCTTCCAAGCGATGAAAATGGATGAGCGCCGTGAGGGTTGCGCGAGGTTTCTCCACCAGTCTTATCGTCGCTTCACTAAACAGACCGAGCGTGCCCTCGCTCCCGACGAAGAGTTTCGGAAGATCGAAGCAGCCTTGCGCAAGCCCATCGACGAGACCGAAGAGGTTGTAGCCACAACTGTTCTTACTGACAGTTGGACGTTTCTGCGCGATCAGTGTGGCATGTTCTTGTAGCAGCGACCGCAAATTTTGAAGCGGCCCGTGTGTCTTCAGCAGATCGGCACAGTTCGGATCGTCTAGCCCATAGGCTTTGGCATCCAACCACTCACCGGACTGCAGACAGACACGAAGCGCCTCCACATTATCTTTGACTGCGCCGTACCGCAGGGTGTGGGGGCCGGATGAATTATTCGCCAACATCCCACCGAGCTTACACATGTCGCCGCTCGAAGGGTCGGGACCAAACATGAATCCATGCCGCCCCAGCTGTGTATTCAACTCGGCGAGCACGATACCCGGCTGCACTCGAGCCCAGCCCTCATCTCGATTCAGCTCCAGCACCCGATTCAGGCGTGAGACATCCAGAATGATCCCGGACCCGATCGCCGAGCCTGTCAGATTCGTTCCGGCGGCACGCGGCGTCAACGGAATGCCTCGCTGCACGGCGTACCGCACGGTGGCGGCAATGTCCTCCTCGGACTCGACAAGCACGACCGCCTGAGGCGACATTCGATAAATGCTCGCATCCACCGCATAGGCGGTGAGCGTCGAATAGTCGTCCTTGACCTTATCGACGCCTATGGCAGCACGGAGGTCCGACGCGATGGCGCGGGAACGTTCAGGCAGAATGAGAGTTGGCGCAGTCATGGGTTAATGAGTCATTCATTCTAGATGGACGCTTGAGACCAGCACAAGTCTGGTCTGTCTGGTTCATCTGGTTAGTTTCGTGCAACCAAACACACCAAATAAACAAGATAAACCAAATAACGATCTTCTTACGCTGGCATCCTGCTAAAATGTGCGCCGGTAGGAGCACGCGCCTGTGATTGACACACGTCCCACCCTTTACCTTTCACGTCTTCTCCCTGATCCCATCATGGCCATCGTGCGGGAGCGGTTCCAGATGGTGCATGAACCGCTTGATGCGTTGCCTAGCCTGTCAGCCCTTCGTAAAGGGCTTTGCCAAGCCGACGTGGCGATCGTGACCCTCGGAGATCATATCGAGGCAGAGACCATTCATGCGGCCACTCGGTTAAAAGTTCTGGCGAACTATGCGGTTGGGTATAACAACATTGACCTTGCTGCCGCACGACAGCGTGGTTTGATCGTCACCAACACTCCGGACGTCCTGACGGATGCCACCGCGGATCTGACCTGGGCCTTACTCCTCGCGACGGCACGCCGTGTCGTCGAAGGCGACGCCCTCGTTCGATCCGGTCTTTGGACTGGGTGGAGCCCCACGCAACTCATGGGAGCGGAAGTCTCAGGCAAGACGCTGGGGATTATCGGCATGGGACGGATCGGGCAAGCGGTAGCCCAACGCGCGGTAGGGTTTCGCATGCCGGTGCGCTACCACACACGCCAGCCTATGGCCACTACATCTCTTCCCCGTGAGTGGGAGCACCGATCGTTGCACGGTCTCCTGGGGGAAGCCGATATCGTGACGATCCATCTGCCTCTCACGCCCAATACCCATCATCTGATCGGCGCGCGCGAATTGTCCTGTATGCGTCCCACCGCCTTCCTCATCAATACCGCTCGTGGTCCAATCGTCGATGAAGAAGCGTTGGCCAACGCCCTCAAAACAGGAATCATCGCCGGCGCGGGGCTCGACGTCTATGAACAGGAACCGGCCATCCATCCAGCACTGGCTCAGTTGAAGCAGGTGGTGCTGCTCCCCCATCTGGGATCTGCCACCGTGCATGCGAGGGTTCAGATGGGACTGGTCTGTTTGGAGAATATTGACGCTGTCTTAGCGGGACGTTCGGCACCAAACCAAGTTCAGTAGCCAGGTTTATGTAGTTTGTTTGGTTTGTTTCGTTTACCTGGTTTTGGTTGAACGAAACTAACCAGATGAACCAAATCAACCAAACAAACTAAATAAACCTAACCCCTGCTAGTTTGCGTAGCGAAACATGGAAGCAGGCTCAGCTGGGCCTCTGCGTGCGCGAGTTGATTCGAGTCGTAGCGGTACGTCGTGGAAGGTCGGAATCGATTCATAAATTGTCGCAGCCTTGCTCCACTGTTCTTGGGCTTCGTAGAGCACGCCGAGTTGATAGCGAATGGCTTGCGCCTTGGCCCCTTGGCACTTCGGGTCCTTCAGCAGCAGCTCGATCTGTGTACAAGCCGACTGGCATTCTCCCTGCTCTTTCAAGCAGACCGCGATCATAAGACAGGAGTTCGAGAAGAAGTCGTGGCTCTGCATCGAGAGACCAAATTCTTCTTTCGCTTCGTCCAGCAGTCCCATGTTCTTATAGGCCATTCCCAGCGTGTAATGCGTCTCCGGGTCAATCTCGTTTCCAGGTGGAGCCGGAGCCGACGGATCGACGGCAGGGATTGACGCCTGAGGCTTTGGCGAAAACATCGAAGCCCATTTGGCAATCAAGGGACTGGCCGGAGCTAGTTCTTTGATTTTTGCATAGAGACTTGCTGGTTGAGTCGGGCTCTCATTGTTTGGATGCGCCAGAAGCAATTCAAGGGCGCAGGAATATTGCAAGGCCGCATCAGCGATATTGCCTTTGGCTTCAAGCAGAGAAGCGAACAGCTCTCGAGCCTCTGCATGATCCGGCTGCGCCATAACCAAGTGGCTGAGCCATGCTTCTGCCTCTGCCTGCTGGCCGGCCTTCATATAGGCCTGGAACTGCTCGCTTGTCGAGATGGGGGGCGAAAGGGAAGCAGCCGAGCCTGTCTCTTGCGACAGCGGCCCCCCTTGCTGGTCCGGCTCGGCATTCCACGAGAACCCGCTAGCCTGTGTATTCGGTTCAAGTTCTGCAGGCGCAGGCTCCGTCTCGGCGACTGAGGAAGGCCTATCTTGTAAGGGGGTGCCTTTGGAGGTCGCGCTCCAGGGATTGTCAGGCGCCGTTCCAGTCCATGAAAATTCCGGTGAACTCTGCGGCACGGAAATGGTCGTTCCTGCCGGCGACTGAGGCGCAGGCGTTTCAACGGAATTCTCGCCTTTCATGAGCGCTGAGAGCTTTGCGACAATGGGATTGTCCGGAGCGAGCGACTTGACCTTCTCAAACAGTTCTTCGTGAAGCGTGGGCATGCCAGGTTCTGGATACTGGAGTAACAGCTCAATCGCTTTCCCATACTGAAGCGCAGCGTTGACAGCGTCGCCTTTCTCTTCGTAGAGTTCTCCGTAGAGTTCAAGAATCGCAACCGACTGCGGTTCGACCGCTAAAAAATCGGTAATCAGCGCTTCAGCTTTCACATGGTCTTGTGCGCGCAAGGCCGCCCCGGCGAGGTAGCGATATTCGCCGAGCGCCACCTGTAGATCTCCGCGTCGCAGGTGCAACTTCGCAAGTAATTGACAGACCTCCGGATTGCCAGGCTCTTTGGTCAGCAACTGATTGAGAATAGCTTCAGCCCCGGCAAACTGTTTTGCTTCGATGCGGCGGGTGGCTTCCGACAGCAGATTGAGAGGCTCGGCGCTCTTAGTCCGGCCTCCTGCAGAGCCGGCTCCCGGCATGACAGTCCGGCTAGGATTTCCATTGGTCTTTGTGAAATGTTCGATGTACTGAATGGCCTCACTATTGGCAGGATCGATCCGCAAGACGGCTTGATACGCATCCCTCGCCTCAGCATGGCGCTGCTGTGCAGACCGCTCACGCCCTAACTGCAAATAGACTGTCGTGGCTTCGTCCTGCCTATTTTCTTGCAGGCACAATTCCGCCACCCGCTGCTGGGCATCCAGATTCGAAGGATCCTGGCTGACGATCTTCTTGTAGATGTCTAGCGCGTCTTTGCTTTTTCCCGCTTTGAGATAGTGTTTCCCGAGTGTGAGATAATCTTGGACTGCGCTACTCAGCAGACCACGTTCGGCATTGAGGTCGCCGAGATGCCGGAACACATCGTAACGTGAGGGATCGAGCTTCAAGATCTTCTTGAACGTGGCGATCGCCTTGAGGGTAGCCCCTTCGGCACGGAAGGCATTGGCCGCTTGGGTAAAGGCCACGACGGCATCATTGGTGGCTTGGCGTTTGAGGTGTAACTCACCGATTGAATTGAAGATACTTCCATCACCCGGCGACTCGACGGAGAGCCTCTTCCATTCATTGATAGCAGCATCGAACTGGCCCCGCGACGCAAAGAGCTGGGCATTTTGCAATACGCTACTGCGGTCGATCGCCAAGTCAAACCTCCCTAGCCTGCATTATTCATGAAGCTTCTGCTGCAAGCGCGGAACGCAACTACAACAGGCAGTCTCGCCGTTCAACCCATCGACATACTGCATGAGTATGCCTCAGGACTTCACGGCTCCAAATGCCCGTCTCGCGCCCTGTCCCTCACCCTTCCCATAATTATGGGGAGGTATGGGGTGGGGGGGGGCGACGAACCTTCATGAATAATGCGGGCTAACGATCAAACGCTAACAGTGTCACTACGTATTGTCAACGAAATGGGGCATTTAGCCAGCAATTTTTAGGCGAGACTCGCAAGACTTGTGAGAAAAGCGGGACGGGCGAGGCGGTCTCAAGGCTGAGGCTGGGAAGGCCGAAGGTTGGGGTTCAAAGTTCAGAAAACTTCAGCCTTCTGACTGCGCCTGTCGCACTTTTCGCGCCTGCCACGCACGTCTTGCTTGAGTCAGGCATCCGTGATCGCAGCAGAAACACGAAGGCCTGCCACTAGATGAACGGCAGGCCTCCCTGAAGACACAATCCGGCAGAATGCAAACTCAAGACTCGGCAACGGCCGACTTCAAGACATTCGAAGCCTGAGGCCCCTTTGCGCCTTGCACGACCTCAAACTCGACGTTCTCTCCCTCTTTCAAGGTTTTGAATCCTTCTCCTTGCAGCGCGGAATAATGTACGAAGACATCATCTCCGCTCTCAAGGCGAATAAACCCAAATCCCTTCCGATCATTGAACCATTTGACCGTACCTTTTGTCTTCACAAAAATACTCCTTTCCTCAATGGCCACGCATAGTTACGTAGCCGGTCCTGGAACCCAGCTTGCGGCATACCCACTGAAGAGAAAAAGACAGGAAGAAGCGAAGGTTGAAATGACGGGCTCATTGGAGAGACAAGATCGATCACGAAACCCATCTCAGTTACGACTCGGGCAGCATGTACCACGGCGTTTCAAACGATGTCAAGCCATTCTTTGACCGCAGGCTCGCCAGGCGTGAGGTAGACAACCCTCGCCCGCTCGCCTATATATAGTGACAGACTGGGCAGGAGCCTGTCCGACGTTGCCTTCGTTAGGGGCGTAATTCTTCCAATGTTTCTACGAACGCTGCTGGATCGCTACATCTTCACCGAACTCCTTTCCCCCTTTAGTATCAGCCTCGGGGCGCTGTGTTTTGTGATGCTCACGCGGGAACTCCTGCGTCTCGTGGAACTGCTGGTCTCCAAAGGCGTTGGGATCATAGCAGTCCTGGAAGTCTTCGCCCATCTGATGCCATCATTCCTTGTGTTGACCCTCCCGATCGCCGGGATTATCGCCTCGATCACCGCCTTCGGACGACTCTCCTTCGACAAAGAGCTGGTGGCGATGCAGACTGCGGGTCTGAGCCTCATGCGCTTGGCTCGCCCCGTGCTGTTCTTTGCCTTGCTCGTGTTCGGGCTGACCTTGTGGTTGGCGCAGTGGGGGCAACCCTGGAGTTCCACCAATCTCAAGAAAGTGGCGCTGAATCTCCTGAAGGATCAGCTGGTGCTGGCACTGGAGCGGGGAACATTTAACGAGCCCATCCCCCAGATCATGATCTATGTCCCGGATGGGACTCCCGAACAGGCCACGACAGGGATCTTTGTCTCCGACGAGCGGAAGGCAGATGAACCCCGCATCATCGTGGCACAGCAGTACGAGGTCATCATGGATGCCTCGACCGATCAAGTAGCCTTACGCCTGCAACACGGAGTCATTCATAGCCGGCCGAATCAGGCCGACCAATACGAACATGTGTCCTTCGCCAGTTACGATCTGAAACTCCCGCTCAACCAAAGCGGCTACTCAGCCACAGAAGAACGTCCATCGTACGATGCCATTATCGCCCAGCTCACACAATCCCAATGGCACGACCCGTCCGCGCTCAGACGATTGATGGAGTATTATAAAGATCTGGCCTTTCCGACCGCCTCACTGGTATTTTGCCTGTTAGGCGTCCCGGTCGGCATCGCCTCGAAACGCTCCGGTCGAATCGGCGGATTTGCAGTCGGCGTATTAGTCGTCATCGTCTACTATATGCTGAACATCGCATGTGAATTCCTGGTCACGACGGCAAACCTGCCACCCTTTGCCGGAGCCTGGATACCCAACGGCCTGTTTGCTCTCACCACCGTCGTGTGGTTTTCTATCATGAGCCGTCGGTAACCCCATGCCCATTCTCTTCCGCTATCTCCTTCGCGAATACGCCAAGATCTTCACGATGTGCTTCAGCGGGCTGATGACGATTTATCTCGTCATCGACTTCTTCGAAAAAGTGCGCCGCTTCTTGCGTTACGACGCCAACTGGCTCGACGTCCTGACGTATTTCTTTCTCAAGACTCCCGCGATTTCCTTCCAAATCGCACCGCTGGCCATCCTGATGGCCACATTGCTGACTTTTGGATTGCTCTCCCGGGGCCACGAAATCACGGCCATGCGCAGTTGCGGTATTAGTCTACTCTGGATGACTTTCCCCTTTATCACCTTTGCCGCGGGAATTACCCTCGTACTCTTGCTCTTC
>JACQEY010000018.1 GCA_016200355.1 Nitrospirota bacterium
ATGCACCCGCCTCAACTCCTGCACACTCATCCGCACCGTCTCCTCTCTGACCATGCTGCCCTCCCAGTGAGGGCCAGGAGTCTACACAAGAGGACATTTCTACTTTGGTCAAAGCGGACATTCTCATGTTGGGATTACAGAGGGGGTGTGCCCGGTGCAAGGGGGGGGCCGGGGCTACAGCGTGTGTTCCAGCTGATCGACCATCTCGCTGATCGTATCGAACCCCGATTGCCAAAAGTCTTCAGATGCCATATTGACGTCAACTTTGGCGAGAATATCCTGTGGCGCCTCCGACCCGCCGGTACTCAGCAGATCGAGATATTTGGGCACGAACGAGGCCCCTTCTTTTTGGTACATCCGGTAGAGGGCGAGGACGAGTAAGTTGCCGAAGCTGTAGGCGTAGCAATAGAAAGGGCTGGCAAAGATGTGTGGAATGGTCAGCCATTCCCATTGAAACTCATCCGGGACCTTGATCCCTTTCCCAAACTGCTGCCGCACATTGGTCAGATAAGTGTTGGCCAGATCCGTTACGGTCGCGCCCTGAGCGATCATCTCATGGGCTTTATTTTCAAATTGGACGAAATAGGCTTGCCGGAGGACTGTGGCGTAGATGTCATCCAGTTGGTTGAGCAGGAGCCCCTGCCTCACCTTCTTATCCCGTTCCTGATTCATGAGGGCATCGGATAGGATTCGTTCCCCGAACACCGATGCCGTTTCCGCCAAAGGGAGAGTGGAATGGAAGGTAAACATGGAATGTTTCGCCGCCAGCATGCCGTGGACAGCATGGCCGAGCTCATGGGCCATCGTCGCGATATCGCGTGCCTCGCCGGTGAAGTTCAATAGCACATACGTGGTCATGTTTGGGACGACGCTGTAACAATAGGCGCCCCCGATTTTTCCAGGCTTCGTACGCGCGTCGATATGGCGTTCATGAACCACTCGTTCCGCCAAGTCGGCTAATTGTGGAGAGAATCCTCGATAGGCCTCCAGCACCATTCGGACGGCATCTTGATAGCGATAGGATTTCTGTGCCGTGCGATGCGGTGCATAGATGTGATAGCGGCTCATCGGCTTGATCTTGCACAGGCGGGCCTTGATGTGGAAATAGTGCTGAAAGATGCCCGCATTTTTCTGGCAGACTTTTAAAAGGGAGGCCACGGCTGCATCGGGAATGTCGTTTCCGAGGTTGCGGGTGGCAATCGGGGAGGTGAACCGGCGCAGTTGGAGATTCTCCGTTTTCCAGTCGTTGACCAAGGTTTTGTAGATTTCGCCCAGCAGATCGTGCTGATCGGCGTAGACGCGATACAGCTCTCGATAGGCGGCTTCGCGCAATCGTCCTTGCCCATGGCGGAGATAAGACGTCAGTTCCTCGCGCGTCATCGTCTTCCGTTTGCCGTTGACGGTGAGCGTGAAGGTGAAGGCGTTCGTCACGACGTCGTACAGCGAATGGATGGCGCTGCGGCCTGTGATGTTCTTGATGTTGACAATCTTCTCTTCCGGTTCGGACAGCGTATGGGGCTGAAACCGACGGATGGTTTCGAGGTGATACCGGAGCGTGCCGGTTCCGGTCATGAGCCGGCGGGCATTCTCCTCATCGACGCTTTGCCACCACAGGTCGAAAAACACCAATCGGTTCTGGAGTGCCGTGAGCCGCTCTTCGACCTTGGTCTTAAACGAACGAGCAGCGAGGTTTTTCGTATTTTCGGAGAACCAGAGGTAGGCATAGGCGCCGATCCGGGACGATGCAGCCGCGATGTCTTCGCTCAGAGTCAGCAGCTGGTGGAAGATTGACATTGCCATGGTCGGGCTGAGCTGGGCCCTTGCAGATTCAAATTGCGCCACCGTAGACTCGATCTCTTCCAACAGGGTCTCGAACCGCTGCACCGGATCCTCTGCCAAATGTGAGAGATCCCAGCGTTCGGAATAAGTGTGCCTCTGCCCTCTTGGAGGAGAGGTTGTGCGTGAGGTCGAGTCGTCCCGGCGGGTCTTCACAGGCATAGGTCGCATCTCCTTCAACTTGTCCTCATGCATCATGCGGGCTGGGCTTGCGCGGTCACGATCATACCATTCCAGCTAACGAGGCCGCAGAGTTTTTCACTGCCCAGTGATCGGAGGGAATCTTCCATCTGCGGTGGCATTTTCGGTATGATGCGCGAAGCGTAAAGTGGAAACCTCATGACCGATCAAGAACTCAACCGGGCAGTCCAATATGTCACAGCCAGCACGTCTTATGGGCGGGATATGGTGGCTGAGATTCTCAAGACGGGGCTGAGCGAAATGACTGCGTTGGTCATGCAAACGTCGGAGCAGTTCGAACGGGATGTGTTACTGGAATATGTCTGCCAATGGACTATCAAACGTACGGGGTACCCAGAGCCGTTAATCAGGGAGGTTCTTGGCTGCGCGAGCCGCTGGCTCGATGAAGTGTACGAGGAAATCTCCAAGCGCCAGCCTGAAGCCTTAGGCCTCTCATCCGATGATGATGACGATGACAAAGGGGCAGAGCCGGTCTGATAACGTTGCTTGTGAGCGTGAAGCGCGAGACCTGCGAAAAAGGCGTGACTGGACAGATTAGACCCCCACCTCGTCTCGCTGAGACTGATCAGTGGAGTGTCAGTTCTTAGGCAGGCAACGAGCCTTTGAGTAGTTCAAAGTTCTTTGTCACCATTGCGTCGCCGTTTTTTGTGGAGACTTCGATGCCGGTGGCGCAGACGGTTTTGCACTCGTCGATTCGGCCCAGTTTGTGGAGCGATTGGGCCCAAGCATAGTAGGCGGCTGAGTAGGTTGGTTTCACTATGACGCATTGTTGAAGGGCCTTGGCCGCTTCGTCGAAGTTTGCATCTTCCATGTAGGCCTTCCCGAGACCAAACCAGGCCACCTCGTCGTTCGGATCAATTGCCAACACTTTTTTGAGCGGTTCAATGCGGCGATTTGCCATATATCTCTCCAGGTATGAGTGACGATAGCAGCGGCAAGCGCTCGTTGTCTATGCCGATTCCTGCATGCTAATCTGACCTCATCCATAACGATATGCGTCTCACGTTTTACGTCTAACGGTTCACGGCTTGCGTCATGGGGAAAACCGGCCTTGTCTACGATCCACGCTATCTCGGCCATGACATGGGGGCTGGGCATCCTGAGTCGCCTAATCGGTTGCGTGCCATCATGCAGCAGCTGGAGCAGAGCGGTACGGCGGCTCGGCTGACCAGGATTGAGCCGCGAGAGGCTGAAGACGAATGGATTGCGCAGATCCATACGCCCTCGTATCTTGCGATGCTGAAGACTCACGCCCCGACAAATGGGCGGGTTTCGCTCGATCCTGATACTGCAATGTCCCCCGGCTCATTGACTGCCGCCTATCTGGCATCCGGCGGGGCATTGGCCGCTGTCGATGCAATCATGAACCGGCAAGTGGACCATGTATTCTGTGCGGTGCGGCCACCGGGGCACCATGCCGAAGCGGGGCGCGCGATGGGTTTCTGCATCTTTAACAATGTGGCGATTGCTGCGCGCTATGTGCAGAAGAAGCACGGTCTCAAGCGTGTCTTGATTGTCGATTGGGACGTGCATCATGGGAATGGCACGCAGCACAGTTTCGAGGATGACCCCTCCGTGCTTTTCTTCAGCACGCATCAATACCCGCACTATCCGGGAACGGGTCGAGAGTCGGAACGAGGACGGGGAGCAGGGGAAGGGTTCACAATCAATGTGCCGATGGAAGCGGGGGAAGGTGATGAGGAGTATCGCACCGTCTTTCAGCAATCGTTGATGCCGGCGGCCGATGCATTCAAACCGGAATTCGTGATCGTCTCCGCCGGTTTCGACGCGCACAAAGACGATCCGCTCGCGAGCATGCGGTTGACGAAGGAGGGCTATGCGGAACTCACCGGCATCGTGGCCGGGATTGCCAAGCGCCATGCCGGCGGGCGCATCCTTTCGTCGCTCGAAGGTGGGTATCACCTAACATCCTTGGCTGCTTCGGTGGATCGCCACATTCAGGCTCTTCTGGCCGCATGAAGACCTCTATCAAAGTTCTGCTCGGGTGTGTTCTGGCTGGTGTGCTTGTGTATCTGTATTACACCGAGATCAAACCGGTCGTGATTTTCGGGTTGCGATCTGATTACGCCCATGCGATTCCGTTTCAAAAAATTCCTGAGGGTCTGACGAGTCTGAAGGCTGAGTCTTGTGGCCAGTGTCATCGTGAGATCTACGACGAATGGAAGACGAGTATCCATGCCCATGCTTATGAGGATCCGTTCTTTCAGGCCTATTGGAAAAAAGATAAGAATGTGTGGGTGTGCTTGAATTGTCATACCCCTCTGGAAAACCAGCAGCCGACTTTGATAAAGGAGATTCCGCGAGGGCGGGTGGAGAAGGCGGTTCAAGAGCCCAATCCACAGTATGATCCCGAGTATCAGAAGGAGTCGGTGACCTGTGCGGTCTGTCATGTGCGGGACGGAGTCATCTACGGGCCGTTCGAAGATTCGGCGGCGCCGCACCCGACCAAGTTCGATCCCAATTTCAGGACGGCGCAGGTTTGTTATCGCTGTCACAATGTCGTGTCCGGACCGGCCCAGTTTTATCATGTGGGACCTTGCGGGACGTACGCGGAATACGAAGGCAAGTTTTTCATGCAGGAGCGGGGCTACATTTGCCAGAGCTGCCACATGCCAGAAATCGATCGGCCGGTCGCGACTAATAGTCCGATCAGGCGAGGACGCAAACATTTCTGGCGCGGCGGGCATGACCCCGATATGGTGAAACGGGCGGTGGGAATACAAGTAAGGGCCGACAATGCTTCGCCAAAACCGGGCGACCGGGTTGGATTTACGCTCACACTGGTCAATGCCGGAGCCGGCCATAAGATTCCGACCGGCGACCCAGACCGGTATTTCACGGTGGAATTTTCAGTGGAAGATCGGCAGGGGCAGGTGCTTGATCAGCAAACATCGACGATGGGCCGCTGGATCATGTGGCAGCCGGCTATTGTCGAGTTGTATGATAACCGTCTGTTACCCTTGGCCAGCCGAGAATACCAGTTTGCGTACCAATTGCCGGCTCAGGCAGAAGGCTTGAAAGTAAAGACTCGCGTGCAGTACCACATCCTGACCGATAAGCAGCATGAGATGCTGCAGACTAAGTATGGGCTGATGGGAAACGATCCCTATCGATTTGTCGTGTACGAGCGGGAGTTTCCGTTATCCGGTGCGCTTGCTGCGGCGCTGAGTAAGAGCGATCAGGCGTCAGCCGTCAGCCCTCAGCCAAATGAGCTAAGTTGCAAGGCAGGAGCTGAAGGCTGACCGGTGATATCTAGCAGACTGCGGGAAAACTATTGCGGCTCAGTGGAAATTCAACGGTCTGCACATTTAGGACAACAGGAGAACACCACGCAGGCTGCTCAAAAAGGCTGTCCAACAAGGCCGCAGCGAGTGAAGATCCGGAGGAGGTACCGACCGCACTTCGTGGGGCCGTTTGCCCATATAATGGATCTTGGCGAACGGAAAAACCCCTCCAGCACTTCCGAACTGCGAGAATCTCAATCGGTACGCTGAGGGTCTGAACGATGCTGGCGGACTTTTCCAGCATCCTGCTAAAGGGAACGACATGACACACGCATTGCTGATTGATACCGAAACTCTCCAGCAAAACCTGGGACAGCCCGGTCTGGTGGTTCTCGACGTGCGAGGGCGGGCAGCCTACGAATTCGGCGGCCATATTCCGGGGGCGGTGCATTCGACGTGGCATGAGTACAGCGATCCTAATGCCGTGCCGAAGGGATTGCTCGATCCCGATCGCGGACGCATGGAACAAAAGATCCGCGCCTTGGGCATCAGTGAGGACAGCGATGTGGTTATCTATTCCAACCCGTTCGACAATTGGGGAGACGAAGGCCGCATGTTCTGGATGTTGGAATATCTCGGACACACGCGTCTGCGTATTCTCGACGGCGGGTGGGTTAAGTGGGTGCAGGAAAAACGGCCGTTCGAGCATGGGGGCGTGACGCCTAAGCCGGGGACCTTCGTTGCCAAGCCGGTGACTGCCGTGATCGCCGGCAAAGACGAACTGAAGCGCCTCGTGAAGCAGCCGCATCCGGGCACCGCGATTGTCGATGCGCGCAGCCTTGAGGAATATCTTGGGAAAGAGATGTCGGGGATACCGCGACCCGGGCACATTCCCTCCGCGATTCATCTGGCTTGGAATGGATTTCTTCACGCGAATGCCACGGTAAAAGATCTGCAGGCGATCGGCGAAATTCTTGCCGAGAAAGGTCTCTCCCAAGATCAAGAGGTCATCTGCTATTGCACCGGCGGCCTCCGTTCAGCCTGGCTGTATTTTGTCCTCAAACTCGCCGGGTATCGGAAGGTCCGCAACTATCCGGGATCCTGGTGGGAGTGGAGTCGGGACTTTACCTGTCCGGTGGAAAAAGATGCCACGGGGTTGCAGCAGATACTGAACGTCGATCCACAGGTGAGGCCTTCTTGACAGTAAAAAAATGGCTGTGTAAGGTGATGGGACTCGATAAGACAGCGCACACTGTTGACCCGTCGGCTGAACTTTAACCACTGAGGAGGAACCCATGAAGACGAGAATCTATCGCGGAGCATTGGCTGTGGCGGCGGTTGCCGCGCTCGTTGGTTTCCCGCTGTTCAGCGGGCTCGCCCTTGCTGCTGACAAGCATGCGAGTGAAGCCTTGGCGCATGCCAAGGAAGCTGTGAGTCACGGCAAGCAGGGGCATGCCGATGCTCTTGTACAGCATGCTGAAGAAGCACTCAAGCATGCCATGGCTGGTGATATGAAGAATCCGCATCTGGCTGAAGGGGTCACGCATCTTAAGGAAGCCGTGGCTCATGGTAAGGCTGGTCACGCCGATGTGGGCACACAACATGCCGAAGGCGCGGTTACCCATTTGTCTGAAGTGAAGTAAACCTTTCGGTCAGAGATTTTTCTTGAACGGGCAGGGGCGACCCTGCCCGTTTTGTTCTGAGGGCATGGCGAACATGCGGGTCGGGTTTTATCAGTTCACTCCACTATTCGGCGAGGTGTCGCGCAATCTCGACAGGGTTGTGGGAACACTCGACCAGGCTGATGCCGATCTGATCGTGTTGCCGGAGTTGTGTGCGTCCGGGTATCAGTTCGTGTCGCAGCAAGAAGTCGTCAGGCTGTCAGAGCCGGTGCCGAATGGACCGACTACACAACGGCTGATCGACCTTGCGAAGCGGCGCCGGATGACGATCGTCGCCGGTCTTCCGGAGCGCGGCGGTTCTGCCTGCTATAACTCTGCCGTGGTCGTCGGCCCGTCCGGGTTTATCGGGTGCTATCGCAAGACACATCTGTTCTTTGAAGAAACGCTGTTCTTTACGCCGGGCGATACAGGATTTCAGGTGTGGGATATCGGATCGGCCAAGATCGGCGCGATGATTTGTTTCGACTGGTACTATCCGGAAGCGGCTCGCACGTTGGCGCTCAAGGGGGCAGAGATCATCTGCCATCCCTCGAACCTCATTTTGCCCAATTGCAGCTGACGTTTATCGGGAACAGTGAAGTCGTCGCTCCCAAGGGGGCGATTCTGCATCGTGCGCCGCGGGACCAGGAAGAACTCTGTATCGTCGAGATCGACCCTGGTGATGCGCGAAACAAAGCCCTCACGCGCTACAATGATCTACTCCGTGATCGACGCGAATCCCTCTATCGGTAACCCGGCTGGTTTGTTTGGTTGAATGAGACGAACCAAATAGACCAAACAAACCAAAGCAACCAGATTAACCTGTCTCGCTCGTCTCGCTTGCACACCGCCGGCCCGCGCGGTAGGATTAGCACATGAAAGCTCCACTCGGGAAAGGCATCTTCCTCATTGCGGCGCCGTCCTTGCGCGATCCGAATTTTCGGCAGACCGTCGTATTGCTCTGTGAGCACGGAGCCGAAGGTGCGCTGGGTGTCGTTGTCAATCGCCCGACGGCGATGTCGGTTTCGGAGGCGTTACCGCAAGTGCCGATCCTCGAAGGCCAGCGGCACGTCCTTTTTTCCGGAGGACCGGTGCAAACGAATCAGGTGATGATGTTGTATCGATTAGACCAACTCCCTGAGAATTCCCATCATGTCTTCGATGGAATCTGTCTCGGCGGAGATACAGACCTCGTCGATCGAATATTGACCACCCGAGAGGGGCGAGAGGCCTTTCGCGCCTATATCGGGTATTCCGGATGGGGCCCAGGCCAACTGGAGTCTGAAATGCAGACCGGTTCCTGGATAACTCTTCCTGCAGATCCCAGCGTGGTGTTCGAAAAGGATCCCACACGCATTTGGCCAGACATCGTGAGTACCCTAGGCGAGGACTATCGCCATTATGCGGATATGCCGTTCGACCCCTCTTTGAACTGATCCCTGTCCGTCTCGCCTCTCTGCATTGCAGCCCTCGCTTACGGAATGTTACGCTTGCAGCGATGCCGATGCAGCAGACGGTTGCTTCCATCCGGTGTTCCACATTCATCCGCACACTCGTGATCGTTGGCATGGCCTGCACACTTTCAGCTTGTGGGGTTGTCTACACGATTGTGAAGTCGGAATCCAAGCTGGACCGGCTGGCCGTGCCGATGACAAAGGCCGAGGTGATCGAACAGATCGGTCGACCTGACCGCGTGTTGCGTGACGATGGCCGTCTGCTGGTTTGGGAGTATTCCCTTACAGCCCGTAAACAGTGGCTCTATGAGTTGGCTTTCTGCCCAATATCAGTCTGGGTCGGCGGCTGCATTTTCTATCCCTTCACCAATCTTGCCGCAGAACATCAACGTGAGTATCCTCACCATATCGTGTTGGTGAACGACGAACTCTGTGCCTGGGGCACGCCCTCTGCCATTCTACAGCGGCGCCGTGCCTGTGCTTCGTCAGGCACCGCCGCTCTGGGATTCGGTGGGATGCGTGGCCGTCCCGAGCCGGTGGTGGCCGGCGCCGGTCCAATCAACCGTGACACGATCGATCGCTACCGAACGATGGCCGTCATGCTGTTTGATGATGCGCCTGGCGCAGAGGGATCGGGGTCGCGTGTGGCCGGAATGGTGACGACCTTGTTGTTGGACTTGGACGTCAATATGGTCGAGCGAACCGAGCTCGACGAAGTGTTCAAGGAGCAGGTTGTACAACTCAAGCATGCTGACGACGCCGAGGTGCTGAAAGTCGGGAAACTCGTCGGCGCGCAGGCCATTGTGGTGGGCGAAGTGCAACAATGGGAGCGAATCGAGGGAGAACAGATCAGCCGCGTGTCGCTGGCCTTACGGATGATCGATGTCGAGAGCGGTGTGGTCTTATTCAATGGGGAAGGGTACGGTTCTGACGCCACGGTAGATGATCCCGAGGGCTTGGCCCGTGTCATCGCGCATCGCATTCTTGCACGGTTCGGTTCGCAAACCGGGTTGCTCGGGTCCGGACGGATCGGTGTCAATTGGGAATTACAGGAATCGGCGGGCGCTCGATACTACCTCGTGCGGGAACTTCGCGGCGGCTTGCCTGCCGAGAAAGCGGGCCTCAAGGTCGGTGATCGGGTGGTGGCCTGTAACGGCATCGCTCTGGCGACCGTCACCTCGGATCGCGAGGCCAAACGATTGTGCCGAGTCGAGTCAGGGCAGACATTGAAATTGGCTGTGCGGCGAGCGGGAATGCCGCTAGAACTCAGCGTCGTCGCAGAAACCCGTCCGGGGTTATAAGTCGGCCGATCGGCCGATGCGGGATCACGACCCGTAACCGTTTATACCGCTTTCAGTAAAAAACTCTCGATCCATTTATTTGCGGCGACATCTTTATCTCAACGAAATAGCGGTGCCGGTCTTCCCTGCATTTTTCAAGTTACCTCTACTCTCTCACCGTATTTACACGATCTGTTTCCGGAGTCGTCCCCAGCAGGCCGTCCCCACATATTCGCAGGCGAAGGTGCCCGTCGTGAGGGCCATGATTTGATAGACTTGGCTCCGTGGGATTTTGACTTTCATAGCGGGGTTCAAGAGATCGGGCGAATTCATGACGAGCTTCAGGGATTCGCCGGCGGAAAGAATCGGCCACATGCAGGCCAATCGCAGCCGCGTTTCATGTCGTGGAATCGACATGGCGTAGAGCCAGCCTTGATCAAGATGCTCCACCGCCATACGAACAAGTTTACTCAAGACCGGTTGAAAGCGGGTACGGTTTCGTTGGTCCAGTAAATCCTGTGCGGTGAGTCCGGCTTCGGTCAGCATGGGTGCGGGCACATAGCAGCGGCCTTTCTGAAGATCGTGCGCGATATCCTTTACAATGTTCGTGAGTTGGAGCCCCTTTCCAAATCTCACGCCGACCTCCGACATCTCCCGCACCTTCCACGAGGCCAACGCCTTCCGGTGCGCACACATCAAGTCTGTCCAGAATTCGCCCACACAGCCGGCCACGTAATAGGTATAGCGGTCCAGATCATCGAGCGTCTTGAGGACCGTGAGATTTACGGCTGATGTGCCGGGGAAGACGACGAGGTCCATCTCCATGCCTTGCGTCAGCGTGGACATGAGCCGTTGAATGCGGCGGCGATCATCCGACGAAAAGGTCTGGAAGAGCTTGAAGCAATCCTCCAGTCGTTCAAGCAGGATACGCTCGGCAGAGTTCTGTTGGATTGACGCCACCGCGTGCTGGATGTCTCGCACCTGAGTCCAAACGATCTGGTCGCTCACGAACTGAGCCCTGAGTTGGCCGAGTAAATCAAGCCGGCGTGGACGATCGATCAACTCCGTGTCCGCAATCGTGTCTGCCGCGCGGGCAAAGAGGTAGGCGAGGCTGACTTGATCGCGCACATTTGCTGGAACCACGGCCAACGTCGTGTAGAAGAGACGGGACACTTGCTTGAGGAGATCACGGAGTAGTTCCTGCTTGGAGGTCTCTATGCTCGTAGCCACACCTATCGCACTTCCAGCTTCCCTTCCATCCCTTTGTCGCGATGGCTGGGCAACGGCCAGAGCCGTTTGTCGCAGTAGATGGGAAATATGCCAGGCTGAGTCGGCGTAAATGTAATGGTGACCGTCTTGCCGGCACCGACATCCTGTTCAACGGATAGTCTCCCTGCTGGGTCCTTGATGATAAAATTGTGCGGGATAATCGTCGTCACACTGGTCAGCGTCAGTTCAACCGGCTTCCCAGCTTCGACGATCAAATGGTTGGGGTTATACGAATAGCTATCAAGCGTGACCGTGGCTCGCTGCACCCCGTCTGCAGCCACCGCGATCACCACAGGAGGGCTGGACTGGGAAAGTTCCGCTGCATGAACGATTGTGACGCCGACCGATGTCAGCAACCAGACGGTCGCCAACATGATGAGCGATCGTCTAGGCATCTTCTGCATAAGCCATTTCTAACAGGAAGGACGGGAACGGGTCAACTTTTTCCATGAGTTTCAGGCACTTCAGACGCCTTGACCTTGGCATTTATGGAGTTATTTCTTATGACATATCGTCATCGCAATTTTGATTGAGATGTATTTCAGGGAAACGGTTAGTATAATGACGCTCAGTGATGACTTGCCCGAATGAGAGGGCGAGTACATAGTCGTGAAGGAGGATCTCGATGAAGTGGATGAAGGGCATATTCCTACTGCTGGCGGCCAATATCTTAATCATGGTGACGCTTTCGCTCACCGTACCGGTGCTGATCAATGTCGTTCTTCCCATGTTCGGAGTCGATCTGCGAGGATTGGTCGATCTCAGCTCGTTAGTCTGGGCTCTTGCCTTCGGCTTTGGTGGCGCCTTTATCAGTTTGGCCTTCTCCAAACAGATGGCGCGGGCTATGTTGGATTGCCGCCAGATCACGCAACCTCGGTCGCAAGCCGAACAAGTTATTTACGGTACCGTCCAAGAGATCGCGCAACGGCTCCACATTACGATGCCTGAGGTGTGGGTCTACGAATCCCCCGACCCCAACGCCTTCGCGACTGGCCCCAGCAAGAACAACTCGATGGTGGCTGTTTCAACTGGATTGTTGAGCAATCTGCAAGAACAGGAAGTACGTGCCGTCCTCGCTCACGAGATGGGACATGTTTACAATGGGGACATGTTCGCGACGACCGTGTTGGCAGGGCTGATGAATACCTTCGTGTACTACATTGCGATGTGGGTGCGCCGGTTCTTTGCGGAACGCGATCAGGCGATGCTCGGTTTTGGGTTGTCGATCGCGATCCAGATCATCGTCAGTATCATGGCCTCGGTCCTGATCTGCTGGTTTTCGCGGCAGCGTGAATATGGGGCGGATGCTTTTTCCGCCAAGGTGTACGGCAAGGGCTCGATGATCTCGGCCCTCCGCGCGATCGATCGATGGGTGACCCATTCGCAGGTCGAGTACGCTGGACAGGATGCGCTCGCGACGATGAAGATCTCCGGTAATTCATCGGGATTCATGCGCCTCTTTGCTACGCATCCGCCGATGGAAGCGCGCATCGAAGCTTTAGAACGACTCTAATCACGAGGCGTCGGATATTTACCAAGATGTCGAGCGAGTGCTTGCGGTCCGCTAAATCCCTTAGACTTTTCGATAAAACGAAATGTGCGTTCGGTATTCCTGAATCGCGGCGGCTAGGGCTTGGCTGCCGCGAGGAATATTCGCTTCGAGTGTGTCTTCGATCACCTGATCGTCGATTTCCACATCATATCGATCTTGCATGTTCGTTCTGACAGGCCCCTGCGTGATATCCCGTGGCATGAATATCTCTTTCCAGACTTCCTTTTCGACTAGACATACGTCTCTGAATCGCTCATAGAGCAATGTCAGCTTCTCTTGATCTGCGACTTTGATCCGATCTCCCATTCTCTTCCTTTTCTCTGCTTCACTCACAATCACCAATATGTGAACAAGGGGCTCGTGGCTAATGCGGATTCATGCCTGCAGGAGCAGAACTCTCGACGATAGTAAACCGCATGGTGCCCACTTGATTGACTGCATGGAAAGACTGCTGTCCGAGCGGCGTGATGAACAGTCTCACCAGGTACGTTCCCACGTCCCAAGCGTTTCCAGGTTTCTTGAGTTCCAGGAATCCATAGCGTTCATGCCCGGGCACTTCCAAGGTGTCTTTCCCGAGTGGCACGGATGAGAGGACACCCTTCTCCCCCTCCAGAAACCATTGTGCGCTGAACTGGGCAGGATCTTCCAGCGGGGCTGACTCGAACACAATATAGATTACGGGAATATCCCGAGAAAACACCGATCCAGGCTCGATGGGCTTCAGTCTGGGATCTTGCGTATACCAGCCTTTTCGCCCGAATGTATCCCACTCGACGTCATATCCTTTGGCCATCTTGATCCAGGTAAATAGGGATTGCGGGATACCCTTTTTTTGTTCGTCAAACGACGGGCTTTGCGTGGGATCGACTTCGGTTGCCGCTTGCTCTTTTGGCGCGAACAGATCCCGCGCGTCGACTTCCTGCCAGCCACACACGACAACGCTCAGGCCGGCAAGTACGATTGCCAGAAACTGCTTCCCGATACTTCTGGTCTCACTCATTGGAGCATCATGATCGCGGTCCATTTATACTGCTATGGTATCGAGAGATCAGGAAGGGGTCAATCACCGACTGATCAAGCTGCTCATCTATGTATGCTCCGCGCTCCTGGCTATGCTACGCTTGATCAGAATTCCCTCTCAGGAAAGGATCCCGTGCATCCGATACTGCCTGAACGTTCGCAAGCGTCAGTGCCAAGCAATTCCCAGGCCCAAAGTGCCGGCGAGCAAGGACGCCGCTACGGCCTCCGAGACGGTGCCTGCCAGGCCATCACGCAAGGAAGCGGAGAGCAATATCTCTCCGCATTTGCGTTACTCCTGCAGGCAAGCCCATTCCAGTTAAGTGTGCTGTCGGCATTGCCCCAGCTTATCGGGACAGGAGCCCAACTCGCCTCCGTGAAGTTGTTGCAGTGGTTCCCCGATCGCAAATCCCTCATTTTTGCCGGCACGGTTGGGCAAGCCTTCGCCTGGATTCCTATCGTGCTTTTGCCGCTGCTGCTTCCGCTATGGGGTCCTTGGCTCGTCGTTGGTGGAGCCGCCGCCTATTTTGCATGCGCCCACTTCACCACGCCTGCGTGGAATAGCTTGATCGCTGATTGGCTCGACCAGCATGAACGGGGCGCATATTTCGCACGTCGGGCCAAAATTATTGCCAGCCTCAGTTTCTTTGCGCTCTGTGGAGCCGGAGGGGTGCTGAGTCTCTGGGAAGATTCCACCGCCGCCTGGTGGGGATTCGTGCTGATCTTTGTCTTGGCCGGAAGCGCTCGCATCCTCTCGGCTTTGGCCCTGTCCCCCGTTCAAGATGTGCATCAGACTGCCCACCAGGAGGCTCAGCAAGGATTTCGCGGCTTCTTCCGACTGAGCGCGACGAAGGACTTCCGACGCTTTCTGCTTTTCTCAGGCCTGATGCATGCATCTGTGCTGATTGCCGGTCCATTTTTTGTTCTGTACATGTTACAGGATCTCCATCTGTCGTATCTCGGTTATGGAGGATGGCTGGCTGCCGGCCTCCTCGGTCAACTCCTCACCTTACGGGCCTGGGGCCAATTTGGGGACCGCTACGGAAACAAGGCCTTATTGTCCATCACCGGGTTTACGGTGCCATTCTTGCCGATGCTCTACCTTGTGAGCACGAATTTGGGCTTCCTTTTGGCAGTCAATTTTTTAGGCGGCGTCATTTGGGCCGGCTTGGCATTGGGACTGCAAAACTATGTGTTCGATTCGGTCAGGCCGGAGGACCGCGCAAAAGCCATTGCGCTATATAGTACGGTCAATGCAGTAGGATGGTCGGTGGGAGCCTTGCTGGGGAGCTGGTTGGTAGAGCACCTTCCTGCACGTATTGAGTGGGGAGGGGTCATTTTCGAGCCTGTATCGAATTTGCCTTTCGTCTTCTTTCTCTCAGGCATCTTGCGGCTGCTGGTCTCAGCTAGCCTTCTTGGGACCTTCCACGAAGCGCGCCAAGTGGAGCGAGCATCCCGCCAACGGCTTCTTTGGGAATTGCCGCTAGTAAAACCTGTTGCTCGGTTTGTGGTCTGGACCCTGCCAAAATTGAGTCGGTAGGGTTTAGGCCGACTACCGTGACACTGGCGGCTGGGCGGCTCGTTCCTGTTCTTCTTGCTTGAGCTTTTCAAATGCCCGATCAGCATGGCCACGCACTTGGTCCGGAGTCGGCGGTGGAAGGGATTTAGGTTGGTCGCTGGCGCAAGCTGTGATCAGCGCGAGGGCGAACAGGCCTACGACCATAGCGATCCCACTGTGTTGCATACGGCTTCGTCGATGATTCATTCGTATCCCCTCATGTCCATACGGTTAATCAAATGCGCGTTGCAAATCATAGACTGTCTGCATGATGCCCCGGTCTAGGGCCTCGCGGCTCGATCGTTGAGAATCGACATTGTCTGAGAGTGACCAACCGGATTCTTCAGTGTCGTCCACATGCGCCGTGACCACGTTATAATAGACAATTTCCCCACTCTCGACTCGAATAATCTTGCTCGTGATGGTTACCGGAGGAAGATCGCGATGCTGGCGTGCAAAGAACCGGTCGCGCAACGTTGGTCCGTCGATCCGATAGATCAACACGCTGTCTACGCCCAACATTTTCCCGATGCGAACGGCACTGTCTTCGGAGACAAGCCCCCCGACCTGAAAGCGCTGCTCCGAGACGATAGCCCGCATATGGGAACGATCGATGATCCTCAGATTCGGGCGAAATGTCTTGAGGTGGAACGCAGCCCCCTCCAAGCGGCCATAAGCGCTGGACCATTCAGGAGTTCCCTCACGCGGATACAGTACCGCCATTTGCTGGACATCAGCAGGGATTGGCAGCAACGGAGGTTCAGAACTGAACCGGAACGTTGGAGTCGTCTGCGAGGTGGCATGTGCACAACTAACCATCAGAACAGCCATCGCAAGGATTCTCATTAGCTGGACCGCTAAACCTTGCCTCGCCATGGCCGGCCCTCCCCCCGCTCTCCCATCTTACTTCGAGCCGTGACCTGACCTTGGTAATATCATACTCCCCGCTCGGCATGAAAACCATGCCAGGTAGACGGCTGCACGAGTGAGGCCGTACATTGACTGATGTCGGATGAAGGGGTATTCTCCACCCCAGCCCTCTCACCAACGAGATTCTGATGTCCCTGCACGACCGTCTGACTGAAGATCTGAAATTGGCTATGAAGGCCCGCGACCAATTGCGGATGGACGTGATTCGCATGATCAAGGCCGCTGTGATGAACAAGGAAATGGAGATCAAGAAGGATCTCGACGATGCCGAAATGAGCCGCGTCATGACGACCATGATTAAGCAACGCCGGGAATCGGTCGAGCAATTTGAAAAAGGTAACCGAGCAGAACTTGCAGCAAAAGAACGACAGGAAATCATCATTCTCGAATCATATCTCCCTCAAGCCCTCTCTGCCGAGCAGCTCTCCACCGTCGTGGATGCGATCATTCAGGAAACCGGCGCTCAATCGCTGAAAGAGATGGGCTCGGTGATGAAAGCCGTGATGGTTCGTGTGGCCGGCCAACCAGTGGACGGCAAGCAGATCAGCGACCTTGTCCGCGCCAAGCTCCAGTAGCCCCATCGGCGCCTGCTATACTGAAAGGTGATCGCTTGCACACTCTGTGCGAGCGCCTGACAGGAGTCGGCATGGGTATTCTTATCGTCGACGATTCTCCAGACCAACAGGTACTCCTTCGCGCGATTCTTGGAAAGGCCGGCCATGCGGATCTCCTGAGCGCTGACTCGGCAAAGGCTGCATTCCCTATGCTTGGCATGGACGTCCATGAGCCGCCCACCCGGATCGACCTAATTCTGATGGACGTCCTCATGCCAGAGCTGGATGGAGTCGAAGCCTGTCGCCAGATCAAGAGCCGTCCGCATCTGTGCGATATTCCCATCATCATGGTCACAGCAAAAAGTGATCTCTCTAATCTCCAAGCCGCTTTTGCGGCGGGAGCGAATGATTACATCACCAAACCGGTGAACAGCATAGAACTTCTGGCACGCGCTTCCTCCGCGCTGGCGCTGAAAAAAGAAATGGATTGCCGCAAAGCGCGGGAAGGAGACCTCCGTCGAAGCAATGATGAGCTGCAGAAAGCCCTGCGGGATGTCAAAGTCCTCAGAGGACTCATCCCCATCTGCGCATCCTGTAAA
This sequence comes from Nitrospirota bacterium, assembly GCA_016200355.1. Lineage (GTDB taxonomy): Bacteria > Nitrospirota > Nitrospiria > Nitrospirales > Nitrospiraceae > Palsa-1315. The sequence goes on from JACQEY010000018.1 coordinate 17,157, forward strand.
AAGATCCGCAATGACGGCGGATTCTGGCAACAGTTGGAAGAATATATCGGCGAACATTCCGAGGCTGAATTCAGCCACGGTATCTGTCAGCCCTGTGTCAAAAAGCTTTATCCTGGAGTTTACCAAGACTAGCTGCTACGATTTCTCAGTCTCACCACTCGTGTTCACTGGAGTTAGAGCGCATGGGCATCTTAATCGTTGACGACTCGGCGGACGACCGCCTTCTGCTTCAGTCTGTCCTGTCGGCTGCCGGCTACGACCATCTCCTGGTCGCCGACTCGGCTGCTGCCGCATTCCGTTTGCTGGGGCTCGATGACGGGAAGCACGGCGCTGCCACTAGAGTTGACCTGATCCTCATGGACATCGTCATGCCGGAGATGAACGGCATCGAAGCCTGCCGCCAGATCAAGGCGGTCGAGCGATTCCGTGACACGCCTATCATGATGGTCACCGTGAAGACCGATCCCGTCGATCTCCAACTCGCCTTTGCTGCGGGTGCGCTCGATTATATCGGGAAACCTGTCAACAAGATCGAGCTCTTGACTCGCATCCGATCGGTTTTGCGGCTGGTCCACGAAATCGACCGGCGCCAAGCCCGGGAGCAGGAGCTTCTTGAGGTCATGCGTCAGCTCCAGGAAGCGAACCAGATGCTGCTGCGCCTGTCCTGTCTTGACGGCCTCACCGGCATTACCAATCGCCGGCAATTTGACGACTTCCTGGACCAAGAATGGCGTCGTGCCGTCCGCGAATTGACGCCGCTCTCTTTGATCATGCTCGACATCGATCGTTTCAAATCCTACAACGATACCCTCGGGCATACGTCGGGCGACGAATGCCTCCGGCAGGTTGCCGCTGCGATCTCGGGATCCGTCAATAGACCAGGAGACCTCGTCGCTCGATACGGCGGTGACGAATTTGTGGTCGTGCTTCCAGGCACTCGTACGGAAGGAGCGGCGCAGGTGGCGGAAACGCTTCGGCAACGGATTGAGACCCTCGGCATTACGCACCCCGACGGGGGCGGCACCACCATCAGCGCTGGCTTCGCCAGTACGATCCCCAGCCGGAACGCTTCTCCAACCGATTTGATCAAGGCGGCAGATCAAGCGCTCTATCAAGCCAAGCAGGAAGGCCGCAATCGGGCCAAACAAGCCGGCACACTCTCTCTCGTCCCTCACTCCCACGAGGACTGACGTTCTCCTCACTATGACCAAGCCAGGGTTTCGACGAGATGCGCTGACGGCGATTGGCGCGATATTCACCTCGGCTCTCTCTGCAAACGTGCCTTCATTTCCATCCCCGGACTCTCCACACGACGCGCATGCCATCGTCAGCGAGGGAGGGTGCAGCTATGGCTAAGAAACCGTCATCGACTCGAGCGAATCGCACGGCCAAGCGACAACCAAAGCCCCCGGCTGCCCGTCGTTTCCCAGCCGTGCTGCGCCGCAAGCAGACCAACATCACCGAGCGCAAACAGGCCGAGGAGGTGTTGCGGGAAAGCGAGGAACGGTTCCATACCCTCTACGACGAAACCCCATCCATGTACTTCACCGTGGATCAAGAAGGCACGGTATGTTCCGTCAACAAATTTGGCGCGGAACAGTTGGGATACAGGAAGGAGGAACTGATCGGGCGATCCGTCCTCACCATCTTTTACGACGAAGATAAGAACGCGGTAGGCCGAAGCCTGGCTGAAGCCTTCGCCAATGCCTCTGGCATCAGCGAGTGGACTTTTCGGAAGATAAAGAAAGATGGGACTGTGATCTGGGTCAAAGAGACGGTCAGAATTATGTCTGCTGGTGCTGGTGCGGCTCCTGTTGCTCTCATTACCTGCGAGGACATCACCGAGCAGAAACGCCAGCACGAGACGCTGGTTCAACTTCAGCGAGCCGTGGATCACGCCATGGACGGCCTCGCGCTTTTGAATGCCGACGGACTGTACACCTATATGAATCCGGCCCACGCCGCCTTGTTTGGCTTTGAGGTTGAGGAATTGATCGGACAGCCTTGGAGAGCTCTCTACGGTCCTGAACAGCAGGCTGCGATTGAGCAACACCATTTGCCCTTCTTGCTGCGTGACGGATATTGGCATGGCGAATTGGTCGGCAGAAAGAAGACCGGAGAGCCATTCGACGTCGAAGTTGTGTGGCAGGAATTCGGCCGCCGCGAGGGGCATAAGTCCGACGTCATCTGCACCTGCCGTGACATCACAAAGATCAAA
>JACQEY010000029.1 GCA_016200355.1 Nitrospirota bacterium
CAGTTGCTGCTTCTGCCATAGATTCCCCTCTTTTAAAGACGAAAAGTGTTGTTCTCAGCGCACACTGAAACCCGTTCGCTGCCTTGACAGCGCATCAGGGACTATGCTACTCAAACCTTCACTTTTGATGAGGCCAAAAAAATTATGAGTAAAGACCCAAGACTGTTCGACATTATAGTTTTGGCAGGAATGGTTGTCAACATAATTCTTGCCGTCTTCCTTCTCATCTATTATTTTGATTTATTATAGACTTAGCTGCCTTTCTCCGTACCATCATTGTGCCCTTTCTGAACGGATTTTGCGCATCGAAATCCGATAGTCGTATCTCTGAAATCAGGGACCATTTTGAGCCGAACCGTGAGTCTCGTTTCCTTGCCAATCGTTCCCCAGGATGCGCCCCTGATTACCTTATAGGTTCCGCTTGAAGGACCTTCTGGATTGGCCGAACTGGTAGCGTAGGCATCCTCCTGATACCAGTCGGAAGCCCATTCCATCACATTGCCTGCAAGATCATACACCCCGTACGGGCTTTGATCCTGGGGGAAACTGGCGCCGGGAGATGGAAATTCGAACGGGTCGGGATTGCCGGTGTTGGCCGCGCCCGTCTTGTCCTGATTACCCCACGGCCACAAAAGCCCCTGCGGCCCACGAGCTGCCTTCTCCCATTCAGCTTCAGTGGGAAGACGCGCGCCGCGGTACCGACAATATTCATCCGCATCCTCCCATGACACGTAAACAGCCGGTTGAGTCGGCACGCTCAGCTTATCGAAGTTTTTGACGTACCGCGAAATCGGTTTGCGATGCCCCGTCGTTTCGACAAACGCCATGTAAGCCCCATACGCCACCTCGTAGCGATCTATCCAGTAGGCATCCAGCAGGATACGGCTTGAGGGTTTTTCATCGAACCCTCCTTCGTCGTAACCGCGTAAAAACTCCCCGGCCGGAACCAAGACCATGTCTTCCTTTAGGGGAACCGCGGGCGTTGCTGAACTAGTGGTGGGTTTGGCTTCTCGGCCTGATTGTTCAACTTGAATGTTGCTGGGCTTGAGAAAGTCGAGAATGATGCCGGCGATGGGCAATACGGCAAGGACCAGCGTGGTGATAAAGAATGCCCACTTCAGCCGTTTATCGAGCATGGATCACAGCAGCGACACCTCGCTCCAGTCAGGGCCCACCTTTGGCGCAACGAAATCCGATGGTAGCATCGGTACGCCACGGCTTCGCTTGGAACCGTTTGGCGACTCTTGCCCCATTCGGAGACTCCCGCCAGGACCCCCCCCTGATCACCTTGTTCTGGCCTTCTTCCGGGCCTTTGGGATCCCGGTAGGTGGTTTTGGCGTAATACTTGTCGTCATAGTTATCGGCCACCCACTCCGCAACATTCCCCGCCATGTCGTACAATCCATAATAACTGCGCCCGGCCTCGAACTTTCCCGGAGGGGCCAGGTATTTGTAGCCGTCTTCTTCGCCATCTAGATTGGCATACTTCGGACCCATGGCCTCGCCCCATGGATATTTTCGGTTCCCTTCGCCTTTCGCCACCTTCTCCCATTCCGCCTCGGTCGGCAAACGTTTGCCGGCCCATTGGCAATAGGCCGCCGCATCAAACCAGGACATTCCCATCGCCGCGTATTCCGGCTTGAGAATCTTGGACGGGTCGTCATCGAACACCGGAACAAAGGGCTTGCCCCGCTTGGTCATTTTGACAAACCGTTCGTATTCAGCTTGGGTAACTTCATATTTATCGATGTAGTAGGTGGAGAGGTAAATCTGATGTTCCGGGGCCTCATCATAGTCTCCATCTTTACCGCCCATCTTAAACGGCCCTTCCGGAATCTCAATCATCTCACGCCCATCATCCCCGACAATCGTTTTGTAGAGGCTGAAGTCCTCAACGGCAACAGGAACGGATTCCTGGGGCGTCGCCGGTATCTGGGCTAACAGTTCTTTGTTCTTGGCCGTGTGACGCGACAAAGCCATCATGCTGACCACCATCAGAAAAAACGCCAAAAAAGACGCACCGACTCCGATCATCAGCCACTTGTCTTTCATTGAGGATTCTCAATGTTGGAGGGCGCAGACTTAGCCGGCTGCGCCTGCCTGGATTGCTGCCAGATCTCCACCAGCATTCCCATTTGCACGCCGAGAAACCCGCCCACAGCCCCGCCCGATGCCGCTCCCAAAGGGACAGCTGCCGTCCCGGACACCAAACCGGCAAGGCCGCCCCCTAACAAAGCTCCACATACAATGCTGATAAAAAACCGACGACCGCCCAGCAGTCCGATCAGGAACCCAAACGTGAGCCCCACGGCGGTCGCTATCGCAATGCTCGCGGCCGTACCGAAATAGTATCCGATCGCCGCCCCCACGATACCAAAGACCACAGCGCCGAGCAGCATATCCAGGGTGATACGCCCGTACTGACCGTGCATGGTCGTCTCTCTCAGCATCAATTTATTCCTATTGTTTGACGAGCTTGATGCTGCCGAAGTCGAGTTCGATCCCCGGCCCGGCCACCAGCGAGATGCCCCATGCTTGGGGCGCCGGTTCGTGCTTGTGAATCTTCAGGAAGTCTGAATAGGCATTGACACGTTCCTCAACCCACTGCCCGACAGGTTGGGAACCAGCCCGAACCACAACCTCGGCAGCGCCAAAAAACCCACCCTCTTTTATGGCCCCGACGTTGCCGCTTGCGGTCCATAGGTACTTGGTCGCAACCGGTATCACCAGGAGGTCCGTGTCGAGAGAGACAAAAACAGCAGCGAACGGGCCTTCCCCGGACGGCACAGACCGTAACCTCCACCGCCAAGTGACGATCGGATACTCCTTCGGATTCCAGACCACGCGTCTAAAGATGCGCATCTGGTCATTGACCCCTCTGGTCCTGAGGAATGCCCTGTCTCCATCTCGCTGGATAACATATGCCTTTCTGGTTTCAGCCTCATTTCGACTCGCCTGCCATCCTTGAGGAAACCCGTCGGCTTCGCCTTTCGAAAAATCTTCCAGAACCTGCTCGGCCTGATTCTGAGACGGCACAGGCTGTCCCATGACAGCCACATGACTGATAAAAACGGCGGCGGCGGTCAGAACAACCAAGGCGAAGACCTTCACGGGCCATTGGCAGCAGGCACGACCGCGCTGTTCAGAACGGCTTGGAGCTTCAGCCATCGCGGAGAAGCGCCTTATTGGACATGACCGGAGTGAAGGACTGCTCTCGCTGAGACGCTGTCCCGGCCCAGACCCGCTCGGGCGCTTCCGTCTGAGCCAGCGTGCGCTGGCTGACCCAGAACACCCCCAGCAGCAACACCCAAAACAGCGTCATGTTGAGAGTGACCATGCCAGCTGCAAATCCGAATCCAGGCGTGAACGCCCATGGCGATCCATCGCGCATGATCTCATGGACATGCCACCCCAAACGCCCTGACGAACGTATAAAGCCCATCAGTCCCATAACCCAGGTGAAGGCCATCCCGAGAAGAAAGAGGGTCACTTGTCCTCGTACCGGCATCCTTCCCCAGACGACCGGCCCGATCGGTATTGCTTCCCGCAGAAGCGCACGGTTCACCAGCAACCCCACGACCAGCAGGGTGAGCGTGCTCAAGGCCTGCGGAAGCGAGAGCCCCACTCGAATGTTGGCGGGAAGATAAAATCCATACACCGATAATCCAATGACGTTCACAAACGCGCCGATGAAGACCGAGCCAATCACAAGATTGCCCCTCCACGCCCACCGGGCCGTCATGATGCTGTTGGCACGCTTATAGAGCATGTAACTCAGTGC
>JACQEY010000030.1 GCA_016200355.1 Nitrospirota bacterium
GAATCTCCTGGGGAACAAGTTCTTCAGCATGGCGTTCTCCTGGTTGCTGAACCAGCGGATCAAAGATACGCTCTGCGGGACAAAAGTCTTATTTCGTCGTGACTATGAGCGATTGGTGACGAATCGTGATTACTTCGGAGACTTCGATCCCTTCGGCGATTTCGACCTGTTGTTCGGCGCCTCGAAGTTGAATCTCCATATTCTGGAAATCCCGATTCGCTACCAGGGTCGGACGTATGGCAGCAGCAACATTCAGCGATTCGCTCATGGGTGGTTGCTGCTAAAGATGACGGTCTACGGATTCTTTCGATTGAAGGCCGTGTAATGTCGGATGCTGTTCTGCATCGACATCGGGAAATCTGGCAATGTAAGCCGGTGCTTCGCCAGCTCTATAGAGAGTGGTATCGGGACATCGCCGTCTGGTTGGCGCCGGGACGGACGGTTGAGGTCGGAGGCGGAACAGGAAATCTCAAGGAGTATGCTTCGGGCGTTTGCTGTACTGATGTCGTCTCGCTTCCATGGTTAGATGCAGTAACCGACGCCCAACGACTCCCGTTTCAGACCGGCTCCCTCGCCAACCTTGTGCTGTTCGATACGTTGCACCACATTGAAAATGTCTCACTGTTCTTTGACGAGGCGTTGCGCACGCTGAAGGGCGGTGGCCGGATCATTATCATGGATCCGTACATCTCGTGGGCCTCCTGGCCCGTCTATCGATACCTCCATCCCGAGCCGGTTGACCTGAGCCAAAACCCGCTGCTGCTCACGACTCCCCGGGCAGGTCGTCAGCCCTTTGACTCCAATCAAGCCATTGCCACGATTCTGTTTGAAAAAGAATTGGTGCGGTTTCGATTGTCCTATCCAGGCTTGGCCGTCCGGCAGGTCAAACGGCTTGCGTTCTTCGCCTATCCATTAAGCGGAGGATTTGAGCACCCGTCTATGATTCCACCACGCTTGGTCGTTCCGACTCTCAAGTTGGAGCGGAAGCTGGGGTGGCTTGCGCGGCTCTTCGCATTTCGACTATTCGTAGTCTTGGAACGTCAGATCTAGGACATCTTCGTAAGTCTCATCTGTGTTGCGGCTGTACCTGCACCCCCCTCCCTCCCCCGCCCGCAGCATGCAGCGATCTTCTGCGTCGATGAGAAAACCGCCATCCAGGCGCTCGATCGCTTGGATCCGGTGTTGTTCTTGTCCCCTGGGCGCGCCGAACGGCACGGCTTTGAGTACGCCCGCACTTCACCGGGACTCCTTGGCAAAGTACAGCGCGGTAGGTTCAGGCGATCAACGCAACACCATCTGGGGTAAGGTGGAGTTGGAGGGTGATCGTGATGGGACAGATGGGACGACCGGGTTTGTCTGCGGCCCAGAAAGCAGATCTGTGGCAGCGATGGAAACAGGGGCAGTCGTTAAGCGAGACCGGCCGGGCGCTCGGCAAGCACGCGGGCTCGATTCATGGCGTGGTGTCCTCGAACGGAGGGCTCATTCCCGCTGGCCGGCGGCGGTCGCGCTTGGCGCTGACGCTTGCGGAACGAGAAGAGATTTCGCGTGGCATGGCGGCGGATCGCTCCATCCGGCACATTGCCGCCACGCTTGCTCGCGCGCCTTCAACGGTCAGCCGTGAAATCATCCGCTGTGGTGGGGCACACACGTATCGCGCCGCTGAGGCCGACGCCCGGGCCTGGGCGCGCACGCGACGCCCCAAGCCCTGTCGACTCGCCGCCTCCCCCACGCTCCAGCGGATCGTCGCGAGCAAATTGACGTTGGATTGGTCGCCCGAACAAATCGCGGGGTGGCTTAAGCGGGCATTCCCAGATCAGAGCGCGATGCGTGTCTCCCACGAAACAATCTATCGCAGCTTGTTCATTCAAGCCCGTGGGGTGCTCAAGAAAGAATTAATCGGCCATCTCCGATCTCGACGCATGATGCGGCGGGCACAACGTGCGAGTACGGCGGGCCAGCCACGTGGGCAGATCATTGATGGTATCTCCATCCGCGACCGTCCCGCTGAGGTGGAAGACCGGGCGATTCCCGGTCACTGGGAAGGGGACTTGATGGCAGGGTCAAAGAATACGCACATTGCCACCTTGGTGGAACGGCAGTCGCGCTTCACGATGCTGGTGAAGGTGCCGGGAAAAGACACGGCCAGCGTGGTGACGGCGCTGAGCACACAGGTACGACAACTGCCATCGGCCTTGCGCCGGTCGATCACCTGGGATCGAGGGATGGAGCTGGCCCAGCACAAACGATTGACGATCGATACTAAGGTACAGGTCTATTTCTGTGACCCGCAAAGTCCGTGGCAGCGGGGCACCAACGAAAATACGAACCGCTTGCTGCGTCAGTACTTTCCGAAAGGTACAGACTTGTCACGCTACTCCCAGGCAGATTTGAACATGATCGCGTTACGGTTGAATCAACGCCCGCGGAAGACATTGGGATTTCAGACGCCAGCGGCTATATTGAAGGCAGGTGTTGCTCTCACCGCTTGAACCTGCCGCGAACAGCTACTCGTTAGACTGTTTGACTAACTGACCCTGCCAGCCTCCGAACAAGCGGGGTCTGATTCTAGTTTCTCGGGCAGTTTGGGGCGCAGGTGGGGTCAGTTTGGGAGCGCTATCGGACCTTTGTGGTGGAGTGGCGTGGCGGGCCGCGGCACTGGGAGCAGCTTACGGGGCAGATCTATCTGGACTCCGAGGCGTTCGTGGCACAGCACCAACCCGATCGGGTGATTTGTGATATTCCCCGTCGGCAGACGCAGGCGCAGCGTCCGTCATTGCGCGTGCTGTTTCAGCGGAAAGGAGAGATGGCGTAGTCCATCCATACTGCCTATCGACAATACGGGTATCGGCTCGTCGAGATTGTGGACCATTTGGGGGTTCATGCGGTTACGGTCAGCCGTCGCTTGAAGCAGGCCGAGCAGGCTGTTTTGTGATTGCAAGACTGGATCACATTGTTCAGCGTTAACTCACCCTGACTCCCAACGTCACGTGGATTGCGCCGCGTTGTCTCACGCGGCGGCTGCTCACGGATGATAAAAATGCGGGTGCAGCTGATCTTCAGGAATGAAGCGGCTGGCTTGACGAAGGATGGCGCGGAGGGTGCCGACATCCAGACTGGCGTGCGCAGGAACAGTGAGCACTTGAGCCTCGTCCGATCCTGTGCGCTTCAGTTTCAATGGCTGCCCTGTTGGGCCACAACGAGAAAGCCGAACAGCTTGAGGATGGCGACAACCTCGTGCCCGGACAGCCTACGAAGCTTGGGCATAGGTGGGATCGACTTCGAGGGTGATCATGCGGGTTGGGCGTTCCCGCAACCCGAAGGTCGCAGGCGATTCGCCCTCGAGATGTAGCGCCACGGCTTCCTTGAGATTGGCCACCGTCTCATCGATCGTCTGGCCTTGCGTAATTACGGCGACCTCGATGCACTCGGCCACATAGCCCGATTCGTCACCCTGACGGATCACGGCTTTAATCGTTTGCTGCAAGTGTGTCATGGGGCCCTCAGCCGTTAGAAGCTCCTACCTGACAGTGCCTGCCACATAAGGTAAGACATTTGGTGCCTTGACGCAACCTCAAATCGCATCCACCCGAATGCCTCACATCTGCTGCAATTGGCGATCTCTGACTCAAGTGAGTGAGGTATCCTGTCTCTCGCTTGCTCCGACCCTTGCAAGCCTATTATCAGCCACTTATAATGCGCCAGCGCTGTTCAATCTATTCTTTAACTGTCTGGAGGAACCTCAGAGCCCATGAGTGAACGAACATTAGCCATCATCAAGCCTGATGCCGTGAAGAAGAACGCGATCGGCGACATTATTGCCCGCTATGACAAAGCCGGCCTGAAGCCAGTGGCCATACGTATGATGCAATTTTCAAAATCGACGGCCGAGGGATTTTATGCCGTGCATAAGGCTCGTCCGTTTTTCGATAGCCTCTGCACGTTCATGGTGTCCGGTCCGGTCGTGGTGTTGGTGCTGCAAGGTGACAACGCAATCAAGAAGAATCGGGAGCTGATGGGTGCGACCGATCCGGCCAAGGCGGAGGCGGGCACGATTCGAAAGGCCCATGGGGCGAATATCGAATTTAATGCCGTGCACGGTTCCGACTCGCCGGAGACCGCCAAGTTCGAAATCGGATATTTCTTTCCCGGCATGGAGATATTCGGCTAGCGGCGAGCTGTCGATCTTCACCACGTTGAATTCAAGAAAGGACGACAATGATTCCGGCGGACCTTCGTTACCACCAAGAGCATGAATGGGTGCGAGTGAGCGGCACGCAGGCGACTATCGGCATCAGTCATTTTGCCCAAGATGCGTTGGGCGATATCGTGTTCATCGATATGCCGAAGCCTGGAGCCGTCGTCAAGGCTGGGCAGCAGATCGGTGAGGTCGAATCGACGAAGACGACTTCCACGATCTACACGCCCGTGAGTGGCACCATTGCCAAAGTCAATGCTGACTTAAAAGACCACCCGGAGTTGGTGAATTCCGATCCCTATGGCAAGGGCTGGATGGTGGTGATCGATCTGTCGAACGTGAGCGAGGTAGATAAGCTGATGACCGCCGCACAGTATGAAGCCTTTCTTGCCAGCCAGAAGAAAGGTTAAGGCCTAAGCCTCAACCTTCTTGATATGTCAGTTCAAACTCACATTGCCATTCTCGGCGCTGGGCCTGGTGGCTATGTCGCCGCGATCCGGGCGGCTCAGCTTGGCGCCCGTGTGACTGTCATCGAGTCCCATGCGCTTGGCGGCGTCTGTTTGAATTGGGGCTGCATTCCCAGTAAGGCCCTCCTGTCGGTCGTCGAACTCGGCGACAAGGTTAAAAAAGCTGAGGACCTGGGGCTGCTCGTCCAAGGACCAGTCACATACGATCTCGCTCGGATGGTCGCCCGAAAGGATACGGTGGTGGCGGCTCTCGTGAAGGGCATTGCGACGCTCTTCAAGGCGTGGAATATCGAACATGTGCAGGGAACCGGATCGCTACGGGATCGGCAGACGCTCACGGTAACCACAGCTGATGGCGCGCTGCGGGATATTCAGGCTGACGCCATCGTGATTGCCACGGGATCGTCCTGGCCGAACCTGCCGCAGTTTCCGATCGATGGACAACAGCTGCTTACAAGCAAGCATCTCCTGGACCTTGATCGCATTCCTGCCAGTCTGCTGATTGTCGGCGGGGGAGTCGAAGGATGTGAGTTCGCGGCGCTCTATAGCGGCCTAGGGACGAAGGTGACGATTGTCGAATTGCTGGCGCACGTGCTTCCTCTGGAGGATGGCGACATCTCATCGACGATGGAGCGGGAGCTGAAGAAACGCGGCGTGACAGTCCTGACCGGGACCACTGTTGAAAGACTGGAGCGGTCACCGGCGGCTATCGTTGCGCATCTTAAAGATGGTACGCAGGTTGTGGCTGAGAAGCTGCTGGTGTCGGTGGGGCGAGGTTTGAATAGCAGAGGCATCGGATTGGAGCAGGTAGGGGTGCAGACGGGAGGGCGAAGGGAGATTCTCGTCAACGATCAGATGGAAACCACTGTGCCGGGGATCTATGCGATCGGCGATGTCGTCGGCAAGGCCATGTTAGCGCACGTGGCTTCGGCGCAGGGGAAAGTTGCGGTTGAGAATATCATGGGGCATCAGGCGACGGTTCGTTACGACGTCATCCCCGCAGGAATTTTTACCCTGCCGGAGATCGGTCGCGTGGGTATGACGGGACAGCAAGCCCGCGAACGAGTCCTGGCTGCCGGGCAGGATCCAGACCAGGCACTCAAGGTGGGACGTTTTCGATATGCCGGGTTGGGGAAGGCGCAGGCGACAGGGGATACGACAGGGTTGTTCAAGGTCATTGCCGAGTCACCAAGCGGAAAAATTCTTGGCGTGCATATCGTTGGAGCCCACGCAGCCGATCTGGTGCATGAAGCGGCCATGGCCATGCAAGCCGGAGCGACGGTGACGCAAATGGCGGAGATGATCCATGCCCATCCGACGCTCGAGAGGTCGAAGACTGAGATTGTTTCTGACAGTGGCAGTACAACGGTAGTGAGCCCATCCACTGTCTCCTTGTTGTCAGGTCAGCAGGCGACTCCCGTTGCTCCGAAACGCTCTCACAGCGGGCTTTTGAATCTGAATCGGGCGACGGAGCAGGATTTTGACGCGCTGCCTGGGATCGGTCCCCAGTTGGCCGAACGGATCATGGAGTATCGGCAATCGGTGGGCGCTTTTCACTCTCTTGAAGAATTACGAGCGGTGAAAGGGATTGGGAAAAAGAAGTTTGAGCGGATTCGTTCATTGGTTACGGTCACGCCCAATGCCGGACTTTCAGACAGACGGAAGAAGGCAACATGAGCGAACTTTCCCGCCAACTCGACTTGATCCTCCGCGGAGTCGTGGAGGTCATTCAGGGGGCTGAACTTGAATCGAAGCTGATACGTTCCTTGAAAGAGAATCGGCCGCTGCGTGTGAAAGCCGGCTTTGATCCGACCGCGCCGGATCTGCATCTGGGCCATACGGTTTTGATCCACAAGCTGAAGCACTTTCAGGAACTTGGACATCACGTGATTTTCTTGATAGGCGATTTCACCGGTATGATCGGCGACCCGACCGGTCAATCGGAAACGCGCGTCGCGCTTTCAAAACAAAAAGTATTGGAGAATGCCAAGACCTACGAGCGGCAGATCTTCAAAATTCTCGACCCTGCGAAGACCTTGGTGGAGTTCAACAGCCGGTGGATGAGTACGATGACGGCGGAAGCGTTGATTCATCTGAGCGCGCAATATAGTGTCGCTCGCATGTTGGAACGGGACGATTTTCGGAAACGGTACGCGGAGCAGAAGCCCATCAGTATCCATGAGTTTATGTATCCCCTTGTGCAGGGCTACGATTCTATCGCGCTCAAGTCTGATATCGAACTGGGCGGTACCGATCAGAAATTTAACCTTCTTGTCGGGCGTGACCTCCAGCGGGGTCACGGGCAGGAGCCGCAAGTCGTGATCACGATGCCGCTACTGGAAGGGACCGACGGCGTGAAGAAAATGAGCAAGAGTGTAGGCAACTACGTTGCGCTCGAAGACACACCGAACGACATGTTTGGCAAGCTCATGTCGATTAGCGATTCGTTGATGCTTCGATACTATGAGCTGCTCACAACGGAGGATTTAGCTGGCGTCAAGACCGCTCACCCGATGGAGGCAAAGCAAGCGCTCGCAGCCCTGATCGTTGCGCGGTATCATGGGGCAGAAGCCGGCCAACAAGCGAGGGCGGCCTTTCAGCAGAAATTTCAAGAGCGGGAATTTCCGAGCGAGCCGGATGTGCGATTGACCTTGACCTTGGCCGACCTGCGCGAAGGGCAGTCGATCAGTCTTGTCGATCTGGTGACCAAGACGGGTCTTGTGCCGAGTAAGAGCGAGGCCCGGCGGCTGATTATTCAGGGAGGCCTAGAGGTTGATGAACAGAAGCAAAGCGACGCGAAGGCCGTGTTATCGATTGTGGCAGGACGAGCCTATCGCCTGAAGGTCGGCCGCCGAAAGTTTGCACTGGTAGAACTGAAGCCATAGGCTTTCGGGCAGTCAACGCGAATCGGGGGGGGATTGATCAGGTTCGAGAAGACCTGGGCAATCCCATTTTTTGCTGTTCGCAAGTGCGCAATCTCTCCTTTCGAGAGCATCCTCCTTTCTATATGTTCCCGTCATTACCTCCCCCTCAGCACCCGCGCAGTTGGTAATACGCTGCCGACAATGCCAGTTCCAGAATCTGGCATTGTCGCACCAGCCGATCATCTCGAAGTGTGGCGCCTGCGCCGCATCATGAGAAGGAGCCGCGGCATATTCCCTGAGGCCTGCATGCCGCAGCCAAGGAAGCGGAACCTTGAAATGATCCAGATAACAACCGGTTAGAAAAATCCTGGACTGGCCGCTGCTTTGCACTGGGGTGCCCTTGACGCTCCTGCTTGTCATAGCAGGGAGTGAAGCCCACACGATCACATTTGAAAAAAAGGGGATTTGCCATGAAGCTCGCACAACTGCTCAGCCTCTATAATAATCTGATCCGATGCGAGCCGCGCACCATGCGCAAGTCCGTGCCGAAACAGCCCCGGCAGCGCGCCAGTGCCTTTGTGCTGGAGTCCCTGGAGAACCGCGTGCTGCTGTCGGCTACGCCCATGGCAGCTGAGGTGACGACCGATAAGCTCGACTATGCGCCGGGAGAGACGGCGGTGATCACCACGTCGAACACGAACTCGAGCACAGACGGTGCGATATTTGGGGATGGAGAACTGGTGCAGTTCCAGGTGACCCGCACCGACGGCATCCAGGATGCTCCCATGGGCAACGTGCCCTGGTTCGTCATCGACGGCATGGGTGGGGATGCCTACCAGCAGTTCATTGCGAACGGACAAACAATCGACCTCAACGCCGACGGCATAGCTGACTTGATCCGTCCCGACAACGATCTCACCGTCAACGGCAGTATCAGCACAGATTGGTTTGTGGAAGATCAGTACCTGGGCGCGTCCTTGCTCCTGACGGCCACGGGGCAGGATTCAGGGGCTGTGGCGACGACGGCGTTCACGGACTCGGCGGCGTTCACTTCGTCGATTTCACCCACTTCGGTGACTTACGGATCGAGCGGCTCAATCACGCTCACCGTCACAAATGCAAATACGGGTAATACAAAAAACACTGTTGGGTCGTTCACCGTCGACAAGCCCTCGGGCTTTACCATTTCAGGCAATCCCACTATCTTGGCCTATGACAGCCCCGGGACGATCAGTCCGCAGGCGTGGACTTACGACTCGGCAAACTCGACGACGGCGTACTGGGCCTTCAAGGCCACCGCTTCCGGCCAGTCCATCGACAACACCGGCCGCGCAGAGGTCACATTTGGCGCTGGCGTGCTGACAGCAAACACCCTGGGCAATCAAACCTTCACGGTGAACGCTTACAACAATACGTCCTATGGCGGGGGCACCTTCACCCTTACTGGGTCACAGGCATCGGTCAACATCACGGCGGCGTCGACGAGCGTGGGCAGCGTCACGGCATCGACCTCGACGTTTGGCGGGACCACGAACCTGTCGGCCACGGTCGCGCCGGCGGGAGTGACGGGCAGCGTGAACTTCTACATTAACGGCAGCGCGACGGCAGTGGCCGGGACGTACAATTCGGGGACGGGCGTGGCGACGGTGACCGGCTACACGCACGGGCTCAACGCCAGTGGGACGGCCTACAGCGTGAAGGCGGTGTTCACGTCGTCGAACACGAATTACAACGGCAGCGAGACGACCAGCGCAGCGTTGGTGGTCAACAAGGCGACCGCGGTGGTCACCGTGACGGGTTACACCGGCGCCTACGATGCGGCGGCACACGGGGCGAGCGGCACAGTCGTGGGCGTGGCTGGCGATCTGACGGCGGCGGGCAGCAGCTTGACCCTCGGCGCGAGTTTCACCAACGCGCCAGGCGGCACAGCCAACTGGACGTTCAC
>JACQEY010000026.1 GCA_016200355.1 Nitrospirota bacterium
GCACGCGGTTCAACCAGGTCTCCCGCAAAGAGATCAAGCAGGTGCAGGCAATGCTCAACGACCGGCCCCGGAAAGTTATCAACTGGCACAGCCCGGCACATGCCTTTAACCAACTGTTGCGCTAGGACCTTGAATGCACAAGGCTGCTTTTCTGAAGCAGCGTGTCCCTCTCTCTGAGCCCGGTAATAAATTAGGCTCGCCGGCGTCTCTTCCTTTGGGAAAGTCGTGCAGTCGGCTTATTTTCGGACAAGGCTTGGAAAAGGAGGGCGAGCCCGATGCCCAATACGATGCCACCTGTAAAGTTCGATGACGAACTGAGATCCTGCTGGGTGTATCCACAACGGTCGCAGTTCCGGTATTCGTACCGGAGTTCGAATCGGTGCATTTTGCTGTGACATGCTGGACAGATGGGCGGAGCCAGCACCTCCTTGGGAAGCGCATTGTGGCCTATTCTCTGAAGCGCAAGATCGGCGTGTTTCCAGTTTGTATAAACCCACTCCGGAACCTTAATGGACCGATATCGTCGCTCCTGCATTTTGTCCTCCTTGAATAATTTTCTACTTTTCTACCATACGCGGATAGGAATTGTCAAGAGAGGCAGGGAAAACGCTTCTCACTACCTGCTCAGGAGGGCTTCACGCGATGAAAGGGATACACGCAACGTTTCAGCGTATCAGCGACATTTCATTAGACACTGCCCTTAATGCTGTAGGAGTCTACGTGCTCTGGAAAGGAAGGAGTAGGGTACGACCGGCTTATCTTGGACAGGGGTACATTATTCAACGAATCCTTGGACACGCGAAAGGTCAACTCTCTGGCGTCGTCGCTATATTTGATCGAGGTACACCGAACCAAAACAAGACCTATGCAGAGATTGTGGAGGCAGCCCTACTCGATATTGCTGAAGAGGTCGATAGGTTCCCCACTGAAAACTCGAAAAGGGGTAACTGGAAGGAGGTTCTCAGAGCTGTCTCAAGGCACGGAAAGTTACGAGTAACAGTCCGTGAATATGATCCTCTGCTCTGGCCGGGATATCCGAGAATGTCACAGAAGAAAGTAATAACTATCTATCCCGTCAAGGACGAGTACGGCGACTTTGGTATAGCGGTAGACAGGCCCTGGAACACAAGATCACCCACTCCGCGCGAGTGGTAGGAACAAGCGAGAACGATACCTTGTTCGCTTCTGATGAGTTGGTCGCCGTTATGAGATCAGGCCGAGGCGCTTGGCGTCGGCGGGGGTCCAGCCGACCGCTTCCAGCACGCTCTTGAGCGTCTTGCGTGTGAGAGTATCACTTCCGTGGTGGTAATGGACGACGGTCAGGCGGCCGTCCTCATGCATGTAGATGCGCCCTCCTGTGCGAGTTGACCGGCGGAGCGTGAAGCCGTCGCGTTCGAGAGCTCGGATGAGTTCGCTGACAGGCAGGTTCCTGAGGAGGTGGACGAGCTCGCCCGCCTCGCTCATACGACGACGGCTAGAGCGGGCGTCTCGATGACTTCTCCATTGGGGGGAGGTTGCGGGATGGGTCGGCCTGTCTCACGCAACGTCGTGATGTAGGCATCAATCGCTTCCTGAAGAGCCTTCACGGCCTCTTGCTGGCTATGTCCCCAGGTTGCGCAGCCTGGGAGGGAGGGCACAACGGCGCTCCACCGTCCGTCTTCTTCCTGTTCGACTTCGATCGGATAGATGTACGTCTTCATTCGAGCCTCAATTCTAAGCTAAGCAGATTATAAGCCGGGAAAGGGGGACAGGCAACTTTTCAGGGTTGAAAAGTAGCCAGTCCCCGTCAACCGAGCGTTGCCTGGATCGCTTCGAGTTTCTTCGTGACCTGCATGTCGCCGTTTTTGAGGGAGACGGCGTGGCCTAGCTGGCAGACTTCCTTGGCGCGGTCAGTCTTGTTGATCTTGATGAGCGATTCAACGAGCGCGAGATACGCGGCTGAGTAAGTCGGTTTGGCCTTGATGCACAATTCGAGATAATCGGCGGCTTCGCCGAACGAGCCTTCCTCCATCAGGAACTTTCCCAGGCCGAAC
>JACQEY010000019.1 GCA_016200355.1 Nitrospirota bacterium
GGCAAGGCGATGCTCTACCACTGAGCTATTCCCGCTCTCGTAACCTGCAGAAGGGGCCTGATTCTACTCACCGTGTGACTCACTGTCAAGCTAGCCATGCCCTGCCCTTCCACGGTCGCCATCCGCAGAACCCATCGTTTCGCCATCTTGATTGAGTCGGCGACAGGGATTTCCAAACTTGAAATTCATGTAACACGATGACTCTACGTTACCAAACGGTATCAATGCAAAAAATTAACGTAACATATTGTTTTTAATGCATTCTACAACATTAAATCAATTCGATATCTATGTTGCGCTACGATTGATACTCAAACCAACTCTTTTCTCGCAAATTCCACTTCCATATGATTGACAATTTTATAATTTATATCAATCACTTAAATAATATTTATGCGCACCGTATTGTGCTGTGTTTTGGTTCCAATATTGCTTCTCTTTATGGACCATACAGTCGTTATCAATGCGTCCATTGGCCATTTATCGCAGGAAAGTTGAGACGTTTCCGAAACCATGGTCGGGCAAATGGCGCAAATCCTAGAAGGAAGGGGGGTGGGAGAAGCACAAGTTGCAAGGTGTGAAGTAGGTATCATCAGTCGGCCTTTTTAGCAGGGAGGTGTTCTCGATGTTTTTATCACGGAGACAGTTTTTGAAGGTCTCGGCCGGGACGGTCGCGGCGGTGGCGGTGGCCGATAAGGCTCTCGCGCTGACGGCGCTCCAACCGGTCATCGAGGTGGGCAACCCCCTCGGCGAGTACCCGGACCGGTCCTGGGAGCGGGTCTACCACGACCAGTATCGGTACGATTCCTCGTTCACCTGGTGCTGCTCCCCCAACGACACGCACGGCTGCCGCGTGCGCGCCTTCGTGCGCAACGGCGTGGTCATGCGCGTGGAGCAGAACTACGATCACCAGACCTACGAAGACCTCTACGGCAACCGCGGGACGTTTGCGCACAACCCGCGCATGTGCTTGAAGGGGTATACGTTCCACCGCCGGGTGTATGGCCCCTATCGCTTGAAGGGCCCCCTGATGCGCCGCGGCTGGAAGCAGTGGATGGACGACGGGGCGCCGGAGATGACGCCCGAAGTGAAGCGCAAGTATAAGTTCGACGCCCGGTTCCTCGACGACATGATGCGGGTGTCCTGGGACACGGCCTTTACCTATGCCGCCAAGGCCTGTATCATCATCGCAACCCGGTACAGCGGCGAGTCTGGAGCGCGGCGGCTGCGCGAGCAGGGCTACGCGCCGGAGATGATCGAGATGATGAAGGGCGCGGGCACCCGCTGCTTCAAGCATCGCGCGGGCATGCCGGTGCTGGGCATCATCGGCAAGATGATGAACACCCGGATGAACGGCGGCATCGACACGCTGCTGGACAGCTGGATCCGCAAGGTGGGCCCGAATCA
>JACQEY010000027.1 GCA_016200355.1 Nitrospirota bacterium
ATCTGCGACGAATGTGTCAACCTCTGTAACGACATCATTGCCGAGGATTGGGAAGAGGCCAAAGAAGAGATTTCGTCGAAACTCAAAAAGCCGGTGGAAATTAAACACCACTTGGATCAATACGTCGTGGGACAGGAACGGGCCAAGAAAATTCTCGCGGTGGCTGTTCATAACCACTACAAACGAATCTCGTCCAAGGATAAAGACGTTGACGACGTGCAACTCCAGAAGGGCAACATCCTCATGCTGGGGCCCACAGGCACAGGGAAAACGTTGTTGGCTCAGACCCTCGCGAAGTACTTGGATGTCCCTTTCACGTTGGCTGATGCGACCACACTCACCGAGGCAGGGTACGTCGGAGAAGATGTGGAAAACATCATCCTCAAGCTCCTGCAAGCCGCGGACTACGATGTGGAACGGGCCGAGCGGGGCATCGTCTACATCGATGAAATCGACAAGATCAGCCGTAAGAGCGACAGCCCGTCCATCACCCGCGACGTTTCGGGCGAAGGGGTACAACAGTCGCTGCTCAAGCTCATTGAGGGGACCGTCGCCAACGTACCGCCTCAAGGCGGGCGCAAGCATCCGCACCAAGAGTTTATTCAAATCAATACGAGCAATATTCTGTTCATCTGCGGCGGAGCGTTCGTCGGACTCGAACACATTATTGAACAACGCCTGAATCGGAAGGCGATGGGATTCGGAGCCGAAGTTCGTGGGCGGAGCGAAATACGACTGGGCGAACTGTTCGCGAAAGTTCAGCCGGAAGACTTCCTCAAATATGGTTTGATTCCGGAGTTCGTCGGTCGGCTGCCGGTCGTCGCTACCTTGGATGAGCTGGATGAACGCGCCCTCATTCGAATCTTGACCGAGCCGAGAAACGCACTCACGAAACAGTATGAGAAGTTGCTCTCCTTTGAGAAGGTGAAGCTCAAGTTCACAGAAGGCGCGCTCGGGGCGATTGCACGGAAAGCGTTTCACCAGAAAACCGGTGCGCGAGGATTGCGTGCCATCCTCGAAGACGTGATGTTGGACGTGATGTACGATGCCCCTTCTCAGAAGCAGATAAAGGAAGTCCTCATCACCGAGGATGCCATCCTTGGCAAGCACGACCCCATCCGAATCTTCGAGCAAGACAAGGATGTAAAGACAGCTTAAGTCGTTATAGGCATAGAGCTTTTCCCCATCCAGTAGGGGTTGCCCAGAATCCTCCAGACCAGGATTATCATGGTCTGGAGGATTCCTTACATCTTTCCTTCTCCAATACTCTCTACCCCTTCTTCCTTCCCAGCCTGTAGTGACGCTTACGACTCTACGCTTTTCCTCGACAAGATCAAACGCTGCGCTATACTTGCGTTACAGATTGAACGTGGAGGACCTGTGAAATATCCCGTGTCTTCAAGTCTTCGACACAAAGGGAAAGCCCTCGACCTTGACGCAAACCGTGAAGTGATCACCCTTCTGGGGATGAACGGCGAGCCCATGGGCAACTTGTCATGGGATTTCGTCATCGACCAGATTCTGGCCTATCGTAAACCCCAAGCGAGCCGAGAATCCAGAAATGAGCCGCGCGTGACACTCACCTTCCGTGTCAAATACATGACCCCGGAAGGTCAGCAGTTTGAAAGTCGCGCAAGCGGCATTGGCGGAGGCGGCCTCTTTATCGAAAGCTTGAGCACTCTACCGGTCGGTACCAAACTCGCGCTTGAGTTTTCGCTGCCAGAGCAGTCGTCAGAGTGGTTGCCGGCAAAGGGTCTCGTCGCGTGGGTGTGTCCTAAAGCAGACCAATATACCTTTAGCCATGGCATGGGGGTACGCTTTACGGAGATTAACCCAGATATCCGTAACCGTGTGCTCGAACTGGTGAAATCTCTCCAGACCGTTGGGCAGCCGGACTAGTGAGTATCCATCTGCCACTGAATTGTCCCGCCTTCAATACCAGGATATGACCATGAAGTTTCATGTGATCACGACAGAAGGGCATGAGGGCAAAGTCCTTGAGATGAATGCAGATCAGGAAGTGGTCACGCTTTATAGCGCCACAGGAGGACTGCTCGGCACCCTGTCGTGGGGAGCGGTCATTGAACAGAGTCTTGCCGGCGACGATGACGTGCGATTCGCCCATGCGCGCTCTCATCCGAGAGCTCCACTCGCCGTGAAGGTTCGCTACACGACCCCGGAAGGCCGGCAGTTTGACAGTTTAACCGGCGGCATCGGTGCCGGTGGGCTGTTTATCGAAAGCAGCGCCCCGCTGGCTCCTGGGACCGAGATTTCTGTCGAGTTTGCACTGCCTGATCGTCCCTGGGAAAAACACACGGCCAAAGCGAAGGTTGCCTGGACCCGCAATAAGCCTGAACGGCATCTGCTCTTCCCTGGTATGGGCGTCCAATTTACCAACATCGATGAAAAGGCCCGCAAAGAGCTTGTCGAACTCGTCGATGCGTTGAATCGTTCCCGCCTAGCGACCTAAGTTCCCCGTTTCGCCCAGCGCCGCACCCCACTGTCTGAATCCTTCGTGATAGTCGTATCGAGTGCCGCCCTCGCTTCGGGGTCGTTGAGCATTCCAAGACGATAGGCCGCTTCTGCTCTCACCCCAGGCGAGGGATCTTCAAGCAAACGCTCTCTGAGCCAGGGGGAGGCCGCCGACCCTCCCCATTCACCCACCACCGCCACGACCCCCTGACGAACCTCCTCATCGGAGTCACGCCCTGCTGCGACGAGGGCAGGAACCCATTGGCTTGAGTCGGCTTGTAGCAATGCCCACACCGCCGCTCTCCTAATCGTGGCATCCGAAGATCGCAGTAAGCCTACGACAGGCCCCAATAATCGAGAGCCTGGTTCTATTGTGCCGATCGCCACAATTGCCGCCTGCCGGACTGATTCAACAGGATCCTCCAGCGCCTGTGTCAATAGAATGACCACTCCATCGGTAGCTACGGGCTTCAAGCGTCCCATGGCCAGCATCGACGCTTCGCGGACTATTGCAGCAGGATCGTGAATGAGGGGAAGAATGGAGTCCGTGGTTCGTGCGTCGCCGATCTTACCCAGAGATTCTGCAGCCATCCGCCGTATCTCTGGTGCCTCATCACGGAGCAGTTCTAGCAATAGCGAAACCGTGTGTTCCCTCGATACAGGTGGAGAATCTTGGACACAACCAGCGAGACAGAGAGCTGACAGGGCGATTGCGTATACAATGGTGCGGGATGATGTGTGACAGAGCAGGGTGCCGACATCGGGTAAGCTGATAAAGACTCCACCCCAGCTCACGCTTGTTTAGGAGGCTCTTCGTGCAAGGCAGGCAGTTCTTTGGCCGCTTCGATGGATTGTTGGAATTCCTTCTGGGCAGAATCCATTTCGGATTGGATTGTTCGTATCTCGGGATCGACCGAATTGCGGACATCGGCAACGGCCTGCTTGAACGTCCGCAACGCATCCCCAAGTCCTTCTCCCAAACTCTGCATATCCCCTGGGGAAATGTCGGCCAGCTGCACAGCCTTCGCCTTTATTGCCGCCTGCTGCGCTTGTACGCGAGTCACGGCATCCTTGTTGACAATGGCGGATGGTCGTTTAACTGCTGGTTGTGCCTGGGCACTCGCCGGAAGAGGAGGGTACTGCGCCCGCATGATCGGAGTGGGAGCCGCCGCCCGTTCTTCCATCGTCGGAGGCTGGTTGCCCTGCCCTGTCGATTGGGCTGAGACTGGCCGGGTTATGTTGGAGGTTATTGGCCGAGCCGGCTGTGGCGGAGCAGCCATGTTGTGCATCAAAGAAGCAGTGGTCCCGGGAGTCAGTTCCGGCCCAGGCGTATAGGGTGCCGTGGGCTTCGGAGCGGTGAGAGTCTGTCCCGTCGTCATCGCCGGTGCCGGTGCAGCCTGAAATGTTGATGGGGCCTGCACGGGTGCCGGTTGATTCGCTTCGGGCGGTGTCGCATCCGGCGGGGGGATATCATTGACTTCTTTCTTGAACCCCCTGAGCGCTTTGCCGACCCCTTCACCGATTTGTGGAAGTTTTCCCGCCCCGAAAATGATGAGAACAATGACGAGAATAATGATGAGTTCTGAGATCCCCATGGTACCAAACATGGCGTGATTCCTTTTACCCTAGTCCCAGCCAATCAATGTCGATCTAGCTTCTTAACAGTTGAAACTCTATAGGCCACTAGGAGGCACTGTCAAGGAAGGGACAGAGTACTCTAACCGGGATGCTCAAAAAGGCCGTCCAGCAAGGCCGCAGGCGAATCGAAACCGGAGGCGTACCCTCAGGGGTACGTTGAGGATTTCGATGAGCCGAGAACGCCGCTGGCGGGCTTTTTCAGCATCCTGCTAAAAGAGTGGAACGATCTCGCTTTGCAACGGCAACCCGAATACCAACGCCTCGTGTTCAGCGAGGTACACGTCCAGTTCACTCCTGATCCCAAACTCGCCGGGCAGGTAGATTCCCGGTTCAATAGAGAAGCAGGTCCTCGGCATCAGACGGCGGGTGTCCTGCGTCTCCAAGCCATCGATGTTGGCTCCATTACCATGAACTTCTTCGCCGATCGAATGGCCCGTGCGATGGACGAATTGGTCGCCGTAGCCGCTATGCTGGATAACCTTCCGGCAGGCATCGTCGACTTCCCAGCCGAACGGGCGATGGCCAGCAGCCGTTTCTGTCTGGACAAAGGCCAGGGCGGCATCCCGTCCCTGCCTGACCAAGTCGAAGATCTCGCGGTGTTTCACTGGGACGGTCCGGCCGACATAGCCGGTCCAGGTGATATCGGCGTAGACCGAATCGGCCTCTGCTCGTTTGGCCCAGAGATCGATCAAGAGCAACGCATCGCGGGTGACCTCGGCTGACCCCGTCTCTGGCGGACCATAATGGGGATCAGCACTGTGGGCATTAACGGCGGCGATCGGTGCACTCGACGTGACCATTCCGGCCTCGCGTATTCGAGCCAAAATAAACTGCTGCACTCCATATTCAGTGAGCCCACGCCCTTGCGTTATCGCCTCATGCACATGACTAAATGTCTGATCAACGATGCGCCGTAGTGCTGCCGCGGCAAACTGATGCGACTCGAGTTGACGGTCTGTCCAGCGCGCTTCAAACGTCTGAATCAAATCTGCCGAACTTACCACCTCGACATCGTAACTTCTGATCAACTCGATCGTGCCGGCATCCACGCGCGACACATAGGGAACCGCATTCAGCGGGGAATATTGCATGGCGACCCGGAGGCCACCGGCGAGCAGGCGCGCAAGGATCTGCCGTTGTTGTTCCCACGACACATAGCAGTCGGCCTGTCCCGGCAATGCATCCAGCACGTGCGGCTCGATGCGATGCAGCAACTTGACAGGTATCCCCTGCGCTGGAATCCAGTAATACCATCGCCTGGTGACATGCACGGTAGGATCGATTCGGAGTATGCGATAGGCGAGGGGGTCACTCCCGCGGAAATCGTAGAAGAGCCAGCCGTCGATTTCGGCATCGCGCAGTGCCTGTTGAATTTCGCTGACGCGCTGATCGATGGCCGTGGTCATGGTAGCGGGCATCTTATCGTCGCGCTGCCAAACCGTCAATGTGGCGGCCATTGAGATCGGTGGTCATGCTACAATGCGTGCCATGGCCATTGAGCATGTACCGGAGTCTTCCCAGTTCCGCGTGACCCTGTTTGTCGGACCGCAGCCAGTGGAGGGAAGACCCTTCGCCACCTCCTGTGTTTTTAACGTCAAGAAACGAAGTTGGAAGGGCGGAGTCCAGGTCGCCGTCGTTGTCACCCAGAGTCAGATCGATCAGCTCAGCACCGACGTCGATTTCCCCAACTGGTTGGCCCTGGCCCTAGTCGATCTGACAGATGAAGATTGCCGCTCTCATCAGGAGCGAGCCCGTGAGCTGTTTATTCAAGCAGTCTGTCGGTGCAGGCTTGATCTGGCGTTGCAATCCGGCATCGCTCAAGAGAACCAATGTTTGGCAGACGACACAGGAATCCCTGAAATCAGAGACGCCGTCATGAAGCGGACGAACTTCATCACGTCGTACGTTGCATCTGAACTGGACCTCGTACTGAAAGATGTGACTGCTCCATAAGACACTCCGCATGGGCGTGGCAGGGGGTTTGCATTCAGAGTCGAATTTGTTATAACCGCACTGCTACTGAATCGTGGGAGAGCGCCCCGAAGTCAACCACTGCTGCTCACTTCGCTCTTGTCGAAGAAGGAGGATAATCTGTGATCACATACTCGTCTTCATCCAATCGCCCCGGTAAGGCTTCCAGCTTCAAACTGGTAGTGGTCTTCCTGCTCCTGGCCCTGTGCACCGTCACAATAGTGCCATCGGCCTGGAGTCAAGCAAGTACGGGCTCTGCGTCGAGCGTAAGTACCGAGGGCGGAGACACATCGAGCGCGGGCATGCAGGTCGCTGCCGGTGCATCCACCCTGTTGTATTTTCCACTGAAAGCGGTATTTGCCATCAGCGGCGGCATCGTCGGAGGACTTGCCTATGCGTTTTCCGGCGGGAATGAACAGGTGGCCAAGAGCATTTGGACCACGAGCCTCTATGGCACCTACATCATTACCCCCGATCATCTACAAGGCAATCGGCCCATTCGCTTCCTGGGGGTTGCTGATTCGAATGATGCATCGGCGCCAGCCCCTGCTCCGGAGCCCATCCGCTAGCAGGATGCTGAAAAAGTCCGCCAGCGTCGTTCTCGCATCGCTCAGAGGCTCAACGTACCGAAGCGTACGCCTCGCCTCTTCGCTCGCTGCGGCCTTGCTGAACGGCCTTTTTGAGCATCCTGCGCGGTGTGCTTCTGTTATGCCAAACTTACTGACCAATGAATTTCCGGCGTGTCCACATGGTTTTTCCGCAGCCTGCTAGCCGATGAAACCGATCATCGGCGTCACACCAGACTTCAATGCCGGTGATCGGAAGGAATGGGGTGGGCGCGAGCCCACCTACTTTTTGCGCGCGCGCTACATTCGTGCCATCGAAGAACTCGGCGGCATTCCGCTGGTTCTTCCACTCCTCGCAGACCTGGCCACGCGACGGCGCCTTCTACGACAGCTTGATGGACTTCTTCTCACCGGAAGCGGGCCGGACCTCCCACCGTCATTGTACGGTGAACGTCAGCGCTATCCCTTCGGAATCGTGAGCGAACGGCGCGCAAGCTTCGAACTGGAGATGGTCCGCTTAGCAAGGCAGGCCGATGTCCCTCTACTCGGTATCTGCGGAGGCATGCAGACCATGAATGTCGCCTGCGGCGGCAGTCTGTTTCAAGACATCTCATCACAAATCTCTAAACCGCTCCAGCATCGGCAACGGATTCCGGCGACGAATCTCAGTCACACCGTCACCGTGACACCCGGCAGCCTGCTCCGTCGCATTGTGCGATCGCGGTCGATGCGGGTGAATAGTTCGCACCATCAATCGGTCAAAGCCGTCGCGCCGTCGTTAACCGCCAGCGCCCTGGCCGTCGATGGTATTGTGGAAGCAATCGAATCTCCAGCAAATCGATTCTTTCTCGGTATCCAGTGGCACCCAGAATTTCTCTTCGACCGGCACCTCCTCCACCGGCGATTGTTTGAAGCCTTTCTGCGAGCCGCCCGTGCCACAGACCGTGGTGCATCCCCTCGACGTGGCTCGGGACGGTGAGCCCGTCGAACCGTAAAGTACGAGAACCGGATGGTCTCTCTTGTTTATTTGGTCTATCTGGTTTGTTTGGTTGAACGAGATAGACCAGACAGACCAGATGAACGCGTCCCGCGTGGCTATTCTACGGAGAAGGCCTGCTATACTTGACCCCATATGGAACAGAAGCTCGGTGACCCTACAGCGTCCTGCGCTATCCCCGCGGCCTGAGGAGATACGGTGATCAGCCGACTCTTCCGAACCAAGTCTATCGAGCAAATTCTCGCAGACGCAGACCATCCAGATCATCGTTTGAAGAAAACCCTCACGGCCTGGGATCTGACCGCGCTCGGCATCGGCGCAATCATCGGCACCGGTATCTTTGTTTTGATCGGCACCGCGATCGTCGGCGATGCCCATCGGCCCGGGGCAGGGCCTGGAATCATTCTGTCCTTCGTGCTCTCCGGTCTGACCTGCGTCTTCGCGGCACTCTGCTATGCAGAGTTTTCCACCATGATTCCCGCAGCCGGCTCTGCCTATACCTACTCGTATGCCACGTTGGGAGAATTCCTAGCCTGGATTACCGGCTGGAACTTGATTCTCGAATACGGTGTGGCCTGCGTCGCCGTCGCCATCGGATGGTCCGGCTATTTCAACAATCTTCTCAGGTTGGCCGGAATCGAATTGCCGCACTGGGCGACGCATCCACCCGGAGGGCCTGACGGAGGTGTGGCAAACTTCCCCGCCGCCATTATCGTGTTACTCGTCACCATCATCCTCGTCATCGGGATCAAAGAAAGCGCCCGCGCAACCGGCATTATTGTGTGCTTGAAACTCGCGGTCATCCTCTTCTTCATTGCCGTGGGGACGCCAGCCGTGAATAGTGACAACTGGACGCCATTTCTGCCGCAGGGATTCGCCGGCGTCGGTGCCGCAGCGGCGATCGTGTTCTTTGCCTATATCGGATTCGATGCCATCTCGACGACCGCCGAGGAAGCCAAGAACCCTCAGCGGGATCTGCCGATCGGGATCATTGCCTCGCTTAGCATCTGCACCGTCCTCTACATTGCCGTGGCCGCCGTCCTGACCGGTTTGGTTCCTGTAGCGCAGATCGACATCCATGCGCCGGTGGCTGCAGCGCTGAGTATGGTGGGCTTCAAGTGGGGAGCGGCGATTGTGGCGTTCGGGGCCGTAGCCGGAATTACCAGTGTGCTTGTCGTGATGATGCTGGGTCAGATTCGGGTATTCTTTGCCATGTCGCGCGACCACCTCTTAAGCCCCTGGCTTTCAACCGTGCATCCGCGCTATGGCACACCTCATTATGCCACCATTCTCACCGGCATCGGCGTAGCCACGCTCGCCGCCCTAATTCCCATCGGCGATGCGGCGGACATGACGAATATCGGCACGCTCTTTGCTTTTGTCCTGGTCTGTATCGGTGTCGTGATCCTGCGCTACACAAAACCCAACCAGTCTCGCCCATTTAGGCTTCCGTTCATGCCGGTCGTTCCCATTCTTGGCATGCTGGCCTGCCTCGGTTTGATGAGTTTTCTCCCATGGTTGACCTGGATCAGGTTCGCCGTCTGGACCGCAATCGGCGTTGTAGTCTACCTGGGATACGGCATGAAACATAGCAAACTAGCCGGCCCTTCTCCTGGCGAACCAGGCCAGGGGCGTGAAGCGAGTGGCTAGAAGCAAGATCCGGGCTTTCGACGAGAAATCTTCGCCCCTAGCCTCTGGCCCTACGCCTCTCGCCCGCACGTTGGCGATTGCAACAGAAGCGTTCATGAATAATGCGGACTAAAGTGAGTTAGCTCGATTTGTCTGCAGGCTGAGTCGCCAAGGCTGGGGCAGGAGTCGGTGCGTTGTCAGCAGGAGCAGCAGTCGGTTTGGCAGGCAGGCCCGCTGGTGCTGATGCAGCAGTGGATGCCGCTGGTTTGGGAACAGCGGGCGGCTTGGGAGGAGCAGGTTTCTCCGGCTTGATGCCTCCTTCCCATGAGGGACCGGAGTACATATCCGTCGAGAGTCCATTCGATTTCCATTTTTCTTCGAAATCCGCGGCCGCCTTATTCGGCGTCTCCCCTCTCCCCACGACACTATTCCACGGATAGACCTTCGGGCCGATCTGGCACTCGGTCTCAGTCCGCTTCAAATACAAGGAGATAGGATTCCCGCGATAGGGTCCAAGATAGATGTGCACGGAACCGGCATATTCGAGCAAATGCTCCATCCCTGTCTCCAAAGGGTCGCATGATGCCATAAGAGGCGAGAGGAGGGCAAGCAGGTTGCTCCCCTTGCTCGCGCAACGCGCGCCCTCAGAAGGGCCTCGTTGGACGCGCGCAGTCAGGGAGCAAACCTCCTCGCCCTCAAAGGAAGTAGAGAAGATGAGAATACGCGGTGGGTCCCCGCTCCTTCGGCAAGACGCTCCGTGACCTGCTCCATCCCCTGATGGGGAAGAATTGACAGGCTTTTCAAGCGTCCCGTAGACTGCCTCGTATGCCTTCACGATTAATCACCCCTCCTCGCCCAAACAGCAAGAAGACCACCATTGGTTTTGTTAACCTGGGTTGCTCAAAAAATCAGGTCGATTCCGAAGTCATGCTGGGCACGTTGGTGACGGACGGGTTTGCCTTGACCGATGATCCGAAGAAGGCCGAGGTGGTCATCATCAATACCTGTGGTTTCATCGAAGAGGCCAAGCAGGAATCGATCGATACGATCATTGCGCACGGCAAACTAAAAGAAACAGGGTCTTGTCGTGTGTTGATTGCCGCCGGCTGTCTGGCGCAACGGTATCAAGGGGATCTCCTCAAGCAATTGCCGGAACTCGACGGCGTGGTGGGGACCGGCGAGTTCGGGAAAATTGCAGAGATTTGCCGGGATCTGCTGGCGCCGAACAAACGGCAGCAACGGCTCTGGATCAGCGAGCCCCCCTATCTGTACGACGCAGACGCACCGCGTCTGCGTCTAGGGAAGGCCCATAGTGCCTACGTGAAAATTGCCGAAGGCTGTAACCGGAATTGCGCCTTCTGCGCGATTCCCCTGATGCGGGGCAAGCAGCGAAGCCGCCCCGTGGAATCGATCGTAGCAGAAGTCACGCGCCTCGCCGCGGAAGGTGTGAAAGAGGTCAACCTCATTTCCCAGGATACGGTGAATTATGGTGTCGATCTTGGGGTGCGCCAAGGCCTCGTTACGCTGCTTCGCGAGCTGGTGAAGGTGAAAGATTTGCGCTGGATCAGGCCGTTCTATCTCTACCCGCAACAGGTATCGGATGAGTTGTTGGATCTCTATGCAGGCGAAGAAAAGATTACCAAGTATATCGACATGCCGCTGCAGCACATCAATGATCGGATGCTCAAGCGGATGCACCGGCTGGGCGATCGCGCCGCCATCACGTCCCTTGTCGATCGGATTAGGATGCGCATTCCAGGCGTCACCTTTCGGACGGCCTTCATCGTGGGGTTTCCAGGAGAGACGGAGCAGGCATTCGACGAACTGAGAGGCTACGTGGAAGAGGCGGAGTTCGATCGGGTGGCGGTGTTTTTGTATTCGGATGAGGAAGACACGCCGGCTGTCGGGTTTGATGGCAAGGTCGAACGATCGGTCATGGACGAACGACGGAATGAAATCTTAGTTGTGCAAGAAGCGATTGCGGCGGCACGAGGCCAGGCCCGTATCGGCTCTGTGATGGAGGTCTTGGTCGAAGGAGTCTCCGAAGAAACAGAGTTACTACTTGAAGGACGCCATGAAGGGCTGGCTCCGGAGATCGACGGGGTCGTGTATATCAATGATGGCTCAGCTACAGCAGGGGAACTCGTCAAGGTCGAAATCACCGATGCGGCCTTATATGATCTCGTAGGCCACATCGTCACATAGCAGGGTGCTGAAAAAGTCCGCCAGCTTCGTTCTCGCATCGTTCAGACCCTCAACGTACCCCAAGGGTACGCCTCGGGCCCTCACTCGCTGCGGCCTTGCTGGACGACCTTTTTGAGCACCCTGCGGGCTATTGGGCTTCCTGCGTGTCACAACAATATTTCTTAACCCCCCTAGCGCCATTTCCCACCGGTATCGTTGCTTGCCTGCTACACTTGTACTGACCGCGCTCATCGGAAAGATAGGCCCACGATGGCACACCGAAAAGAATCTGTCGTCTTGCTGATTCACTGCAAGGATCGTAGGGGTATTGTGGCCCGGGTCTCGGGCTTCATTCACGACTTCGGTGGGAACATTCTCGACTCGGATCATCATACAGATGAAGAGACCAACGAGTTTCTTATGCGCATGGAGTTTGCCGCAGAAGGGTTGCAAATTCCACCCGATGAGATCGCAGCCGCTTTCGCTCCAGTCGCCAAGACCTTCGAGATGCGCTACGAGGTTCGCCCGTCAAGTCGCCGAACGAGGGTCGCGATGTTGGTCTCGAAACAGGATCACTGTTTGGCGGATCTCCTCCAACGGTACAAACGCGACGAGTTGCACATCGATATCCCTGTGATTATTTCCAATCACGATACCTGCGCCGGCTGGGCCGAACTGTTCAAGATTCCCTTTTCCGTCTACCCCGTAACCAAAGAGACCAAGCCGCAGCAGGAACAACAAGTGCTCTCCTTACTGAAGGACCACCGTATCGAACTCGTAGTCATGGCCCGGTACATGCAAATCCTTAGCGGCGCCTTCCTTTCACAGATCGGCTGTCCGGTCATCAATATCCATCACTCCTTCCTGCCGGCTTTCATCGGCGCCAATCCCTACCGGCAGGCCTATGACCGGGGTGTTAAGATTATCGGGGCGACCGCGCACTATGCCACAGACGATCTGGATGAAGGTCCCATCATCGAGCAGGACGTCATGCGTGTGGGCCACCGGGATACTGTTGATGATCTGGTGAGAAAGGGGCGTGATCTTGAAGAGATTGTGCTGGCCCGCGCCGTGCGCCGCCACGTCGAACGACGGGTCTTGGTGTATGGCAGAAAAACCGTGGTGTTCGATTAGCCGGATGCTGAAAAAGCCCGCCAGCATCGTTCTCGCATCGTTCAGACCCTCAACGTACCGCGCATGGGAAATGAGCTGCTCGGCAGCTCGGGGTTGGGCGGGTGAGAAAGTTACGATTCGGGCCTTCACTCGCTGCGGCCTTGCTGGACGAACTTTTTGAGCATCCTGCGGGGTCTACTCCTGTTGCCCTAGACAGCAGACCAGTGAAATTTCGGCGTGCCCACAGAGTTTTCTCACCGCCCTTTTAGCCCTGATCATTCATGACGGTGCGTCGCGCTTCACGCGCTACGACCTGTGGCGCTGACGGACTTTTTTATCTTCCTGTTAGAGGCGCTTAGCTGATGGGAAGGGGCCAGCGGAAGCATCACCGTAAAGGTCGAACCTTCACCCACCTTGCTCTGGACCTCGATACGTCCGCCATGGGACTCAATAATCCAGGCACAGATGGACAGCCCAAGGCCTGTACCCTTCTTGGTATGGGCTCGCGCGTTATCGGTGCGATAGAACCGGTCGAAGATCCGAGACTGATCCTCTTGCGCGATCCCAATGCCGTGATCGGTCACGGACACCCGCGCATGGGTTTGGTCGATCGTCAGCGCGATGTCGACAGTGCCACCGGGACGAGAGTATTTGACTGCGTTATCGAGAAGATTCAGGAATAGTTCGCGCAAGCGTAATTCATCTCCCAATACCACTGTCGGCGCGGTGGCTCGCAGTACGACCTGAATGTCCTGTTCCTGCCCCAACAGCGAGGCTTGCCGGTGGAGGTCCTCGATGAGCGTGTCCAGCGGGATCAGCAGACGTTCCATCTTCACCTCGCCCATGTCGGCCCGGGAGAGAAAGAGCAACTCATCCACAATGCGCGTCATCCGGTCGATCTCTTCGAGATTGCTCTCCAGGACGAGTTTGTAGTCGTCGGTTTCGCGCGGGCGTCGAAGCGCGAGTTCGGTTTCCCCTTTCATGACTGTCAACGGCGTGCGCAGTTCGTGCGAGGCATCGCTGCTGAACTGGCGGATCTGCCGGAAAGAGGTTTCAAGCCGGTCGATCATGTCATTAAACGTATTAGTCAGACGGCCGATTTCGTCGGCCGAGGCCGGGACAGTCAGTCGCTGCGTGAGGTCGCCTCCGGCAATGCGTTGGGCAGCCAGCGTGATCGCATCGACCGGGCGAAGGGCTCGGCCGGCCATGAACCAGCCGCCGGCCAGCGATACGGCCAGCGCGATGGGGATACTGACCAGCAGTACGAGCAGGAGACGGTTGAGGGTCTGCTCGACGGAATCCATCGAAGTGCCGACCTGGATGATGTAGAGCAGGTTGCCTCGATAGATGATGGGAACTGAAATGAGGCGTAATGGCGGCTCCTTAGGATATTTTGCAAATTCGAGAAGCCTGCGGCCAGTGTAGGCGACTTCCAAGGCCTGGCGGCTCAGGGGCATCTCATGCTGTTTCATGTTCGGCGAGCGAATAGTGATGGTGCCGGAAGGGCTGAAGATCTGGAAGAACTTATCGATGCGCGCCAATTCTGGGAACTGCGACATGAGTTCGTCTTCGTTGATCAGCGGAAGAAACCCGCGTTCTTCCAGCGACCGAACGGCCGCCTCAGCGGTTTCCTCCAGCGATTCATCGACCGCATCGCGGAGGCTTCGAGCCGTCACCACGTACAGGATGGTTGAAAAGATGATGAGGATGAGTGCGAGAGCGGTGCCGTACCAGAGCGTGAGCCGGAGGCGAAGCGGCATCAGTCGACCTTCAGCATGTATCCGCTTCCGCGAATCGTGTGAATCAGCTTCTTTGAGCGTCCCCGGTCGATCTTGTTGCGGAGATAATTCACGTAGACATCGATGACATTGGTGAACGTATCGAAGTCCTGGTCCCACACATGTTCTGAGATCATAGGACGGGTCAGCACACGCCCCGTATGGCGCATCAGATATTCGAGCAAGGCATATTCCTTCAAGGTGAGGTCGATCCGCTGGCCGCCTCTGGTCACTTCGCGCGTGGCCGGGTTCAATGACAGATCGTCGATCTGGAGCACGCCGGGACTTTCGGTGGAGCCGCGGCGGAGCAGGGCGCGAATGCGGGCGAGTAGTTCGTCGATGGCGAAGGGCTTGGTGAGGTAATCGTCCGCTCCTGCGTCGAGGCCCTTCACGCGTTGGTCTACCTGCGATTGGGCGGTCAGGATCAGAATGGGAGTGTGAATTCGTGCTTGGCGGACGCCCTTGAGAATGTCCAATCCAGGCAGTGACGGCAGCATCAAGTCGACGATCAGTAAATCGTAGTTGGTGTGGAGGGCCATCTCAAGGCCCTTCGCGCCGTCTTCGCAGAGGTCGACGGCGTAGCTCTCTTCTTCAAGAGCGCGCCTGATGAAACAGCCGACCTTAGTTTCGTCTTCAATGACTAGAATACGCATGGCAGTCTGCTGAACCCCCAGCTTCGTTCTTAGTCGCTCAGATTCCTCACGTACCCACCCGCGTCCGCTCCGGGGTCTTCGTTCCCTGCAGCCTCGCTAGAGGGCTTTTTGATCAGCCTGCAGGGTAACACATACCAGCCTATCACTGAGATTGAAAAGCTGGCAACTCACTCTCAAGGCGAAGAACTTCTCTGATTAGATCCGCTCGCTGTTTATCGTAGGCTCTCGATCCTCAAAGGTGTGAACTCTGGAGTGGTGATTCTGTAGATGAACACGCAATACAAATGGGTACATCTAGACATGTGGGTACTACTTTGGTTGGAATCGCGTAATTGCAACAGGAGCATACTGTAAGACTGGTCCGTCAGGTGTTCTAGTCGCCAACGTATGTTTGAGCCACTGGGCATCGTCCCGTTTCGGGAAGTCCGACCGGTAATGGGCTCCGCGACTCTCTTGCCGAGCCAGGGCGCTGGCGACGATGGTCTCTGCAACATCGAGGAGAGACTGGAGTTCGAAGGCTTGCACGAGATCCGTATTAAATACCCGCCCTTTGTCCTGCACCGAGACGGAGGCTGCGAGATGGGTCAGTGCCGTGAGGGCTGAGAGCGCAGCAGACATGGCTTCGTGTGTCCGAACGAGGCCAAGGTTGAGGCTCATCAACTGGCCGAGTTCTTCCCGAATCTGCCAAGCTCGGACCGGTCCCTCCTGTGCCAGCAGGCGCCGAACGCGACGCTGTTCGGTTGCAAGTTGGTCTGTCACGAGGGCCTGTGGCGCGACAGTTCGAGCATACTCTCCGGCTCGAATTCCGGCGCGCCGACCGAACACAATCGTTTCAAGGAGTGAATTGCCTCCGAGCCGATTGGCGCCGTGCACACTGACGCAGGCGCATTCACCGGCTGCATAGAGGCCGGCGATGCCTGTTTCGGTCCATTGATTGGTCCGGACACCTCCCATCTGATAGTGCGCGCCGGGACGGACAGGAATAGGAGTCTCAATGGGGTCGAGGCCGGCAAACTCAATCGCGAGTTCTCTGATCTGAGGAAGCCGTTCGAGAATGCGCTGGCGTCCAAGGTGCCGTAAGTCCAGCAGCACGCACCCGTCGACCCCGCGGCCTTCGAGAATTTCTTGCCCGATGGCCAATGAGACAGTGGAGCGAGTGGCCAGTTCCATCTGCTGCGGGGCATAGGTTTTCATAAACCGTTCGCCCAGCGTATTCAGGAGAAAGGCTCCTTCTCCGCGAGCCCCTTCGGTGATGAGGATACCCGTGCCCTTGAGTGTGGTGGGATGGAACTGGACAAACTCCATGTCCGCCAGTGGAGCCCCGGCGCGATACGCGAGCGCCATGCCGTCACCGGTGTTGATCACGGCATTCGTGCTCGTCAGGAAGACACGCCCGCTGCCTCCCGTGGCTAAGATCACGGTTTTAGCCCCAATCGCATGTAACCCTCCATGGATCAGATCCCAGGCCACAACTCCTCGGCAGATCCCGTCTTCCACGATCAACGTTGTGACATACCACTCTTCATACACGGCGATGCGCCGTTTGAGCAGCTGTTCGTACATGGCGTGGAGGATGGCATGGCCCGTACGATCGGCGGCATAACAGGTACGGGGAAAGCCTGCTCCTCCGAACGGACGCTGGGCGATCCGTCCCTGGTCGTCGCGACTGAAGATAACACCCAGCCGCTCTAATTCGTGAATGTCATCAGGAGCTTCGCGACACATCGTCTCGATGGCATCCTGATCACCGAGATAGAGTCCGCCCTTCGTGGTGTCAAAGGCATGGGCTTCCCAGGAATCGTTCCCTCCCAGCGCCGCATTGATACCCCCTTGTGCAGCCACAGAGTGGCTGCGAACCGGATGGACTTTCGATATGACGGCGACATCGAGATCCGGTGAGGCGGCAACCGCCGCCCTCATCCCTGCCAGACCAGCCCCGATGATAAGAATGTCGTGTAGTTTCATGGCATGCAGGTCCGATCCGTGAGACGTGAAACGTTAAAGGTTTCGGACAATCCTACGTTTCACCTTTCACGTCTTACCTTTTACGGCTTTGATGTCTGCACTCATACGTGACTCTCAACCTGAAGGCAAGCCCAGAAGCTATCGCACGACTCTTGGAGAATAGGGGACGAGCATGGTATTCTCCGAACCGCAAGTGAGTCAGCTGGCACATCGGGGCTCTCAACCGACGAGACAATTCCAAAGGACAAGACGAACCCCATGGCCACACCGGACTTTCTGAGCCCGACCGACACGTTTATCCATCGCCATCTTGGCCCCACCGACACAGATGCTTGCGAGATGCTCGCCACGCTCGGCTTGCAATCGCTGGAGAAACTGAGCGAGGCAACCGTGCCCGCCGACATTCGTTTGCAGAAGGAATTGGACCTGCCCCTTCACCGCGGCGAACGAGCTGTGCTGGAAGAGATCCGCTCCATCGCCGCAGAAAACCAGCTCTACCGTTCATTGATCGGCATGGGCTATCACGACTGCATAACGCCCGGCGTGATTCAGCGCAATATTTTCGAAAACCCATCCTGGTATACCCAGTACACGCCCTACCAGGCCGAGATTTCCCAGGGCCGCTTGGAAGCACTCGTGAATTTTCAAACAATGGTGGCCGACCTCACCGGCTTGCCCCTAGCCAACGCCTCGCTCCTGGATGAGGCCACTGCGGCCGCAGAGGCGATGGCCATGTGTCTCGCCATTTCCCGTTCGTCCGGCGGCGAGCGGACAGAGTTCTTCGCCTCGCAGGATTGTCACCCCCAGACCATTGCCGTGATGCAGACACGGGCTGAACCGCTCGGCATGACCCTGCGCGTAGGACGGACGCAGACCATCGATTTTTCCAACACTCAGCTGGCCGGCATTCTGCTCCAATATCCGACCACCGACGGCTATGTTGGAGATTATGGTGCGCTGGTGGCGCAGGCCCACGCGACCGGGGTTCTCGTGGTGGTGGCCACCGATCTGCTGGCCTTGACCCTCTTGCGTCCACCGGGAGAATTCGGAGCTGATATCGCCGTGGGTTCCAGTCAGCGATTTGGTGTCCCGCTCGGATTTGGCGGCCCCCACGCCGCGTTTCTTTCGACCGCTGAAGCATTCAAGCGACAGATGCCGGGACGCATCGTTGGCGTGTCCAAAGATGTCACGGGAAAGCTTGCCTACCGGCTTTCTCTGCAGACCCGTGAACAGCATATTCGGCGTGAGAAGGCGACGAGCAACATTTGTACGGCGCAGGTGCTCTTGGCCATCATGGCAAGCATGTATGCGGTTTACCATGGGCCGGAGGGCTTGCAGCGGATTGCCGAGCGCGTGCATGGTTTGGCTGTGGTACTGGCAGCGGGATTGCGGCAGTTCGGATTTGAGGTTGCAACGGAAGCCTACTTCGATACGATTTTAGTTCGTCTGACGAAGATGCAGTCCGAACCCATCTTGGTCAGGGCCAATGAAGCAGGCATCAATCTTCGCCAGCATGAAGACCACTCGATCGGGATTGCGCTGGATGAGGTAAGTACGGAAGACGAAATCCGCCGCCTGATGGAAGTTTTTATCGGCCATGATCGGCTGCCTTTTCAGGTGCGAGATTTGAGCCTCAGCGTCGATACAAGTTTCCCCGCGAATCTCGCCCGCACCAGCAAGTACCTGACCCACGAGGTGTTCAACCGCTATCACTCGGAACACGAGATGCTGCGGTATATCCACCGCCTCGGGGCGAAAGATCTGTCGCTCGTCCACTCAATGATCCCTTTGGGGTCTTGCACCATGAAGCTGAATGCGACGACCGAGATGCTGCCGGTCACCTGGCCGGAGTTCTCACGGCTTCACCCCTTTGCGCCGATCGAGCAGACCAAAGGGTATCAAGAGCTGTTCCATCAGTTGGAGGCCTGGCTGGCTGAGATTACCGGATTCTCTGCCGTGTCCCTGCAACCGAACGCCGGCTCTCAGGGCGAGTATACGGGACTGATGGTGATTCGGGCGTACCACCGGAGCCAGGGTGAAGAGCATCGGGATGTCTGTTTGATCCCCCTATCCGCGCACGGCACAAATCCAGCCAGTGCGGCGATGGTAGGCATGACAGTTGTGACGGTCGCTTGCGATCGACTGGGCAATGTGGAATTAGCCGATCTTGAAGCCAAGGCCGCTCACCATCGCGACCGGCTCTCCGCGCTCATGTTGACCTATCCCTCGACCCACGGCGTCTTCGAGGCGGACGTACGGCGCATCTGTCAGATCGTCCATACGCACGGCGGGCAAGTCTATATGGATGGCGCCAACCTGAATGCCCAGGTGGGGCTCTGTCGGCCTGGTGATATTGGCGCGGATATCTGCCATCTGAATCTACACAAGACATTCTGTATCCCCCATGGCGGGGGCGGGCCCGGGATGGGACCGATCGTTGCGGCGCGGCATCTGGCGCCGTTTCTTCCCGGCCACCCGGTGATACAACTGGGAGGGCAAGACTCCATCGGGGCCGTATCGGCTGCGCCGTACGGCAGCCCCAGCATCGTGACGATTTCCTGGGTCTACATCGCCCTGATGGGGCGCGACGGCTTGACCAAGGCGACGCAGGTGGCGATTTTGAGCGCCAACTACATGGCTAAACGGCTGGAGAAGTACTATCCCATCCTCTACACGGGAACGTCCGGGTTCGTTGCGCACGAGTTTATTCTCGATCTTCGTCAGTTCAAGGAAACTGCGGGAATTGAAGCGATGGATGTGGCCAAGCGGTTGATGGATTATGGGTTTCATGCTCCAACGGTCTCATTCCCGGTTGCCGGGACACTCATGATCGAACCGACGGAGAGCGAAACGAGGGCTGAATTGGACCGATATTGCGAGGCGCTGATCTTAATTCATGCAGAAATACAAGACATCGTCGAGGGCCGCCAGCCGCGCACAAATAATCTGCTGAAGAATGCCCCCCACACGGCACAGGTCGTGACAGCCACCGAATGGAATCGACCCTACAGCCGCGAACAGGCTGCCTTTCCTGCCCCCTGGGTACGCGACCATAAATTCTGGCCCAGCGTGAACCGCATCGACGAAGCCTATGGGGATCGCCATCTGGTTTGCACTTGCCCACCGACCGACACCTACTAACAGGGCTGCTGAAAAAGGCTTCTGACTTCGTTCTCAGTCGTTTGCCCACCTCAACGTACCCCAGAGGGTACGCCTCGGCGTTCAAACTCCCTGCGGCCTTGTCAGAGAGCCTTTTTGAGCAGCCCTGAAGAGAAGGGCCGACGCTGGCTGTGGCGCTGGGAACAGCAGTGGGAACAAGCAGTGCACAGTCGAGGGTAGCGAACCGGAGCACGACGCATCGGGAAAACCCCATCTGCGCCGCGGACACGCGGACGGGACACCTTTTTCTTCACCAAAGCGTGTGATGCGCTGGCGCGCATCGGCGATCATTGTTTAGTTCCAGCGTTTTTAAGAAGTTGCACAATTTCTGCGTGGTTCTTTCGCTTCGCGGTTGCCAGAGCTGTTTCACCATCCTGATCTTTCTGGTTCACATCCGCCCCCGCATCCAACAAGATTTTCACAACATCACGATGGCCAAATTCTGAACCGTAGTGTAAAGCTGTATTGCCGTGCTCTGTCTTCGCATTAAGCTCGGCTCCTTTAGCTAATAGAGATTTCACTATCTCGGTGTGGCCATGCTCGGCTGCTATCGTCAAGGCAGTTTCTCCCCCAAAGCCTTTCGCGTTTGGATCCGCCGTATGCG
Organism: Nitrospirota bacterium; assembly: GCA_016200355.1. GTDB lineage: Bacteria > Nitrospirota > Nitrospiria > Nitrospirales > Nitrospiraceae > Palsa-1315. The sequence continues at coordinate 20,730 of JACQEY010000027.1, forward strand.
CCAATAAGAGCTGCGCTATTTCTGTGTGCCCTTCACCAGCCACCCTCATCAGAACCGTCCAGCCTCCTTTTCGAACATTCACGTCGGCGCCCTGACTCAGTGCTGCCTTGACAGCATCCACATTCCCATTGAACGCTGCCTTCCATAATATTTGATCGGGTGTCGGCTCAGCGGTACAGGCGAGCGCCGGGAAAAGAGCTGCAAATAATAAGATCAGTAATGCATACCACGACTTAGCACGCGGCATGTTCGGATTCACACTCATTTAGTCATTCACCTTGAAGAGATCACCGTTCAGGAGCACCCTTTTCTTCTTCTGCTAGAGACATAAGAAAAGAGCTCGGGCTCACTGCTGTCCAAAATAATCTTGTCCTTCAGTATCCTCCCTGCGTCAATCCTGTGTATGAGACGGCCGTCGTTCAGGTTTTCGGATGAGGTTGCCTCGGCTGCTGTCCAAGATCACGTGGCGAAGAGCGTCGCTTGCATGGGCATCGGGGTGATGGCCGGACATCCAAACGGCGCATTGAGCCAGGTCCAGAGATCCCGATAGGTCA
>JACQEY010000034.1 GCA_016200355.1 Nitrospirota bacterium
CAGTGCAATGCTCATATTATTTCTCCAATTAAAAACTGGCCCCGAACCAGATCTCCAGCGTGTTGGACAGCGGGCTGTTGCCGAATTCCGTATCGCGCCCGCCTTGATTGCGCAGCAATACGATCTTTAATTCGTAGTAATCCGAAAGTGCATAGCTTCCCTGCGCCCGCAAGGCGGTAGACCGATCCTGCGCCGCAAGTGCGCTGATATCCACGGTGAACCGCTCGCGCCACTCGTCCTGGTAATTGATCAGCAGGTAATCGCGATTCATCCCGGTCAGACGGAAATCGCGCGTGATCAGGTTTGCCGCAGCGCCTGCGAGTTGCCCATCGACTGCGCGGAAATAATCCAGGCGTTGCCGTTTCGAGTAACCCTGGCCATTGCTGAAATATTCGGCGATGATGCGGCGCTTGCCGCCCAGGCTGACGCTTGTACCCGCGACGCTATGCCAATATGCGCCGCCATTCGCAACGGATGAGCCGGTGGCGGTGTAATAATTGCGGTAGTTATTGGCGAAACGCGCCGCTTCCATGTAGGCGGTGATTCCAGGAAACACATCGACGGAGAAAGAACCGCCCAGCATCCGTTCATAGGCGCGGCCATCGCGGTAGGGCGCGCCGTCGAAGTAGTAGAGCGCGTAATCGCTTTTGGCGGCGGCAATACTCCATTTGAGTCCCCAGCGATTCAGGTCGCCGGCGCCAGGTTGCCCGCGTGGCTTGTTGCGTGCAGCGATCAAGTCTATCGCTTGCGCGCCGCTGCTGCGGCTGATCCACAGCATGGGTTGGCCTTCGGTTTCACGGCTCGGGTTGGCCGGGTCGCGCGGCGGCACCACCACATTCACCGGATTGAATCCCTGTGCGTGTCCCCAGTTGATACGGCGCTTGCCCAGGCTGGCAAACCAGGCATCGCCTTTCCAGTCGACGAACAACTCATCCGCGCGCGCTTCGTCGTGCAATACCCCATCCGAATCACGATAACGCGCCTTTGCCGCGTAGCCTTTGAACAGCCAGCGCCATTGCTGTTGTGTGTCGAATCGGTCGCTTAAAGTCAGCCGCGTTTCAAGCGCCTGGCGTTGTTTTTTGAAGGTTTGTGTCTGGTTGCCGGGGTTAATGCGCGAATCCGGGTTCACGTTGTCGTATATGCTGCCGAGATACACCGATCCCTGCGTTTCGATGCTGGCCTGGGCGCCTGTCTCGACAGGCATTGAGCCGCCTTGGACACCGGCAACAGTGTAAGGATCATCCCCACCAAAAGGGTTAGGTTCCGCCCGGGCTTCGGTGGTAATCGGTGCCAAAAAAAATATACTCACAGACAGAATCATCCACGGAAAAATGTGCATTGATCTTTCCCCTCAGCGCTTCATCAACGCGCTCTCGCGGAAGGTTTCCGCCGGAAAAGCTTTTCCTGGTGTACGTTTCAAGTAACGAATAACGGTTTTTTTGTCTTGTTCCAATACGCTGCTCATCACAAAAGTATCCGGCCCGCTCATGTCCGGCGATGAAGCCTTCATGTCCAGGCGTTTCAGCAGTTGCTGGGAAAAAGTGTAGTAATCGCGCCGCAGCGGAAAATAATCCGCCTTGCGCACCCAGTAAATAATCCTGGCGTAGGGCGTGCTCTCGTTTTGTGCGGTCAGCTCCAGCTTGTAGGCTTCGTCGCCGTGCAGTTTTTCAATACCGAGCAATTTCGGCACATACTCATTGCTCAGGCGCGGCGACAACAGATCGGTATTGGAGAAATCGCTGTTGGAAAGGCTGTTGGACTCGGAGACACGCACCGCGCGGTTGATATTCGGCAGAAACAGCCAGTAATTCCTGCGGCCCGCCTGCAACATTTTTTCGCCTTCGTTACGCGGCGGGAAAATGGTTTCCACCAGCACATGATCGGTGTCCTGGTATTTCAATATCATGCGGTAGGTCTTGCGCAGCGCGTTTTCACGATAGACCAGGAACTCCAGTTCCACCGTGGCGTTCCTGAGGTTAAGCTCCCATTTGTCGTCCGCCCGGTCCAGTATCTGTAGTGGCGTAAGCTGTTCTGCGGCACTGTCGAGCGGGATGCCAGCCGTCAGGAGCAGGGTGACGACGAGCAGCAAGGAACGTGCTGCGTGAGCGCCGATTTTTTGTGGGGTTCGCATGTCAGGTCTCCGTTAAGGCTTCAACCGGGCTGAGATTTGCCGATATGGATGCCGGCCACCAGGCGGCGATTACGCTCACCAGCAAAGGCATGAGGAAGCCGAAACCGCTCATCCACAGATCCATCCGTGGAATGATGTTCAAGGATTGGCTGGTACCCGGCGCCGGCGGCAGATGAATGCCGCCGTGGGCGGCAATCAACCCTGTCAGGGCGCTGGCGGCAAGCAAGCCGACCGTTGCGCCGATCCCGCCGATCATCAATCCTTCCACCAGGAACAAGCGCCGCAGATGGTTTTTTTCCATGCCCAGCGCACGCAACGTGCCGATCTCCCTTTTTCGCTCCATCACCGCCATGGCCATCACGTTGCCGATGCCGCCGCCCACCAGGAGCAGCAATACCAAGCCGACCACCACGGAAATCACCTTGAATGAGGCGATGGCCTGGGCATAGATCGGAATCAATTCCGGATAACCGCGAATTGCATAGCCGGTCTTGTCATTGCGCAACACGGCTGCGGTGCGTTGCATCAGCGCCGGGATGGCGTCGAAATCATCCGCGCCTACCACTATCTGGGAAACCCGATCATTTACCCTGAGTAATTTTTGGGCGTCGCTCAATGGCATTTCCAGATAAGTTGACGAGGGGAAGTGGCGACCGTTCTTGGTGCCTACAAGCGTTCCGTAGGTGAGATTCAAACCACCATAAAAAGTCCTCACAACGATCGTGACCGGGTCGCCGATCCTGATGTCCAGAGTGTCGGCAAGATCGGCGCCGAGAATGATCCCGCCGGGCGCATCGGCCAGCGGTCTGCCGGAGATGATCAAGTCTTCCTGGCGCGTCAGGGTTTTTCTTTGCCCGGCAACGTCCACCGCCTGGCCGTCGAAGAAAGTGCTTTTATGGCCGCTGCTGACCATGCCGGAAAAATTCAACTTTCCGTATGCTGAGCGTATCCCGGGAATTCTGCTCAGGCTTTCCACCAGCTTGGCGCTGTTTTCCAGCGTCACCAGCAAGGGCTCGGATTTTCCCAGCGCCTGGTAATCGTGGTGCTCGATCTGAAACGCCCCGGTATTGGCGTTGATTTCGAATCCGGCCCAGTCGCGCTGCATGCCGTTGATGAAATTGCCCGAGCCGATAATCACCAGCACGCCGAATACGATGGAAGTTTCGGTGAGCAATGTCCGGCGGCGGTTACGCCATATATTCTTCCCCGCAAGTTGAAAAAGCATGACGGCTCCCCGGTCAATGGTGATTCAAGGATTCGATGACACTCATCCGGCTCACCGCGCGTATCGGTATGGCGGCTGCGACGACTATGCAAACGATGGGCGCAGCGACCGACACTGCCAGACTGGCGACGCTCAATACGGGCCGTATCTCCTGGTTGACGATGCCGCCCAGCGGGATGCCCAGGTAGCGCCCGAGCATCACCAGCGCAACGCCAAATACCAAACCAAGCACTGCCCCGCCGACGCCAACCATGGCCGACTCGACATACAGCAAGCCATACACGTCAAGCTTGCGCATGCCGATGGCGCGCAGCGTGCCGATTTCACGGATGCGTTCAAAAAACGCCATCAGCAGGGCGTTGCTGGTAATCACACCCACCATCAGCACCAGGATGATCGAGATCAGCGAGCCGATGCCGCCGAACATTCCGACGATGCGGCTGAATACGGCATTGTCATACCAGGGCGTCACCCGCCAGGGCATGCCTAGAGTTTCAAACCGGCGATTAAGCTCGACCTCGACCAGGGGAACATTTTTGATGTCATCAATGCGTACTAACAGTTGTGTCGCGCCATCGCCAAGGTCGAGCAGGTTTTCTTTCAGGGTTTTTCCCAGGCCGGTAAATACCAGGCTCTTCTCGAGAATGTCATCCTGCGGGAAGGTCACCACGCCGCGCACATGCACCAAGGCATTGCTGCTATCGCCATGGACCGTTTTGGACAACAGCACCAGTTCGTCGCCCACCTTCAACCCCAGGCTGTTCGCCAGTGCGCGTCCTACCAGTACGCCGTCGGGATCGTCCGCGGACAATACATTCCCCGCCACCAGATTCTTGCCATAATCAGGAAGCACCGACTTCAAGGTCGAGAGGTCGGAGCCGAAGCCGAAGAACGTCGTGGTCTTGTCGTCTTTACTGATCAATCCCCCCATCATCACGCGCGGCATGACTGCGCGCACATGAGGGTTCTTCATGATTTCAGCAGATAGCGCACGATAGTCGGGGATCAGGATTTTTTCCTGATCGGTAATGAAGTACTTTTTGTAGTCGCGGTGCTGGACGTGCAAGTGGCCGTCGATCTGGTTGACCAGCGCATCGGACATGTTGGCGCTAATCCCGCCCGTGACGCCATTGGTCAGGATCACCATGCTCACGCCGATGGCGATGGCCGTCAGTGTCGAAAGCGTGCGCCGCCGGTTGCGCAGCAAGTTGCCCCATGCCATTTCAAGAAAAAACATGACGTTTCTTTCCGTAGTTACTTGAGGGTAATTTCCAGCGGCTTCGCGACGGCGGCAAAGGTGAAGCGGAGTTTTTCAAAACTTGGCATTCCGGAGAAAATGGAAAGCTTGAAACCGTTGGAAAAACCCAGTGGTTCAGCCGGCAAGCGCAGAACGTTATGATCCAGTTCATTGTTGCCGTTTTCATCATGGAAGGCGGTAACGGCGTAGACGCCATAAGGCAGCTGCGGAAAGATCAAGCTGGCTTTGCCTTGCTGAATGGGTGCGACGACGCGGACATAAGGCTTGCCGAAGATGTCGTCTTGGGTGCGAAACAGGTTGGCGATTGCCTGTCCTTGCTCGCTGTTGAAGCCGCTGACATGGACGACCAGGTCTCCCTGCTCCTGTGGAGCATCCGCCCAGGCGGTTGCCGCCGTCAGGCAGCAGATCAAGATCCACGCTTTGAGTGAAATATTTTTCGTCATGGCTTGCTCCTGTCGGATTAACGTATCAAAATGGACATGTGTTCATTTTCTGGCAACGAAATATAGTTGGCGCGATACGCAGGTGCAAGAACAGCAAGGATGATTTAGTTTGTTATTGAACAAACACTGGGTGTTTGTTCATGTCTGGGAGGAGCGGATATGCACAACAAGACCGAAGACAGGCGTCCCAAAAAGACCCGGCTGGCGCTCAGCCAGGCATTGATCTCGTTGATGTTCGAGAAACGCTACGAGTCAATCGTGATCCAGGAAATTCTGGATCGCGCCAACGTGGGGCGCTCGACGTTCTATATGCACTTTCGTGATAAAGACGAGCTGCTGATCGAAGGCACCCAGGGCCTGGCGGAGTTCCTGCGCAGCGCTCAAGCAGCCAGCGCCGCCCCGGCAGGCATGCGTCACGAAAAAGTCATCGGTTACAGCCTGGCGATGTTCGAGCATGCCTATGAACACAGGCAGCTCTATTGGGCGCTGGTTGGCGGACCGGGCTGGATCATCTTCCGGCAACGCCTGGAGGACATACTGATGGAAATAATGAAGGAGGATGCGCGGGCAATCTTCAGGAAAAAAAATCCCTCGGATGTCCCGTTTGAGCTTTTCATCTACTATCTTGCGTCCACTTTCATTTCGACGATGACCTGGTGGCACAACCGCAGAAACTCCATTCCGCCCAAGGAAATAAACGAACTTTTCCGGGGGATGGTGCTCCCCACCCTGGCAGCGCACTTGAATTAAAGCTGCGCCGCCGTATGCGCCGTATGCGCCATACGGCGGCGTTTGCGTGCCGCTAACTGCGCCGGTGTTTTACACCTTGAATTTCCCGACCATTTCCTGAAGTGATCCGGCCACGGCCTTCAGGTTGCCGGCGGCGCCGGCGATCTTGCCGACGGCGGCGCTGTTCTCTTCGGTCATTCGCGCGATTTTCTCCACATTGCGCGCCACTTGCGTGCTGGCGGTGGTCTGTTCGCGCAGCGCAGCGTACCCGGTTGCTGCCCTCCTGCATGCTGGAGATGGCATTCTGTGTGCCGTTCTGGATGGTGTCGATCATGCTGCTGATTTCCTGCGTGGATTGCGTGGTGCGCTCAGCCAGTTTGCGCACCTCGTCCGCTACCACGGCGAAACCGCGCCCCTGCTCACCGGCGCGCGCCGCCTCAATGGCGGCGTTGAGCGCCAGCAGGTTGGTCTGGTCGGCGATGTCCTTGATGACATGAACAATGGCGGAAATTTCACCGGAGTGCTCGCCCAGCGTCTGGATGATCTTCGCCGACTGATTCACCGATTCGGCAATCTTGTTCATTTCCGCAACCGCCTCGTACACCACCGTCCCGCCCTGGGTGGATAAATCGCCGGCATTGTTGGCGATGGTCAACGCCTTGCCGGCGTTGCTGGAAACGTGCTCGAAGCTCACCGTCATTTCCTCGATATCGGAGGCCATCGCCGCCACCGCCACGCTTTGTTGCTGCGTGCCGACTGAAACCTGTTGCGAGGTGTTGGCAAGTTCGCTGGCGGCATCGGTGATGTGTCCGGTATTGTCGAGCACCTGTC
>JACQEY010000035.1 GCA_016200355.1 Nitrospirota bacterium
ACTCTTTCACTTTCTCCTGCACCTTGGGCATGCGGGTCTGGCCAACGACAAGAATCACGTCATCGATGTCCGACGCCTGCACCCCGGCATCCTTCATGGCAATTCGGCAGGGGGCGATGGTGCGTTCAATCAGATCGTCCACCAGCGATTCCAGCTTGGCGCGCGTGAGCTTGATGTTCAGGTGCTTCGGGCCTTTGGCATCCGCCGTGATATAAGGCAGATTCACATCGGTCTGCTGGCTGGAAGAAAGCTCGATCTTGGCCTTTTCGGCGGCCTCCTTCAGTCGCTGGAGCGCCATCTTGTCTTTTCGAAGATCAATCCCCTGGTCTTGTTTAAATTCGTCGATCAGCCAATCCATGATTTTCAGATCGAAATCATCGCCGCCGAGATAGGTGTCGCCGTTGGTTGACTTGACCTCGAAGACGCCGTCGCCGATCTCAAGGATAGAGACATCGAACGTACCGCCGCCCAAGTCATAGACGACGATCCGTTCGTCTTTTTTCTTGTCCAGACCGTAGGCGAGGGACGCGGCGGTTGGCTCGTTGATGATCCGGAGGACGTTCAAGCCGGCGATCTGACCAGCATCCTTGGTGGCTTGGCGTTGGCTGTCGTCGAAATAGGCTGGAACGGTGATGACCGCTTCAGTGACTTTCTCGCCGAGATAGTCTTCCGCCGTCTGCCGCATCTTTTGCAGAATCATGGCCGAGATTTCCGGCGGGCTGTAGCGCTTGCCGCGTAATTCGACGTGCGCATCGCCGTTATCTCCCTCGGATATCTTGTAGGGCAGCCGCTTGGCGGCGTCGGTCACTTGCTGGCTGCGGAACTTGCGGCCCATCAGGCGTTTCACGGAAAAAATCGTGTTCTCCGGGTTGGTAATCGCCTGGCGCTTCGCAATTTGTCCGACGAGGCGCTCACCCTTTTCTGTAATGGCGACGACGGACGGTGTCGTGCGCGCCCCTTCTGCGTTGGCGATCACAATCGGTTCGCCTCCGCTCATGATGGAAACGCAAGAGTTCGTGGTTCCAAGGTCGATGCCGATCACTTTGCCCATGTGCCTACTCCTTCCTCACTAGGTCTGTCTTTGATGATGTTATTACGACGAGCTGATCGTCTCGTCCGTTCCCGGTGCGCCGCCGGCCTGCCCCGTCGATATGCTCACCATGGCCGCCCGTAAGATACGGTCATGCAGGAGATATCCTCGCTGAAACTCCTCCACCACGTGTTGCGCCGGAACCTTCTTTGACGCGACGGAGGTGACAGATTGATGCGTGGCGGGATCGAACGGCTGGCCGACCGTCTCAACTGGTATGACATGAAACCTCGATAAGGCTCCCGTCAACTGCTTGAGGGTGAGATCCACGCCCTGGATGAGGACGTTGCTGTTCCCACCCTCTCGTGAGGACTTGATGGCCCGTTCGAGATTGTCGACAACTGGTAAGAGTTCCTTCAACAATTGTTCATTGCCGAATCGGATCTGGTCCCGCTGGTCCCGTTGGATCAATCGCTTATAGTTATCAAACTCGGCTGCGAGTCGGAGATACTTGTCGTTCAAACTCTTTATCTCTTCAGCTTTTGCCGCGAGAGCCTGCTGAAGCTCTCCGACTAGGCTGGCGTCCTCTGTGGCCGAGGATGTCTCATGCGATAAAGCATCCAAGCTCTCGATTGTATTCGCGTTCTGCTGTTCCTCAGCCATGAAAGACTCCTTTGCTCGTCTGGAGATAGCCACAGGGCTCATAAAGTCAACGGGGCCAAAAAAAATAATTACTTGTGTAAGGAACGGTGGTCTTTAGGCCTGCATGGTGGGAGGGGAAGCACCTTGGGCTCGTCGGTAGAGAAGCTCAAGGCCTTCTAACGTGAGGAAGGGTTCAATCTTTTGAATGGAAGTGGTTTCGGCTGCCAGGATGGAACTGAGTCCTCCGGTGCCGATGACGTAGGCTGAGTGTCCGAGTTCCTGTTCCATTCGCCGGACGACGGTGTCGACCAGTCCTGCATACCCGAATAACAGGCCGGCTTGAATACTACCGGCGGTGTCAGTGCCGATCACGGTCTTCGGACGGATTAATTCCACCTTGGCTAGTTTAGCGGCGCGGGCGAACAGGGCCTCCGCCGAGATCCCGAGGCCGGGGGCGATGACGCCTCCGAGGTAGTGGCCCTCTGCTGTGATGGCGCAAAAGGTCGTGGCGGTGCCGAAGTCGACGACGATGAGATCGCGGCGATATTTATGATATGCGGCTGCAGCATTCACCAGCCGGTCGCTCCCGATTTCTTTTGGGTTGGCATAACGGAGTGTGAGCCCCGTGTCCGTATCTGAGGTGACGATCAGGGGATGCTGATGAAAGTACTGGCCGATCATGTCCTCGACGGTCCCGGTCAGCGCAGGCACAACACTGGAGATGATGGCGCCGGAGAGGCGTTGAGAGGGAATCCCTGCTGCTGTGAGAAGACTGGAAAAGAGGATGCCGTATTCGTCCGAAGTTTTTTTCACGTCCGTAGCCAATCGCCAATGGGCCGCCAGGGTGCGGTCGTCATAGACGCCCCAGACGATATTGGTGTTGCCAATATCAACGACGATGAGCATAGGAACCATTGTACGATTCGCTTGGGTGGTTTGGCTAGATTTTCATATGGATAATGTCGGCCACGCGCAAGTGGATGACTTCCGGCGTTCCCGAGCGAGGGTCAGTCGTCTGCGGCTGCACGCGTAATGATCCATCCTGGCCGATTCCTTCGGCAAGTCCCACGATCATGTCTCCATTGGCCAACGCTGCTTGTACCCTGTAGCCAATGGTCGAGCAACGTTGGTGATAGGCCAGCGCAAGCCGGCCTATTCCGTGAGTTGCTAATTCATCGAGGCATTGTTCGAGCTCAAGGAGCAGCAGCGCGAGCAGTCTGTTGCGATCGATCACTATCTTCCGCTCCTGCCAGATCGACGTGGCTGAGCCGCGCAAGTCAGCAGGCCAATCATCATGGTCAAGGTTGACGTTGATGCCGATTCCGATAATCTGGAAAGGGTCTGACCTTGCCCCTGTAGCGCTTTCGCATAGAATCCCTCCGACCTTTCGATCCGAGATCAGAAGATCGTTGGGCCACTTCACGGAGACCTGGACAGACGAGACCTGCTCGATTGCTTCAGCTGTGGCCAGCGCAGAGATCAGCGGCAACCAGGAGAGCCATTCTGTGAGGCGCTCAGGTGGGCGTATCGTTCTGAGAATCATGGAACAGTAGAGGTTGGCACCGGGCGGAGAAAACCAGGTTCTGGAGAGACGCCCGCGTCCGGCGGTTTGGCTATCGGCGACAACGACCGTGCCATGCTCCACTTCTGCCTGTGCAAGCTGAACGGCCTCTCGGTTCGTTGAAGGGAGGCAGTCAAACAGTTCGATGCGTCGCCCCAACCACGTGGTCGAGAGGGTGCTGTGGATTGTGTTTCGGGTAAGTGGTGGCGAAGGTTGCACGAGTTATCTAGCAGGATGCTGAAAAAGACCGCCAGCTTCGTTCTCGGTTCATCGAAATCCTCAACGTACCCCAGAGGGTACGCCTCCGGTTTCGACTCGCCTGCGGCCTTGCCGGACGGTCTTTTTGAGCATCCTGCGGGAAAGTTTTGTTGTTGTAGATCATATGCGGATTCTCTAGGTTCTCGCGTGTCAAAAGAGTTTTCCGTTACGTGCTAGGCCTGCGGCGTGGTTCGAATACTAGGCTGAGTGTCGCGGCGGGAGCTGAATGGGTGAGGGCTCCGATGGAGATGCGGTCTGGACCGGCCGCCGCCATGGCGCGGACATTCTTCAGGGTGATGCCTCCCGAGACCTCTACCAACGCGCGGCCGTCGATGAGTTTCACCGCTCGCTTGACAGTGGCAGGAGTCATATTATCCAGGAGTATGATGTCGGCCTTGCCAAGAAGGGCATCGTGAACTTCCGATAGCGATTCCACTTCGACAATCACAGGTTTGTCTTTGGCGGCGATTACTTGAGCTGTCCGGCAGGCTGTAAGGACAGCCTGTTTCTTATTTTTCATCAGGGCCAGATGATTGTCCTTGATCAAGATGCCATCGCCGAGCGACATACGGTGGTTCGTTCCCCCGCCGAGCGACACAGCCCATTTCTGAAGCGCTCTCCAGCCGGGGAGAGTCTTTCTTGTATCCATAATGTTGACGGGATAGCCATGAACAGCACGGCAGAAGCGATTCGTCAGGGTGGCGATCCCGGAGAGGTGTTGGAGAAAGTTCAGGGCGACTCGTTCAGCCATTAAGATGGATCGTCCATCGCCTTCGATCTGCAATAGCACATCTCCAGTTTTGGCATGCGACCCATCTCGTCGGGCTGGAGTCAGCTTGAGAGAGGCATCTACTGCGATAAATGTTTGAATGGCCGCAGTCATCCCTGCAACAACGAGGGGTTGTTGGGCGATGATTCTGGCGCGGGCAGGAATTGGTTCGGAAAAAAGTGCTGTTGTCGTGATGTCGCCTTGGCCGAGGTCTTCTTCGAGTCCCATCCGGACCGTACGTCGGATGTCTACAGCGGGCAGCGCCATCATGCTTAGGCTCCCAGCATCGCGCGCAGCTGCTGTTCGCTGCTGGTCAGCATGGCACGATCACGAGAGAGTGCGCGGAGGCGGTCCTGATGGTCGGTGATCACTTCTGGGGGAGCTTTCGACACAAAGTCCGTACTTTTTAATTTGCCGTCAAGCCGCTGGGATTCCTTGTCGGTTTCTGCGATCTGTTTCACGAGGCGGTCGAGCGCTTTCTGGAGGTCCACGCCACCCTCGACGGACAGGCCCACTGTGACGCCGCCTGTGACGAGGCGGAGCACATTCGACGTTGGCCACTGGGAAGTAGGAACGGGCGAGATCCGTGCTCGTCCGAGATGCGCGAGGTCCTGTTCGAGCGTAACCAGGATCGCGCTCGTTGCCGGATCCTCATGGGTTACAAAAACACGTACCTCTTGTCCAGGTGGATAGTTGAGGAGTACGCGAGCAGTGCGTATGAGGCCGATGCTCTGTTCGAACGCACCAAACGTGTTTTCAGCCGAGGCATCGTGCCAAGCCGAGAGAGGGATCGGGTAGGGCTGGGTGACGATTGTATCTCCGGTATGGGGGAGGGTTTGCCAAATTTCTTCCGTGATAAACGGCATGAACGGATGAAGCAACCGGAGCCATATTTCAAAGGTGTCTTGCAGAGCCTGCCGGGTAATGGCACCGTGTGGATGGGCGGGATCTTGCAGCACAGGCTTGATAAGTTCGAGATACCAGTCACAGTACTCGTGCCAGAAGAATTGGTACAGCGCATTGGCTGCACGATCGAAGCGATAGGCATCGAGCTCTGTCGTCACAGTCTGAATTGTTTGGTTGAGGCGGCTCATGATCCAGCGATTAGGGAAGGGCTGCTCAGCCGGGGGACACAACTCTTTTGTGCCGGCAAGGTACATATGGGTGAAACGAGCGCCATTCCAAATCTTATTGGCGAAATTGCGATAGCCTTCGATCCGTTCCTCCGCAAGTTTGATATCGCGTCCCGGTGAAGCCATCGATGCGAGCGTGAAGCGGAGCGCGTCGGTGCCGAACTGCTCCATCACATGCAGCGGATCGATAACGTTGCCTTTCGACTTGCTCATTTTCTGCCCTTCGGCATCGCGGACCAAGGCATGGATGTAGACGTCGCGGAAGGGGACATCGCCCGTGAATTTGAGGCCCATCATGATCATACGAGCAACCCAGAAGAAAAGGATGTCGAGGCCCGTGACCAAGGTCGAGGTCGGATAGTACGTCTTCAGCTCGGGAGTCTGTTCGGGCCATCCCAGTGTGGAGAAGGGCCAGAGGGCAGATGAGAACCAGGTGTCGAGGACGTCGGGGTCTTGAACCAGATTGGTATCACCGCATTTCGGGCATTTCTCAGGCTTTAATTTGGCGATGATAGGCGTGGCATCGAGACCGATAAGTGGCCTCTCGTCGTGTTTGCTCTTAAGAAATCCGCCAGGAGTGCATTGCGCACAATACCAGACAGGAATTTGATGCCCCCACCAAATCTGCCGAGAGATACACCAGTCTTTGATGTCCCGCATCCATCCCATATAGTTGTTAGTCCATGATTCTGGGATGATCCGGATTCGGCCATCTTCGACAGCTTTGATCGCAGGTTCAGCGAGCGGTTTAATTTTTACAAACCACTGTATGGACAGGTAGGGCTCGACAACTGTCTTGCATCGATAGCACTTGCCCAATGCCATCTTGTGATGTTCAACTTTTTCCAATAATTCCATTTCAGAGAGGAGCTGCTCAACCTTTAAGCGGGCCTTTGCAACAGGTAGTCCAGCAAGAAATGGCAGCACGTTTTTATCAACCCTGGCATCGTACTGAAGCATGTCGGCTGCAAGAGTGGCATGAATGTCCATGATCTTTATGCGGTGAAGCCCATGACGTTCTCCAGCATCAAAGTCGTTGAAGTCATGAGCCGGGGTAATCTTCACCGCGCCGCTTCCAAACTCGCGATCGACGAGAATGGCGTCGTCGACAATGGGGATGGTTCGGTTCGTGAGTGGCAGGTTGACTCGTTGTCCGATGAAACGATTGTAGCGGGGATCTTCCGGATGCACAGCCACGGCAGTGTCGCCTAGCATAGTTTCCGGGCGCGTGGTGGCTACGAGCAGATACTGTGTCGGGTTGTCAGCAAGAGGGTATCGAATCGTGTAGAGCTTCCCTTTCACGTCCTCGTGCTCGACTTCGATGTCCGATAGTGCCGTCAGACAGCGCGGGCACCAATTGATCAGCCGTTCCCCACGATAAATCAGTCCATCTTCATAAAGCCGTACGAAGACTTCGATGACGGCTTTTGATAGCCCTTCATCCATTGTGAAGCGAAGACGATCCCAGTCACAGGATTCTCCCAGTTGCTTCTGTTGACTGATGATCGTGTTTCCTGAGGTGGCTTTCCATTGCCAGACACGCTCAATAAACCGTTCGCGTCCAAGGGATTCCCGAGACGCGCCTTCGGTCACGAGCTGTTTTTCCACGACGTTCTGCGTGGCAATCCCCGCATGATCAGTGCCGGGTAGCCAGAGCACATTGCGGCCCTGCATGCGCCGCCAGCGTACCAGAATGTCTTGTAGCGAATGATTGAGCGCATGGCCGACATGGAGTGAGCCTGTGACATTCGGGGGGGGAATCACGATGCTGTAGGGTTGGCCGGGATGGGTCAGCGAGGCGTGGAAGTAGCCTTTCTGACTCCATACTTCATACCAACGTGCTTCGACCGCCTTGGGATCGTAGGTTTTATCGAGTTGGGGTGTGGTCATCTGGTTCATCTGGTCTATTTGGTTGATCTGGTTTGTTTTGTTTATCTGGTTCATCTGGTTAGTTTCGTTCAACCAAAAAACCAAACAAACCAGACAAACCAGACAAACCAAATAAACTAGACATGGCGGTGGACTTTTTCAGCATCCTGCCAGAAGTGCGGCGCATCGGTGAAGGCATTGGCGACAGCCAGGCGGAGTAAGGCTAAGAAGAGCAAGAAGGGGTAAGTTGGAGTGGAGGCGAAGGCCTATGCGGCTTGCGTGAGACGAACGATCTCTGCTTTGATCTGCTCTTCGGCTAGATTTGGCACGAGACGCAGAACAGCCTCTTCGACCTGCTCGCGGGCTGTCACCCGGACGAGTGCTTCGGCCATTTCAGCGGTCTGTTTGGCAGCAGCCTGTTGAATCTCCTCCTTGACGAGTCCCTCAAGCGAACCGAGTTGTTCCCGAACCATATCGGACAGTGCGGTGCGAACGGCAGTGATTTCTTTGCGGACGAATTGATCGATGCGCTCTTTGATCAGGGGACTCGCGGTTTCGAACACACTCTGTCGAATGATGGGTTGGAGGAGGGACATTTCCCGTGAGAGCACCTTCGGGAGTGCCGTCATGAGCAACGGTTCAAGTACCTGAGTCAGCCGCTCTTCCGAGAGGGCTGCACCCATATGTGTGCGCACTTCTGTTTCCACGGCTTTGGCCACGAGAGTTGCCAGATCATTTCCCAGCATCTGGGGGAGCAGGTCGGCAATCTTTTTTTCCGTCCGTTCTGACATGGACTGAAGGAGTTGACCGAAGAGGCCCTTCATCGCCTCTTCCGGTTCAGCTGTCGAGGTTTGCGCGACTGTGGCGGTGGTCACGGGGGAGTCTTTCGGTTGGGAGTGGGGTGCAATGGCCTGTTCCTCTTCTTCCTCGGTCAGGCTGTCATCGTTGAAGGCATCATCATCGGAGTCTGTCGCGCTTGAGACTGGTGGCCAAGAGCGGGATTTTTTCTTTGTTCCGTTCGTCCTGGATGCCTGTTGCGCTTCCAGATCCTTGATCAAATCGATAAGGCTTTCCGACTGAAATGGTTTGTTGAGAAAGGCCTTTACCCCCAGTGAACGCAAGTGGGCTTCATCCACACGATCTGAAGAACTGATCAGGGCAACAATATAGGTTTCTGCCAGGGTATCCCGCTTGTGGACTTCTTTACAGAATCCCGAAAAGGTCATGTTCTCCAAATGATAATCTGCGATGATAAGATTTGGGCTCATCCGGCGTGCCGCTTCCAAGGCTGCGGGGCCATCATGGAATCCCTGTGCCTCGCACCCTTCTTGCTTTGAAATATGCTCGACTAGCCGGCGGACGGCGGGACTACTATCAACGACAAAGATGGTTGATGACACCTAACTCTCCAATGTTATTGAACTATGTCGAAGCTAGCAGTGAGGGAATTCTTTGTCAAGAAATCGCACGATAGGTACGCGTTTTGACTTCAGATTTTTGACCTGACTACAATTCGACGCAACGAGGATTTGCACGGCCAATGAAGACACCAATTCACGTCATCTTTTTTGACGCAGCCGAGACGCTGTTTCATGTGAATGGTTCAGTGGCGAACATCTATCTCACACATGCGGTTCAGCACGGGTTTCGGCAGACTCCCGACTCGCAGGCTTCGATTACGCAAGCCTTTCAGCGTGCCTTTCACGACGCAGCACCGCCGGTTTTTGCCGAAACGGATCCTGTCAAGTTGAAGCGATGTGAACGGCTCTGGTGGTTCGACATCGTACACAATGTGTTTTATCGCGTCGGGATGTTCGAGCGGTTCGATGAATTCTTCGAGCAGGTCTTTCAGGTGTTTGAAGATCCTCGCTCCTGGGCGTTGTTTCCCGAAACTCTTTCCGTGCTGACTAGGTTGCGTGAAGAGGGGTTCGAATTGGGGATCGTGTCCAACTTCGATTCCCGGCTCTTTCCTGTGATGCGGGGGCTTGGCATCGACCGGTTTTTCGATACCGTGACGATAGCAAGCTTCGCCAGGGCCGCCAAGCCGGCGCCGAAGATTTTCGAGATTGCCCTCGAAAAACATGTGGTCGACCCGGACGAAGCGATGCATGTGGGTGACAGTATCCGGGACGATCTGGAGGGTGCGACGAAAGCCGGACTGACGGGCGTGTTGCTGGATCGAGCAGGGCGCGCTCAGGCATCGGGAGGGCATGTGATTCGGACGTTGGAGGAACTTCTTCCGCTAGTAGGATGCTAAAAGACCGTTGTTTGGTTTGTCTGGTTTGTTTAGTTTGTTTGGTATTTTGCTTGAACGAAACTAACCAGATGAACCAAATCAACCAGATAAACAAAACAAACCAGATAGACCGGGCTAAAGAAGTAGCGGAACGAGATCTTTTGCCCGTCCCTGCAGAGAGAGAGATCAACCAGGTCCGACTGTGGAGTGCTCTCGAGATTGATCTCAATGACCAGTGCACCGGCCTCCTTTGCGACCGACGCAAATCCTGCTGCTGGATAGACAATTCCGGACGTGCCAATTACCAGCATGAGGTCGCAGGCCCGCAGGGCCTCATCACAGCGGCGCAGGTCTTCCTCCCAGAGCGACTCCCCAAACCAGACGATATGGGGTCGGAGCAGTGCATGGCACAGGCGGCATTTCGGCAGGATGGGAAGAGGGATCTCACGATTTTCCGAGATGACGCCACAGCCGGTACAACGAACCCTCCAGATGTTCCCGTGAATTTCGGAGAGCCGTTGCGAGCCGGCGGTTCGATGGAGTCCGTCGACATTTTGCGTGATCAGCCAGAATGTATCGGGCCTGCGACGTTCAAGTTCTACAAGGGCGATGTGGGCAGGGTTGGACTGTTTCGTTGCAATCAATTCGCGCCGCCAGTTGTACCATTCCCAGACTAATCGTGGGTCACGAGCAAAGGCCTCCGGGGTCGCCAGATCATCCGCGCGAAAGTTTCGCCACAAGCCTTCCACCCCGCGAAAGGTCGGCACGCCGCTGTCAGCTGAAATGCCGGCTCCCGTGAGGACGGTCACATTCTTAGCGGAAGCCAGCTGTGTGCGGGCGAGGAGGATCTGACCGTCGGTGGCCATGGGCGGATTGGTAACTACTCAGGTGTTTAGACTGAAGGCTGAAGGCTGAAAAATATCTCGCAAGACATAGCCATTCAACACCTTCTCGGTTTCTAGGACCTTATGTTCAAGCAGAGATGAATCCTCGTTGCGCAAGAAGCCCGACCCCTATAAGCCTTCAGCCTATCTACCTGATTGTTGCGCGAATTGTACCGTATTTCGAGCCAACGAATCTGCGTGGTATAGTACACCTCCATTTTTTGCGAGGAGCAACATGAAACAGATTCTCATGGTGGGAGCTGGATCAGTCGGTGGGTTCTTCGGCGCGCATTTAGTGAAAGCGAATCTTTCTGTGTCGTTCCTGCTGCGGCGCAAGACGCTCGCAGCCGTGAAGCAGAATGGACTCACGATTCGCAGTGCTGGTAGCTCCTTCACCGTGCATCCACCAGCCGCATCCGATCCGCGATATTTCCCAAAGCCGGACCTGATCGTCCTTTCCGTCAAAGCCTACGATCTGGATGAGGTGCTGACCCAAATCGAGCCGGTTCTGACCGATAAGACCGTCATTTTGACCCTACAGAATGGGGTCGATACCGAAGACCGTATCCTGGCGCGCTTTCAACGGGATTGTGTCGTCGGTGGTATCGCGTATATCTATACCAAGATTGCGGCACCCGGCGTCATCGACCATTATAAGAAAGGGGCCGTTGCGATTGGAGAACTGATGGGGAATCAGAGCGCTCGTCTGCTGGCCATCGCGGATCTGTTCAAGCAGGCGGGGATTCCTTGTCAGTTGGTCGACGATATCCGGCGCAGCAAGTGGGAGAAGATGTGTTGGAATTGCGTCTTCAATCCCTTGACCGTGATGATCGACGACAAGGTCTCCAAGGCGCTCGATCATCCCGAGATGCTAGGGGTGATCCATCAGATCGTGGGTGAAATCGTGGCGGTGGCAGCCAGTGCGAAAGTGCCGTTAGCTGCCGATATGGCAGAGAAGGTGGTCCGTTGGACGAGTGAGATACGGGATATCCATACCTCGATGTATGACGATTGGAAGGCTGGACGGCCCACCGAGATCGACTCTTTGAACGGGTATGTCGCAAAGCTCGGGCGACAATTTGGCATTCCGACGCCATTGAACGACCTGCTGACGGCGGTGATCAAGACTATCACTGAGCGGGAACGAACCGGTCCTGGTATCGTGCGGATCGACGGGGCGGTGGTCCAACCTGTCTCGCTCGATCGTGCTGCGATCGCATCGTTGCCTGCAGAACATCATCTGGATATCTCGACGGTGATGCCCGGCATGAATGGTAAAGGGATTCATGTGAGCGGTCTGCTCAATATTCCAGCACTGGCCATCGGCGCGGATCATGTGACTGTGCATTCGGCAGACGGAAAGTATTCAGTCTGCCTCACGCTCCAACAGGCGAGAGAGCACGGGGTTCTCGTCTATGAACTTGATGGAGCATCGTTGCCTGTTGCGAAAGGCGGGCCGTTTCGATTAGTTACCCCCGGCCTCGGTGACCTGTGCGCGAATGTGAAGGGAGTCTCGAGAATCGAGGTGACCATCGGGACTGGAATGGATACGAGGTCGACGAATTGCTAATTCGCGCGAGACTGGCGGGACGAGCGAGAAAGGCGCGACTCGCGAAGATGCAATCTCAGACCAGTCCCGTTTTTCCCCCAAGTCTCGCGCTTCACGCGCCACAGTTCGTAGCGCTGGCGCTGTAAGCACAGAGGAGTGTACTGCCAGGTTTCGCGTACTATATTCGTCAGTATACTCACTATTTAGACGGGCAACCAAACGGAGGCGCCATGACCGAGAAAGATCTTGAACGCCGACTGTGCGAAACGCTTCGAGGTGGATTCGCAACTGTGGACGTGCCTTCCCAGTTGTCTGTCCACAATTCCACATCCGACGCGAAGAATCTATTCGATCTAATCGGTGACAAGGGTTTTGAGCTGATCGCAGATGACAGCCGCTGGAATCCCCATCGGGAATTCATGGTTGACATCATTGGCGGGATGATACCGGATATCGTGCTCCGATCAAAAGTCTCTAACGAGAATCGGATCTACATCGAGGTCAAGAAGACGCAACCGTTGGGATACGGTAAAGTTGATTCCCAGATAGTTCGGTACTTCCTTCACCTTTTGGCCATTTCTCATGGCAAACCGTCTGGCGGGGCAGATGACATCAGCCGCGCGGTGCTCCTTGCTGCACCACCGTCGTGGTTTGCTGTTAACGCTAATCATGACGCGTGGGGGTACTTTCTAGAGACGTATACAGGACTCGCCTCATGTTTCGGCGTGACACTGGGAGAATTGCATCTGCAGGATACCGTCGAGGCCGTCTAGCAAGGCTCTGCAGACCGACGATCGGCGCGCATCGGTGTGGCAGACTGGAAAGCGCCTCTCGTCGCTGCCCCATGTCGTACCTCCTCGGGAGCGCATCGTGCCCTCTTTTGATGTCTCCGTCAAACACGGGCTAGCTCAAGGCGACCAGCTTCATCGTCGCATGCCACCTCCTGCTCTCATCTATCGCCGTAAATTCAACATTGAAGAGGCACGTTTCGAATAGTTGATCTCTATCTTGCTTGCGCGAGATTAACATATTTGTTACTATTCGACGGTGGATTACACGATCTCCTATTATAGCGATGTCGTGCAGGCCGAGATTCTGGGCCTGCCCGATACGTTGGCAGCGAGATATGTCGTGCTCACTCGCCGAATGGTTGTGCTCGGCCCAAACTTGGGAGCGCCGCATACCAAAGCCTTTGGTGACGGTCTGTTCGAGTTGCGACTGAAAGGCACCGAAGGGATTGCGCGCGTATTCTTTTGTACTCTGGTCGCCAAACGAATCGTCATGCTGCATAGCTTTATCAAGAAGTCGGACAAGACGCCTCTTCGCGAGCGTGAGATCGCTGAGGCGCGGCTGAAGGAGGTCAAAGATGCATACGCATGATCAACTCGTCAAGAAGCTCATGCGCCGCCCGGGCGTGCGCGCAGAGGTGGAACGTATTGAGCGCGAAGAATCCGCGCTGCTCGATGCCTTGCTCAAGGCGCGGCAAGAAGCGGGGCTTACTCAAGGACAAGTGGCAGCTCGAATGGGGACGCATGCTCCCGCTATCGCTCGTCTGGAGCGGGCGCTTGCCAGCGGGAAGCACTCTCCATCGATTGCGACGTTGCGCAAGTACGTCAAGGCTTGCGGAAAACGCTTGGTGCTCCGAGTCGCATGAGGATACCTGATCCATTCGAATGAGCAGGCAATTTGAGAAAAAAAGGGGGCGTGCCGTTAGGCACGCCCCCTGATCTTAGTGCAGTCAGTAGACTGAATCGGTTATTTCAATGCATCGATGCCGGCGCCGAAGTTAATGTGAAAGGCTGCGCCATTCATCACCAGAGCCGGAACTGACTTGACCCCTGCTGCTTCGGCTTCTTTCACCCGCGACTTGTTCGTGCCGAGATGGACGTGTTCCACGGTATATTTCGCTGGATCAAGGGCGTTCGCGACGCTTTGCTCGGCTGCGACACACACCGGACATCCTGCGTGATAGAAAATTGCTTTTGTTTTCATGATAGTCTCCTTTTAAAGGTAATGGATTGATTGAGGTTGCTGTAACCATAATAACGTAGAAACAACTCTACGCTCAGAGCCGCAGGCACGTTTCAGTTCCCCCGCGACCCTGTTGGATAACCTACTGACAATCTGACAATGAAATCAATAAAAAAATTATGGCGCCTGGGGCACGCTGTGATGAACCGTGTGGATTAGTGGATGACCTGAATCGCTTTCCATCGTTCCGATCGGTAGCGCCAGAGTAGCAGTCCCATTCGGACCGTCCAATCAGCGATCATCGCGCTCCACACGAAGAGCACATCGAGCGCAAGCCAGGGACCTGCGATGGCCGCGAGAGGTAGGCGGACACCCCACATGCCGATCGTCGTCGCCAACATGATGAATCGGGTATCGCCGGCTCCCCGTAACGATCCGGCCAGGACCATGGTGAGGGCGAGCGGGACTTGGAGAATGGCGACGATGCGCAGGAATACCGTCCCGAGTTCGACGACGGCTTCG
This sequence comes from Nitrospirota bacterium, assembly GCA_016200355.1. GTDB lineage: Bacteria > Nitrospirota > Nitrospiria > Nitrospirales > Nitrospiraceae > Palsa-1315. The sequence continues at coordinate 14,425 of JACQEY010000035.1, forward strand.
TCGTTGGTAAAGGTACGGAGCAGCACATAAGGAAAGAAAAAGAACAGCACGCCCATCGACGCCATCGCGATACCGGCCAGGCGATTCGCTTCCCAGTTTTCCAATTTAGCCCGGACATATTTTCCTGCGCCGATACTCTGCCCCACCATCGTGGCTGCGGCGATCGCGAAGCCATATCCCGGCAGGAACGACAGGGATTCGATCGACAAGCCGACTTGATGGGCGGCATAGGTCACAGTGCCGTATAGCAGGACGATCTTGGTGTAGAGAATAATCCCCGCCTGTTGAAATATTCGCTCACCGGAAACCGATGCGCCGATTTGCCAGGTGGAGCGCAAGAGATCGTGTCGTATCTTAAGTGACTTTCTAAAGAGCGTTCGGCAGGCCCAGAGGAGGTAGGCCACGCCCGTTCCTTCCGCCAGGCCGGCTGCCACAGCTGCGCCGGTGATACCCAAGGCAGGAAAGCCCCAGAGTCCGTAGATCAGCGGATAGGCGATCGTCAGATACAGCAGATTCACCGCGATCAAGGCGTACATCGGAGTTTTGGTGTCTCCTGTGCCTTGTATGATCGAAGAGAGGACTTGCAAGAAAATCGTGAAGGGAATGACCAGGAAGATGAAGTTCGAGTAGGGAAGGGCCAGCGAGATGACGTCGGGTTCTGCTCCCAACAGCTCCATGGTGATACGATTCAGGGACCATCCGAGCGCCACAAGCGAGCAGGACAAAATGGCGGCCAATCCAAGAAGATGCGTGGCGGCTTCTCCGACATCTTTGGTGCGGCGAGCGCCCCATAATTGAGCGATGAGGACGTTGGCGCCCACCGATAATCCAGAAACGAGCGTAGTGGCGATGAAAGCCAGCAACTGGCCGAGTCCCACGGCCGCAATGGATGTGGCGCCGAGGCCACCGACAAGGAAGACAGCGGCGATGCCTTCTGTGCGTTGAAGCAGGGTGCTGACCGTGATCGGTAACGCAAGGGTTAGAACGGATTTTCTGATCTGTGCAACGCGGGACGCCATGGCGGCCATCCTAACAGGATGAAGAAGACCGTTATTTGGTTTATTTCGTTTGTTTGGTTTTTTAGTTGAACGAAACTAACCAGATAAATCAAATCAACCAACAAACCAGATTAACCAGTTTCGCCTGTTTTGCGGCTATTCTGCTGGACAAAGGTGTGTCTGTCCGATTAGGGTCATCTCACCATGACGGAACTCAGTGATCTCTCATCCGTTGCTCTTCCAAAGGCCCCGCGCCTGTCAAAGTCAAAATTCCTGTCCGGCTTGCAATGTCACAAGCGCCTGTACCTCGAAGTTCATCATCCCGCTCTCGCGACCAAGCCGGACGCGGCGACTCAGGCAATGTTCGATATGGGAACAGAAGTCGGGGAGTTGGCTCGGGCTCGCTTTCCAGACGGGGTATTGGTGACAGCAGGCTATCGCCAGACAGAAGCCGCTCTCGCGCAAACGGCTGAACTGGTCCAGGATCTCACCGTGCCGGCCATTTTCGAAGCGGCGTTTATGCACAATGGGGTGCTGATTCGTGCGGATATTTTAGAGCGTGTCATGACCGCGGAGGAGCAGCCTTGTGGCTGGCGTCTGATCGAGGTCAAGTCTTCTACGAAGGTCAAAGACGTGCATCTCGAAGATCTCGCCGTGCAAAGTGAAGTGATAATAGGCGCAGGACTGACGCTGATCTCCGTCTGTCTCATGCATATCAATACCGGGTATTTGTATCGGAATGGAGAGATCGATCTGACGGAGTTATTTGCGATTCAGGATCGATCAGAGGCAGTGGCTCTACGGCGGGCTGCGGTGCCTGAGCGGTTGGCCGCGATGACTCACATCCTGCTCCAGACACTACCCCCTGCCATTGAGCCAGACCGCCATTGTCATATTCCCTACGATTGCCCCTTCTGGGAACATTGCACCAAAGACAAACCAGAACGGTGGATTCATTATTTGCCAGGGTCGAAGCAGGTGGTCGATCAGTTGACTCAACAGGGGGTGACGACAATCGACGAGATTCCAGCCGGCACAAAGCTGTCGCCGGTTCAGCGTCGTGTGAAGGAGAATGTCGAGTGGATGTCCGAGAAGCTCGGCCCTGTGTTGCAGTCCGTGCAGTATCCGGTGCATCACCTCGATTTCGAGACGATCATGCTGGCGGTGCCTCGATTCTCAGAGACGAGACCCTATCAGGCCCTTCCGGTTCAGTGGTCGAATCATATTGAACAGGCAAGCGGTGAGCTGCGCCACGAGGAGTTTCTGCACAAGGATGTGAGTGATCCCCGGAAGGTTCTTGCCGAAGCCTTGCTGGAATCTCTGGGGGACCGGGGCAGTATCTGTGTCTATTCGCCGTACGAACGGTCCATCGTGGAGCAGCTGGCCGCCGCGCTTCCGTCACTCAAGTCGGCGCTCTCACGTATCGTCAGTCGCCTCTGGGATCTCTTCCCGATCGTGCGAGACCATTACTACCATCCGGCGTTCGGCGGATCCTACTCAATCAAGTCGGTGCTGCCGGCGATAGTCCCCTCACTTGCCTATGATGATCTGGCCATCAAAGAGGGAGGGCATGCCGCCAGTCAGTATTACCGCATGGTCTTTGTCGAAACGGATTGGGTCGAGCGGGCAACGATTGAAGAGGCCTTGCTGCGATATTGCGCGCGAGATACCTTGGCAATGGTCGAGCTCAGGCGAGCGTTGAAGGAAAAGTCGAAGATGAAAGGCGCGACGGGTTGATCTGGTTTATCTGGTTCCTTTGGTTTCTTGGTTTTTCGAACCAAACAAACAAGACAAACCAAATGAACAAGACAGACGCGCCCGGGACGCCGGCTGCACGAGCGAACTTGGTTTGGCGGAGAGGGTGGGGATCGAACCCACGGTCCCGTTGCCAGGACAGCAGTTTTCGAGACTGCCCGATTCGGCCACTCTCGCACCTCTCCGGACCAGGGCCGACGATAATATGCAGCCTAACGTGGTCAACCTCAAAATTCAAATGGAATCATGTGCTTTGACGTGATTCTCTTGCACCATTACAGGTAACTTATAGTTTGGAAAAGGTGATTCCGTTTTATAAAGTATACACTCTGCAGTAGACTGAAGCGGCGCCGTGAGATCTGCGGGAGATGACGGCTGTTGTCCATCCATTCGCCGGTCTGAAAAGGTAGCGAACTCAAAGTCTTCTGTGTTTTCATAATAATAGGTCAACGACACATCGCCTGTGCGCGCCTCTCGGCTCCACCAGGGTTAAGCTTGTTATGGTCAGACATCCGCCCGTAATCATTCCGCCTGCCGTTACGCTTCTTGATGTAATGCGGTGGCGGGCTGACCGCCGGCCAGACCAGGTCGCCTATGTCTTCCTGCGAGACGGGGTGACCTGCGATACCGTCCTGACGTACGGAGACCTAGATGCCAAGGCTCGATCGATCGCCGGATATCTGCAATCTCGATTCATGCCCGGAGAGCGGCTGCTCCTGGTCTACCCGCCCGGTCTCGATTTTGTACAAGCGTTTTGGGGTGCTTTGTATGCTGGACTGATTGCCGTGCCAATTCCGCCGCCCGATGCGTTTCGTCTCAAGCACAGTGCCGCGCGCTTGCAGGGCATAGCCACGGATGCCTGCTCCATTGGGGCGCTGAGTACAAACCAGATCTTCTCCATGCTACGGGAACAGGGCTCCCATGGCGGTCTGATTCCGATGGAACATTGGATCAGTCTCGATGACGTCGGTTCAAACTCTTCGTCTAGGTGGAAGTTAACGAATCCGCTCCCCTCAGCCCTGGCTTATCTGCAATACACATCGGGCTCGACCTCGGCACCCAAAGGGGTCATGGTGAGCCACGGCAACATGGTCGCTCAGAGCCGCTGCATTACCGACGCCGGTTACTATGATGGGCATTCCGTCACGTTATCCTGGATGCCGCATTTCCACGATTATGGGCTGGTGAAAGGCATCATCCAGCCCGCCTGGATTGGCCGGCCATCCTACATCATGTCCCCGCTCACCTTCCTGAAACGTCCGCTGCGCTGGCTTGAAGCCATTCAGCGACACCATGTTACACACAGCGGTGGTCCTAACTTCGCCTATCGTCACTGCGTGGAGGTTGTCCCGCCGGAGGATCGCGCGAGGCTGGATCTCTCGGGGTGGGAAGTGGCGAGTTGCGGAGCGGAACCCATTGCACCGGACACCATCGATCGATTCGTCGATGCGTTCGCGCCGGTGGGATTTCGCCGCGAGGCGTTTTTCCCTGCTTACGGGATGGCGGAATATACGCTGCTGATTTCCTTGAAGCGGGAGGGCGTCCCGCCGACGGTGCAGGCGCTTGACTCGGCCGCGTTGGAACAGGGTGTGGTCTGCGAGGCCGAGCCTGGCGCATTGCCGATTCGACAGGTGATCGGCTGTGGCACTCCGGTCGGCGATACGAAAGTGGTCATCGCCCATCCGGAAACGTTGTCTCGTTGTGCGGCGCAACAGGTCGGTGAAATTTGGCTGGCCGGAGCCAGCACCACGCAAGGCTATTGGGGCAATCCGGAAGAAACGGCGCGTACCTTCAGCGCCATACTCCGAGATACCGGCGAAGGGCCGTTCCTGCGGACCGGTGACCTCGGGTTTGTGAAGAACGGCGAAGTCTTTGTCACGGGGAGATTGAAAGACCTGCTGATCGTTCGAGGCAGAAACCACTATCCTCAGGACATCGAACGTACAGTGGAACAATCCCATGTTCTGTGCCGTGCGGGAGGAACTGCTGCGTTCTCTCTGCAAGAGTCCGGTGAGGAAGTCGTCGTCGTGGTACAGGAAGTCGAACGACAGGTGGCGGTATGTGACATCGACGAGATAGCTGCCGCCATGCGCTCCGCGGTATCGGAGCAGCATGACCTTCGTATTTCCTCCATCATTTTCATCAAGGCCGGGAGTCTTCCAAAGACCTCCAGCGGAAAAGTACAACGACGGGCTTGTCGAGAAGAGTTTCTGAGGGGCCGGCTCGACATCATAGGCAAGAGTGTGGTGCAAACGCCCGCTCAGGTCGCCGCCACAACAGTCATCACGATGGCGGAACTTCGAGATCTCTCACCCGCTGCACAACGACGGCGGATTGAGCAGTGGTTGCAGGCGATCATTGCCGATCGCCTGGGGAGCAACCAAGCGTCCGTGCCCTGCGATAGACCGGTGCATCTCCTGGGGCTTGATTCATTGATGGCGGCAGAGGTGTTGCATCGTGTGGAGGAAACCTTCGGCATCCCCCTGTCGTTACAGATTCTGTTGGGCGGAGCCACGCTCGGCGATCTCGCTGTGACGATCGGCCAAGAATTTGTCCTTTCACCGAACCAGACGCACACAAACATTCCCCCGGATGCAACGGAGGGGAAGCAAGGGAATCTGTGCCTGCTCTCCGAGAACCAGGCGGCCCTGTGGTTTTTGACCCAATTAGTCCCTGACAGCGCCGCAGCCAACGTCTCAATGTTGCTACACCTGCCGTCAGGCATTGACGAGACTGCGTTACGTCAGGCGCTTGCCAGACTGGGTGAACGACACGCGATCCTTCGCACGACCTATGAAACGCAACACGACATTCCGGTCCAACGGATCCACGACAGCCTGCCTCTCAGTTGGACCAGTCGAGACGCCTCCACATGGGGCTGGGAGCGTGTGCGGCGAGAGGTGATGGAAGTGGCGACCCTTCCCTTCGATCTCATGCGCGGGCCCGTATGGCGGGCCTCTCTCTTTCACCGTGAGCAGGATTCGTTTCTTCTGTTGGTCGCCCACCATATCGCGGTGGACGGCTGGTCGATGGCTCTGCTGGTGAACGACCTCAAACGTCATTACGCGTCGGTACAGACCCAGGCCTCCAACAGGTCTGAGGGAGGCGATTCCGCACCGGTTCCATACAGTGATTACGTGGCTTGGCACAGAAGGCTGCTGGAGGGCGAAGAGGGGCGGCGATTGTCGCACTATTGGAAAGCACGGCTGGCCGGAGAATTGCCGAACTACGACATGCTGTATGACAGGCTCCACACGACCATTGAGCCCAGCCGCTATGCCTGGCATTCGTTCCACATCGATGCGGCATTGGTGGAACGACTCAAGACGTTCGCCCATATGGAAGGTAGAACGCTGTATACCGTCTGCCTGGCTGCGCTGCAAGTGGTGCTGTATCGCTACACGGATATCGAAGAGACGACGGTTGCGTCCCCCGTCTTCGGTCGCAGCCGGTCCCGATTCGCACAGACAGTCGGAGACTTCGTGAACATCCTGGTATTGCGTGACACCCTTCGGGCGGACTACACCGGTCGCGATCTCCTCGCCCAGACGAAGCGCACCGTGCTGGAGGCGTTTGATCATCAGGACTATCCGTATGCGCGACTCGTTTCGGACTTGCGACCAGCCCGAGATCTTCAACGCGCTCCGTTGGCGCAGATTCTCTTCGTGCTGCAGAAGTTCAAATTGTTGAACCAACTCGATGCGCGAATGAACGCATCGGCTCCTTCATCCGTGGGAGAGAGACCACGTGAGTGGGACGCGTATGTCATTCCCCAACAGAGCGGCCAGTTCGACCTCTGTGTCGAACTCGCGGAATCGGACCAGGGACTGAGCGGGTACTTTGAATATAAGGAACAGCTGTTCGCGCCCGATAGAGTGGCGAGGATGCAGGAGCATTTTGTGCGCGTGCTGGAAGGGCTCGTCTCCGATCCCGCTGCCCGCATTGGTGAATTACCCCTCATGTCTAATGCCGAGCGGCAGGAGACAGTGTTCGCATGGAGTCGATCCCAGAAACCTGGGAAGTCAGGGCAATGCCTCCACCGCCTGATCGAATCGCAGGTGCAGCGGACACCCGATGCGATTGCGGTTCGACAGGACGGACAGGTATTGACCTATCGTGACTTGAATGAACGGGCGAATCGCGTGGCTCATTATCTCCGCCGGCGAGGAGTCGTTCCTGGTGTGGTCGTCGGGTTATGCCTCGAACGGTCCATCAATTTGATTGTCGGGATGCTCGGCATTTTGAAATCGGGCGGGGCCTACCTGCCCCTGGATATCGACTATCCGACCGATCGGCTGGAATATATGCTGCGAGATAGTCAGGTTCAGGTGCTGGTGACCCAACAGGACCAATTGGGCCGACTGCCCGCAACGAATCCCCATACCATCTGTCTCGATTCCGAATGGGAAACCATTGCGCAGTTCTCCGACAGAGTTGTTGAGGGGACGGAGGCACCGGACAACTTGGCCTACGTGATTTATACCTCCGGTTCCACCGGTCATCCTAAGGGGGTGATGATCGAGCACCGGTCGATTGCCAACTATGTTCACGCCATCACCGACATCGTCGAGTTGACGACACGTGACCGGGTGCTTCAGTTCGCATCGCTGAGCTTCGATACGGCCGCCGAAGAAATTTTTCCCTGTCTCACAACTGGAGGAATGCTGGTACTGCGCACCTCCACGATGGTCGATTCCGTGTCGGG
>JACQEY010000038.1 GCA_016200355.1 Nitrospirota bacterium
AGAAGCCGAGGGCCGCTGTAAGTCGTGGCGCAGGAGTTAGGATGGAAGAAGCGCGTACCATGAACTTCCTAAAAATGTAGCAGGAGCCCCGACTGAATGCAAGGTTTCGACTTCATAAATCTCTGCTCCGTAAGTTGCCCCCTGTGGTGCCGAGACGTATCAGGTTGCGGGGAAAGGCATTTCGCATAGCGAGATCCGATGGCCTGGCTGTCTGAGACACACCCGGTCTGTCTGGTTCATCCGGTTAGTTTCGTTCAACCAAAAAACCAGACAGACCAGATAAACCAAACAACAGTCTTCTTCTGCTGGCGGACTTTTTCAGCATCCTGCTATAATCCCGCCGATCTTGCAGCAAACCACAGAGTATATAGAGATATGATACGGACGAGGATTATTGGAACGGGCTCATACCTTCCTGAACGGGTGGTGTCGAATCGCGAGGTGGGAGCTTCGTTGGGCATCGAGCCGGCGGTCGTTTCTCGCTTGACAGGAATTCAGGAGCGACGCAGGGCGGCTGCGTCCCAAGCGTCTTCCGATCTTGCGGTGGCAGCAGCTCGACCGGCGCTTGAGGCTGCCGGACTTCCGGTTTCTGAGCTGGGGGCGATTGTGCTTTCGACAACCTCTCCCGACTCGGTCTTTCCCTCCACCGCCTGTCATGTTCAGCGCATGCTCGGTTGTTCCACGATACCGGCATTCGACGTGGCGGCGTCCTGTTCGGGCTTCCTCTATGGACTCTCGATGGCCGATGCGATGATTCGGAGCGGGCAGATCGAGACCTGTTTGGTGGTGGCCGCAGAAGTGAAGTCTCGTTCCGTCGATCCTGCCGATGGCGATACGGTTCTCTTATTCGGCGATGGAGCCGGTGCGGTTGTGTTGCGGGGCGAGCGAGAGGCAGGCCAGCTGAGCCAAGGGCTTTTGGGGGTTCGTCTCTACGCCGACGGCGCCCAGCATGGCCTGATTACAATTCCCGCAGGCGGATCGCGTCGGCCGGCGACGTCGGAGACGGTTGAAGCGAAGAGCCATATGCTGCGGATGCAAGGGGCGCCGCTCTTTCGTCTGGCAATCAAGCGATTGGACCAAGTCATCCGCGAGATCGTGAAAGAGTTCGGTATCGATGTGCATGATATCGCACAGCTGGTATTGCACCAAGCCAACGGGCGGATTCTCGACCAGCTCACGAAGCGGCTTGGAGTCTCGCCTGAACGGGTCTGTTCCGTGATTGGGCGCTACGGCAATACGTCGTCGGCGTCCTTGCCGATCGCGCTCGATTATGCAGTCCGTTCGGGAAAAATTCTGCCCCACGATATCGTGCTGTTGGGAAGTTTTGGCGGTGGCGTGACGTGGGCGGCGGGGTTGGTTCGGTGGTGACATAAGCGAGACAAGCGCGAGGAGCGCGACTCGCGCGACGTGTAAGATTGCTGTCCCCTACCTGTCGCGCTTTTCCCGCTAGTCTCGCCCGTCTCGCTTATTCCAAATCCTATCAGCTGACCGGGTGACCGATTTGTTGGGTCGGCAGCCTGACGACAAAACGGCTGCCGGTTGGGGCGTTCGCCTCGGTCCACACCCGTCCGCCTAGACCTTCGACGATATGCCTGACGATCGCCAACCCGAGTCCTGTTCCACCTAACTCACGCGAGCGGGCTTTATCGACGCGATAGAATCGTTCGAATATGCGCGGACGATCTATTTCAGGAATTCCTATGCCGGTATCGGTCACGCTCAGTTCCACAGCCGTGACGATCTCAGGCTGTTCGGCATCGTCAGAAACCGGGTGGGCCGCCACGGTGATGGTCCCTTTATCGGGAGTGTATTTGACAGCATTATCGAGCAAGTTGGACAGGACTTCTATCAGCCGGTCTTCATCGCCGAACACAGCAGGCAGATTGTCCTCCACGAAGGAGATGAGCCGGTGCCCCTTCTTATCTGCTAAGGGCTTGATCATGGTCAGCGTTCGTTCGATGACACTTTGGATATGAAGCGGATCTCGCTTGAACTGGACCTGCCCAGATTCGATCTTTGACAGCTGGAGGAGGTCTTCGAGAATCAGGTTCAGCCTGTCGCTTTGCTTGAGAATGATGTCGAGGAATCTTGTATTGGTGTCAGGATCGTCTTTGGCGCCATCGAGCAAGGCTTCGATATACCCCTTGATCGATGTGAGCGGGGTCCTCAGCTCGTGGGACACGTTGGCGACGAAGTCCTTCCGGATAGTTTCCAGGCGGCGTAATTCTGTCATGTCGTGAAAGACCAGCACCGCGTTCGCTTCGTTCTCTCGATCGGATTCAGTGACCGAGGCCTCGATATGGAGACGGCGACCGCTCGGGTGCAGAAGAATTTCATCTTCTTCGTTCATGCGATTCGTCAGGACTGATGAGACTAATGTGTCCAACTGCGGATGCCGAAAGACATCGGAGCAGGGGTGTCCCCGTGCTTCCATTCTGGTGACGTCGAACATCCGTTCCAACGCTGGATTGATTTGCAGCACGCGGCCTCGACGGTCCAGGACCATCACGCCTTCGACCATTGAGGTCAGCATGGCCAAAAGCTGGGACCGATCTTCGGAAAGTTCATCGATCTTGGTTTTCAGTTGGTCCGTTATGTGGTTGAGCGTGTCGGCTAAGAGGCCGACTTCATCCCGTGATCCAGTTCGAATGCGGATGGCATGATCACCCTTCGCCAGCTGCTGCGCAGCGATCGTAATATCGGACAATGGCTTCGTGATGCTGTAAGCGAGCCACACACTCAGCGCGATGGCGATCAAGAAAGCCGTTCCGAAGGCGAGGGACAAGTTCCGGTGCAACGTGTCCACTTCACGATCGAATGTGGTCATCGGTAACCCCAGCCTTAAGAAGGCGGGTGGCGTCGCCTGGGTTGCGCCGCCCAGACCGACAGCCAGATACAGCGTGCGCTCACCGGTCGTGTGACTCGTGTGGAGATCTGTTCCGTGCCCGGTGGCAATGGCTTGCTGAATTTCCGGTCGAGCCCGGTGGTTTTCAACCGTAGCGAGGTTGCTATCCGAGACGGTGCTGTCGGCCAACACTCGTCCATCCGGAGCAATGATGGTCACGCGTGCGAGAGCACGCGCGCTGAGATCTCGTACGGCCGCTTGTAATTGGGGGGTCGAGGACAGTGCCCCTGGCTGTGTCAGAAACGGCTGCAGCCCATATGCGACGAGACTGGTTCGAGCCTCCAGTATCTGGCCCGATTGGGCGATTTCCTGTTGATCGAGGGAGCGAACCGCCAGGGTCCTGGCGATGAGAAGCCCACAGGCGAGGACCAGCAGGGCTCCGATCGTGACCTTCCATCGGATGGAGAGTGCCATAGTGACAGTGACGGGTGATGAGTGATGAGTGAAGGGTAGTGGGTCTTTCCCCATCACTTTTCACCCATGACTCATCACTGCTCCTTCAGTTTATACCCCAGGGATTTGACCGAAATAATCGCCTCGTTGAGCGAGGGGAGTTTCTGCTTGAGTCTTCGGACGTGGACGTCGACTGTCCGAGTCGTTCCGTAATAATCGTATCCCCAGACGGTATTGAGGAGGACGTCTCGTGTCAGGACTCGTCCGGGATTGCGCAAGAGATGCTCGAGCAAGCCGAATTCCTTCGCCGTGAGTGGAACTTCTATCTTCTTCACAGTGACTTCATGTCGCGCGAGATCCATAACGAGATTGCCATAGCGATATTGAGCCGGGCCGTCGTCAGCTTTCCGTTCAAGCCGTCGAAAGAGGGCTTTGATACGGGCAACCAGGGTTTTGGGGCTGAATGGTTTGGTGACATAGTCGTCGGCTCCCAGCTCCAGGCCGATGATGGTGTCCGATTCCTCGGCTTTGGCGGTCAGCATGATGATGGGGAGCATCGCGGTTGCTGGAGCCGATCGAAGGCGTTTACAGACCTCCAACCCGTCAATCTCGGGCAGCATCAAGTCGAGAACAACCAAGTCGGGCTTCTCTTGTTTCACATGCCTGAGGGCTTCTGTCCCAGTCATGGCCGATACGGTTCGAAACCCTTCTTTCTCTAAATACAGTTTGACCAGCTGAAGAATGTCGTGCTCATCTTCAACGATGAGGATTTTCTTGCTTGTAGGGTTTGGCATAGCTGGTGGTGAGAGCCTACGAGGGCGTGAGAACTCTGTCAAGCAAGAGGGTAGGAAAGAGAAGCGCGGGCCAATTCAGTTGACGAGGCCCGCTGCTCTGACGTAAGGTGAACGCCAGTGACCTGTGAATATGTGGTCAGGGATGTGGTCTCGTACTGAGTCGAGGAGAGGGGGGCAGCTATGAAGATTTATCTCGCCAATCCGCGAGGGTTCTGCGCCGGAGTCGACCGGGCCATCGATATCGTCGATCTCTCTCTCAAAAAGTATGGGGCGCCGATCTACGTTCGACACGAAATCGTCCATAGCCGGCATGTTGTGAACTCGCTCCGCACTAAGGGTGCCGTGTTTGTGGAGGAGTTGGGAGAAGTGCCGGAAGGTTCGGTTGTGATTTTCAGTGCCCACGGGGTCGCCAAGTCGGTCTGGGACGAGGCAAATCGGCGCCGACTGCATGTGATCGATGCCACCTGTCCATTGGTCATCAAAGTGCATAACGAGGTCAACCGCGACTATACGCAGGGGTATGATCTCATTCTGATCGGCCATGCCGGCCACCCCGAAGTGATCGGGACGCTCGGACAGATTCCGGACAAGTTCCACCTGGTCTCTTCCGTAGCCGATGTCGAGAAGCTGCACGTTGATAACGTCCACGACCTTTCCTACGTCACGCAAACGACGCTGAGCGTTGATGAGTGCCGGGACATCGTCGGCGCGCTCCATCAACGGTTTCCGCACATCAAGGGGCCGCATCAGGAGGATATTTGTTACGCGACACAGAACCGCCAGAATGCGGTGAAGGAACTCTCCAAGCTGGTGGACGTCATTCTCGTCATCGGCTCCCCGAATAGCTCAAACTCCAACCGTCTACGTGAGTTGGGGGAACAGTGTGGAATTGCATCCTACTTGATCGATGCCGCGTCCGACATCAATCCAGCCTGGCTCACGGATGTGCAAGCGGTTGGGATCACCGCCGGCGCTTCAGCACCCGAGGTGTTGGTCGAAGAAGTGGTGACGTATCTCAAGACCTTTGGGACCGCCGAGGTTCAAGATTTGACAGTAATCGAAGAGGACGTGGAATTTCTTCTCCCCAAGGAATTGATTACCATTGAGTCTGCCAACAAGTCTGTCGGGGCTCCGGTGGGATAACCGCATTTCTCGAAACAGGTCCACTCCCCAAATGTTGTAGGTTCCTCTCCTCTTATCTACCACCGGCAGTATTTTTCTTTGATTTTCTCCATAGGTCTGTGCTAGAAACCCGAGCGAAGGGCACGGGGTGAGAGGGAAGACATTCCTCTGGTCATCCACCTAGCCTCTAGCCCCGTGCCGCTCGCCAGAACATCGGTGAGCGCAACAGAAGTGCTCATGAATAATGCGGGCTAAGTCCTCTTGAGACACGCTACCGCGAAGGAGTTGCCGATGTATTTGAAATCACTCGAAATGGTGGGGTTTAAGTCGTTCGCTGAAGCCCGGATCGAATTTCCCGATGGCGTCACTGCCATCGTAGGGCCAAACGGGAGCGGAAAAAGTAATGTCGTCGACGCGATCCTTTGGGTACTCGGTGAGCAGAGCACGAAGGCGTTGCGTAGCGAAAAGATGGAAGATGTGATTTTTAACGGGACTGAAATGCGGAAGCCTCTCGGTCTGGCTGAAGTGTCGCTCGTAATCAGTGGGCTGGATCGGATCCATCTGGATCCCCTGTCCGGTCTTTCGAGCCAGCTGTCGGAGTATCAAGAACTCATGATCACGCGCCGCCTGTACCGCAATGGCGAGAGCGAATACCTTATCAATAAAACCGTCTGCCGGTTGAAGGATGTCAGGAGCATTCTGCTGGATACCAGGGCCGGGACAAAAGGGCATACGGTCATTGCGCAGGGGCAGATCGATCAGATCCTGAACGCATCACCGCAAGATCGGCGCGAGTTGATCGAAGAAACCGCAGGCATCATTCGCTACAAGAAGCAGAAGGCCGAAACATTGCGCAAGTTGGATTCGACGCAGCAAAATCTCTTGCGGGTGCGGGATATTATTGCTGAGGTGAAAAAGCAGTTGAATTCTCTCGAGCGACAGGCACGGCAGGCGCGGTCCTATCAGGCGTTGCACCAAGAGGCCAAGTCGCTGGAGATTCAGTTGTTGACCAACGAATACCGTGCCCTTCGAACCACGCTCAAGGAGGTGGAGTCGGAGTTGCAGATATTGGGGAACCATGAGTCTGAACGGTCCGCTGAACTTGCGCATCTGAATACAGAACTCGAGCGGTTTAAGCTCGCGATTGCCACCGCGAATGAGGCGATCGGGCAACGGCGTGAGGAACTGTCGAAGGTTGAACAGCAACAGGCACGGGCGCTGACGGCTGCGGAAGTTGAACGGAATCGCGGTGAACTCTATGCGCAGCAGCAGAGCCAGGGAGGGGAAGAACTCGAGCGCTTTACCCAGGAACAGCAGCAGGGTGCGGCGGAGGCTGCTGCCCTCGAAGAGACGTTGGCCACGCTCGAGCATGAATGTACTGAGCGGGAGCAGGTGTTCGCGACACTCGACCGAGAGATGAAAGAGTTGGTTCAGCAACGAACCACAGCGTTGGCTGAAGAAGAACGAGGGCGTCGTGACGTACTCGGCCTGGCGGTATTGGTCGCGAATACTGAACAAATCCTGGTGCAATTAGCCGCACGGATTCAAGAGGCGGCGGCTCGCGAAGGCCAGTTGGCTCGTGAACGGGAAAACTTTCAGATGCAGCATGTCACGGCAGCCGACAAGCGCCAGGGGCTCCAACAGGCCTGCGATGACGCGGAGCGATTGGTGGCCGCCCTGCGTCAGCAGCAGCAGGGTGTCGAGGAAGAGAGCGAACGCCGGTCGGCCGAGTTGGCCGAGGTCGATCGGTTGGTATTTCGTCAGTCGGAAGAGTTGGCCGCAGTGGACTCTCACCTCAGAGCGCTGCAAAGCGTGCTGCAAGAAGATATGGGTTATGGGCGGCGCGGCGACGAAGAGTCGACTGCGCTCAAAGGCTGTACCGGGGTTCGTGATGCCATTGCTGAGTGGTTGGCCGTGCCTCCTGGATGGGACCGCGCGGTGGAAGTGATTTTGGGCGAACGGGTCAGGGGATGGTTCGTCGACAATCCCGCCGCCGCTTGTGAGGCAATTGAGTTTCTCAAAGGAAAAGATCTCGGGCGAGGCACGTTCATTCCTCAGCAACCTCGATGGACGACTCGGGATACGGTATCTCATCCGTGGTGGCCCGCGTTGGAGGGGCGGCCTGGTGTGGTCGGGCGTGCGGTCGATCTGATCCATGTGGTGGGGCAGCACGAAACGGCCCGCGACTATCTCTTCGATCGAATCGTGCTCGTCGACACCCTCAAGGATGCGATCGCATTGTGGGAGCAGCAGTCTTTCTCTGCTCCCGATGGGCCCATATTCGTGACGTGTGCAGGAGAGATATTGGATGCGGCAGGGGTGATCACCGGTGGGCAGGCCGGCGCGTTGGGAGGACTGCTGCAACGTCGCCGAGAGGTGCTTCACTTGGAAGCCCAGAGCGTCTCGCTGACGGTATCCGTCGAAGAAGGGAAGCAGCGGCGGGAACGATTGCTGGCACAGGGACAGGAGTTGCGCGAGCAGAGCCGGCAACTTATGGAGTCGCTGCGTGCTGCTGAAATGCAGGGGCTTTCACTGCGAAAAGATGAAGCTGGATTTCAGCATGTGCTGGGAGATCTTGCTTTGCGGATCGATACATTGACGGATGATGCGCAACGAGGCTCAGCGGAAATGCAGCGGCTCAATCATGAAGTGCGCACCGGTGAAGCGCAGCTTGCACAGTGGATAGCGGAGAAGGCCGGCCAGGAAGCCGAGCTCAGCCGTGTGCGCGAGCGGGTGGAGCAGATCGATCACGGTATGCAGGGGCTGCAGCAGCGATACACAGAGGCGCAATTGGTGGCGCAGGAAGTTCGGACGACCAGTGAGCATCGCCACCGCGACCTTCTGCGGGTTCAGCAACAGCAACAAGACGTGACTGTACGCATTGAGACGCTGACACGACATGTCGAGGGGCTCACGGCCTCGATCGAACAGAGCCGGGTTGAACGTGAGAGCCAAGAAGCACGTTGTCGAGAATTCGGCGGATCGGCAGCCCAGATAAAGGCTCGGCTGGTTGAACTACAAGAAGAACAGACGCAGGACGTGGCGGCGGCGCAGCAGCTCGATACCAGACTGGAGGATGTTCGTCGCGCGGTGACGTCTCTTCGCGAATCGCGCATGGCGGTGGAGGTCAAGAAGGCGGAAGTTCGGATGCAATTGGGAACCGTCGAATCTACGCTCTTGGGAACGTACCAGGTCGATCTCGCAACGTTGTTCGATGCAGAGGTTGTGGAGCTGACATCAGACCAGCTGTCTCTCGGGGAGGGGCCGATTCCGGCAGCGCCTCCGGTGGTCGATGAGCTGGCATTACGGGAGCAACTCCAGAAGATTCGCGAGAAGCTCGATCGCCTGGGACCGATCAATTTGGCTGCCATTCACGAGCACCAAGAGTTGGATGAACGGTATCGATTCCTGACGACGCAGGAACAAGATCTCTCCACATCCATCGGCTCGCTCAAAGAAATTATTCAGCGTATCAACCGCACCACGAAAGATATGTTTGCCGGTACCTTTGCCGAGCTTCAGCAGAAATTCAGTGAGGTATTTGGGAAGTTCTTCCCTGGTGGCCGGGCTGAACTCCAGCTGGTCGAGGCGCAAGCGGATGAGATGATAGAAGGGAGTGGACCGCAGGAGCCGGGAGTCGATATCGTGGTACAACCACCTGGCAAACGCTTGAAGAGTATCACCATGCTCTCGGGTGGTGAGAAGACCTTGACGGCGATGGCTTTGCTCTTTGCGAGCTTCCTGATCAGGCCGACGCCGTTCTGTATACTCGACGAAATCGACGCGCCGCTGGACGAAGAGAACATCGGGCGCTTTACCGGCGTCTTGCATGAACTCTCCGAAGGTGCACAGTTCATGGTCATC
>JACQEY010000020.1 GCA_016200355.1 Nitrospirota bacterium
CAGATTCATGGATATTGGCTCCTTGTAAAAGTATGGATAAGAACTCGGTTCTGTAGAGCAGTGCCCATCATATCATCCCGGGCAGGCAAAAATGGAAGGGGATGAAGCCTGATGATCTTCTATGCTCGCGCAACGCGCGGCCTCCGAAGGATTGGGAGGGAGCGGCCAGGTGCTCTTCTTGCTCGCAGAACGCGCACGGTGAAATGGTGCTCGTTCGATGCGCGTAGCAAAGGACTGCCTTGGCCACTCCTTTGAAGAGATGTATAGAGAATTGGGGGAGCCTCGTTCAACCGTCGCCAACACAAGGTGCAATCTGACGGTTCTCGAATATTAGACTTTCCTGAGGCTAGTTCTGCTAGGATGGTGGCTTGTAGTTGATAGATCTGCGACAGCGATAGAAAGGAAGCTTATCGTGAACACAACAAAACTCATTGCCGCAATTATCGTGATTGCTTTGATCGGGGTCCCGACTGTGTCCTTTGCGAGGGCGAGAGGCGGAGGATATGGTGGCGGATATTCAGGCAGTTCAAGGGGGTATAGCGCCCCCGAGAGCATGGGTAGTCGCGGATCACGCACCTATGACCAGAACGGCGCGAAGCCGATTGAACGGTCGGTCACACCAAAACCGTCCGGGGCCGCACCACAATCAGCCCCCGGCAGCGCTGCGCCAAATACCCAGACCGCGCCTGCAATGCAGCCCTCGTTTATGCAACGTAATCCCCTGTTGGCTGGTCTCGCAGCCGGTATCGCCGGATCATATATCGGCAATATGTTGTTCGGAGCGACGGAGAGCAGCGCGCGTACCACAGATACCGGTGAACATGTCGGTGAAACCGACAAGGCCGCCGGGGCTTCCAACTCCATCGGACTACTCCTCATCCTCATGCTCCTGGGAGCCGGGGCGTTCTACTATTTTTTAAGAGTGCGGCGGTCGCCTACTGCTGATTTTTCTGGGATCACACGAAGCAGTGCATTGAGTGATACCTTGCCGGCAGCACCTTCCGGCACAACCCTGCGCACAGCGACGGTTGACGCCGAGGTCACCTCTGCTGACAAGACGGCCTTTCAACAACTGTTGATCGATATTCAAACGGCCTGGAGCAAGCAAGACTTGGCCGATTTGCGTCGATGTGTCACGCCGGAGATGCTGGCGTATTTCAGCACCGCCTTGGCCGAACAGACCAGTCTAGAGATCGCGAATCATGTCGAAGATGTGGTGCTCCTCCGTGCAGATGTCAAGGAGACCTGGACCGAAGATGCGACGCACTACGCGACGATAGGGCTTTACTGGAGTGCCCGTGACTACACCGTGTCCTTGACGAAGCGGCGAGGAAAGCCAGGCTATCTCGTCGAGGGCAGCGAAGAGACGCCAACCGAGTCCAACGAAGTGTGGACATTCATGCGATACCAGAATGGAAAATGGTTGCTCTCTGCAATTCAGCAATAAGAGAGGAAGGAGCGGCCAGGTGCCCTTCTTGCTCGCAGAGCCCCCACGATGAAGCTGTGGTCGCTCGATGCGCGCAGTAAAGGGGCAACCTTGGCCACTCCTTTAAAGGGAGGTATAAAGAATCGAACGGGCCTCTTTCGACGCGCGCAATCGAGGATCAGCCAAGCCCTCCTGGCAAAAGAAAAAGAAGCACGCTTGGAGGGAGTATTTAGATTGATGCCGGTCGCTTGATACGCGCAGTACAGGACAATCTCGGCTACTCATCTTAAGAGGGATGGCAGACAAGGTTCCCGCCTTCATCGTATTCTCGTCACGTAGCAGCCCGATTGCAAGGCGCACGGTCAGGCAATGGCCCTGCTATTTGACCCCTTTATCTCGTCTGTTTGGTTTATCTGATTCATTGGACCAGATAAACCAAAAGAACCACCCGTCGGCAGCGAGAATCTGACTGACCGGAGTATCCGCCCGATCAGTTCGCTATGGCAACGGTATGTGTGGTATAATGTTGGTTCAATACTGATGCCCCCCATGGGATCGTGTGTATAGCTCGGCTGTTCCTCCATCAACGACGGGCTAACTCATTTCGTGCTCAATTCGAAGCCACTCGCAGGAGAGAGGCGCTACAATAGCTCCGCAACGGCGGGATAGGCGATGAAAAACCGGTAGTTACTTTTCACTCCATAACAGCAGACAGGGAGAGACCATGACCACGAAGCCCGTGAAGCCCGGACAGCCCAGAACAACCACGGCCTGGGTCCGCATTCCTGATGGTACGAAGGTCAAGCACCGGCATGAAGGACATGTCGGATTCATCGATGGGCTCACCGAGATCGTCAGCGGCCCCAACCGGAATCCGGATGGAAAGACGCAATATCGTATGAATATTGGGGCGCCGGATCGGCAGCTCGTGACCGAGGGCGACTTGTCTATCTTAATCGACGATGAAGACCTCGTCATCATGCTGCGACAGAAGGCGCCCTATCGCCGCGCGGTCACACAATCGCTGCACAGCGTGCTGGCACCGGATCGTTTCGTCAAGCCGGCCTAACAACACCCGTCGTGCGCAGGAAACGCTGGATAACTTCTTCAGCACCCTGCGCAATCTGAGGCAACCATGACAGAAACCTGCTACGCCAAAGGACAAAAAGTTACCTTGGTCACCAGCCAGATCAAAAATGGCACATGGTTGTGCAAATTTTCGATTTCAGGGTTCAGAGATCTTGACGGCGGCCTGCACGGACAAGCTTCGTTGAACGGCCACAAGACAGAATGGGAAGCGAGAACTGATGCGTTTCAGCGCGCCAAGCTGTTCCTGGATGGATCACAAGGCATAGCGCAGGGACACCCTCTGGAGAGGGCTTAACCCGTAATATTCTTAACGGCTTGTCGCGAAATCACAGAGAAGACGTTCCCTCTGACCACCTCTAGCCTCTGACCCCGTACCTCTCACCTGAGCATTGGTCGTTGCAGTAGAAACCTTCGTAAATGATGTACGTCATACCCAGGTTCGGTGGACTTCGCTGACGTGCTCTATCCCGCCCACAGCGCTGATTTCCCACCGAACGTCATCCGGGATTGCGACCACCCGCAACTCTGCGCCATGACCATTGGCAGCTCCGCCGAGTTCCTCCACGACTTGGGCTAGCTTCAAATCATCGCGTGGGATGAGTTTTCCGCACTGATTGAGGCTCGGCTCTCTCGGCGCCGCCGCATCCGGCCAGTAGGCACCGAGATCCGTTTCCTTGAGCGCGTCCTGCTGGCCTAGCTCACGCAATCGTAGAAACGCCTGATGACTCAGGCAAAAACTGTTGTAACTCTTATTGATCACAATCTTTTTCATAGACTGATCCTTTCTGCTTCGTCAAGGTTCTCGGTGTCGCGCTTTTCATAACCAGGCCGTGCATCAGCCCCACTTCCCTGACGATCAGCCTGCGCCGTTCGTCAGCCTACCTTTACCGGATCTGCATACTTACTAGTGTAGTTCCCGGACCAATGGGAATAGCGTCGGTTGGCCCAGGTGTTGACTTCGGCATTCTGGGTTGTGCCATAGCGTTTCGCCAGCACAGCGGTGAATGTGTCAAGATTCCCCTCTATCTCCAGCAGATCCGCATCCGTGATCTTCTCCCACTTCGCTTTGAGTGGCGCCTTGAGTTGAATCCAAAACGCTTTGAATTGCTCTTGATTCATATGGCACTCCTTTCTCGCGTGATTGATTACGAACGTCGAGCAGCATGACCCTGCGTCCCATCGGTTGGGAACAACGCATGCGGCAACCAATGGGCACTCCGGCGTAGAAGCGGCGGGGACTGGAGAATCAGACGCACAGGAACGTGGGAGGGAGTGCAGTGCGAGAGATGGGACAGTCGACGTGGCTCAGTGCGTTATAATTCATCCTACAGGGCGCAGAGGGGAGGAGTCAATGCGAGAGAGACAAGAACTGGCTCTGTCGACAGGATGTCGAGGGTCCGCACGTGTGGGACAAGCCAGGTCTCTCTGGTTAGTCTGGTCTATCTGGTTCATCTGGTGAGTTTCGTTCAACCAAACACACGGGACAGACCAGATAGACCAGATGAACAAGACGGACTGGCAGTTAGATATCTGGGATCTGCCAATCAATCAGAGCCAGCCCAGCATTGGCAAGGTCTCGGTTGATCTGCGAGAAACACCGGCATCCGTAAAACTTTCTGACTGACAAAGGCGAGGGATGTGCGTTTGCAATCACGGTATGGCGTGATTGCGTGATCAATAGCCGTTTCTTCTGAGCTTCGCGCCCCCACAGCACGAAGACCACACGTGTGTGCTTCGCCGCAACCAATTCGATAATACGATCGGTGAGTCGCTCCCAGCCTCGTCCCTGGTGAGAATTGGCTTGGCCAGCCCGAACCGTGAGGACCGTGTTCAGCATGAGAACACCCTGTCTAGCCCAAGGTTCCAGATACCCGTTATTGGGGATCCGACATCCGACATCGTTATGGAGCTCCCGATAGACGTTTCGTAACGAGAAGGGCAACGGCCGAACAGTCGGCTGCACGGAGAAACAAAGGCCATGCGCATAGCCAGGGGTTGGATAGGGGTCCTGGCCGACAAGCAGCACGCGGACCTGGTCATAGGACGTTGAGGCTAATGCGTTGAAGATGTCCTGGCGGGCCGGCAGGATGGTCTGTCCACCGGCCAGTTCTCTCTCAAGAAATGCATCAAGCGCGCGATAATACGGTTTGCGCGTCTCTTCTTTGAGAAAGGATCGCCAGCCCCGAGGAATGGGAGGGAGCATGGGGGAAACTGATAACACAGAGCCAACTATAATGCTCTCCCAAAATGAAGCCCCTACTCGATCCACTCCCTTATGCAGACCATTCCGTCAACAGATTGTTTCTATTGTTTCTAATGGGACGGACTCCCCCGTTTGGATATCCTGCTAGGACGCGCCGCTCACAATCTCCTGATAGTACGATTCCAGTATGAGCGCGCGGGCTGGTTCGACGATCACCAACTGGCGTTGATCAAACGTGTTGGCGCAATACAAATAGACCATCTCTTCCGACTGACCGAGTTCGACATGCAGCTGGCGGCCATCTGGCTCCTGGCGCGTGGTCTCTTTGAGGAGGTGCTTATCATGCAACTGTTCCCATGCGCGCTGTGCGGAAGGCCAATGGTTCTCATAGAGCGGCGCGTCAGGATCGGTTGAACCGGTCTTCAGCTGGGATCGATTGAACGGATGGCCTTCGTCTGGTTCCGGCGATTCATCCCAGACAATCTGACGCGACGCTCCCCTCCCTAACACATAGAACGGTCCATCGTCGGCAATTTCTTCGATGATACGATATCGAATCAATTCCGGCTGCTCGATCGGGCCAAGATCCCGTGCCGCCAAGGCCCGCTGCAACGGAACTCGTCTAGCCAACTGACGGGTCTTCTCAAACACGATCATGCGACCCGTCTGGGCCAAAGATGCGCTAAGCCGATCCAGTCGTACGTTGATGCCCGTTCGCCGCTCAAAATCTGCTTGCTGTTGACCCGCTTCGGCACGGTCGAAAGTACTCCAACTGCGACTGGGAATGCCCGAGTCCTGCTCAGCTTGCACGAGAGCATGCGTGGCAAGGATCAGATCATAGGAGCGAGTGGGCGCCGTGTGATCGAGATCAAGACATTCGAACCGTACGTTGGTCAGGCCAAGTGCCTTCAATTGTTCTTGCGCTCGTACAATCGAGTCCCGTGAGCGATCGATCCCGACGAAGGTCTTATCGGGATACTGCCTCGCATAGAATGTTGTGAGGATGCCGACCCCACAGCCCACATCCAGTATGGACCGGGCTTCACCGATGCAATCTGCTATACGCGCGCCGATGGCCAGATAATAGTCGTACTGTTGGCTATAGAGTACCGGCAGGATGTTCGAATGGGTGGTGGCATCATAGAACGCAACCTCGTCGGCAGAGGATCCGCCACGCTTCTGCTCCACCTGCCGATGCAGTGCTGTGATCTCGGCCGGTGAGAGAGTCTCCCTCTGCCACTGGAAATAGGCCTCGTCAGACGTGAACCGCTTGAGGCCCCACCAGACCAAGTGGGCTTCTAGCGCGTGAAGCGTCGTTCGTATCTCGTCTTTCGTATCACGATACACACGTCCCTCTCGACGACATACGCTTCACATTTCACGTTTCACGGCCTTTTCAGCATGATCGCGTCAAAGTATGCCTCCGGCACCGGGTGCGGGTAGCGCAGCTGTCCCGACCCGAAGCCAACATACTTTTCACAGGTTAATTGCTCAAGGCCGATCGGGCCCTTGGCATGGAGCCGCGAGCCGCTCAGCCCGATATCGGCGCCCATCCCGTAGCTGTCACCGGCATTGAGCCGGGACGATGCATTGACGAACACCGCGCTCGCATCCACTTCACGGGTGAACCGCAAGGCTGACTCATAGTTCGTGGTCGCGATGACGGCTGTGAGACAGGGACCATGCGCCACGATGTGCGCCAAGGCCTCATCTATGTTCGCGACCATTTTGACGGCCAACACAGGCCCCTGAAACTGTGTGTGCCAGTCCTCTTCCTTTGCCGGAATAATCGAAGAATGTCCGGTCATTGCCATTTGCCCCATGAGGGCCATCGTCTTGGGACAGGCCCGCACCTCGATCTTGAACTCTTCGAGCATGCGGTTGACCAGCGGAGGCAAAAACTGCCGCCCGATCACCTGTTCTACAAGCAGTGTATCAAGCGAATTCGATGCCATGGCCTTCTGTACCTTGGAATTGATCGCCACGTTCTGTGCCATCGGCATATCGGTGTCGGCATCCACGTACATATGCGTGAGCCCCCCGTCGTAACACAGCACAGGCATCTTCGCTTGCTCGATGACGGCTTTCCGGAGACCGGACCCGCCACGCGGGATAATCGCGTCGAGACTTTTTCCCGCACGAATCAACTCAACCGCCACCTCTTTTTCGGGACGGTCAATGATGATCCATGCCCCTGACGGCACCCCATTCTGTTCCGCGGCTTCGCGCAGTCCCATTCCAATAACTTGCTGTGTCAGACCCCATTCCGGCGCGCCACGAAAGACACATAGGTTACCCGACTTGAAGCAGAGCGCGATTGACTCCACCGTCACGAGTGGACCCAGTTCTGACACGACGCCGATCACCCCGATCGGAACACGAACACGGCTGACTTGCAATCCGTCAGGACGTTCCCGTCGTGAGGTGACGGCGCCGACCGGATCTGGCAGATCCGCAATCATGCGAAGCCGATCGACTATTTCCTTGATATCGTCTGTAGTCATACGCAGGCGGGCCACGGCGGCTTTCATCCGGTCCTTCATGACATCGGCCTCGAAGGACTTCCCAACTGCATCTACATCCTTCTCGTTCGCTGCCAGAATTGTTTCTTCGTCAGCGGCTAATCGATCCGCCATCGCCCGCAAAGCTTTCTCTTTAACAGGGCCAGATAATAGTGTGAGCGTGCGTGCGATGTTACGACAATCTTTCAGCAGCTTATCAATGTAGAGCTTAACTGGAACTTCAGGCATCTTAAACCTCATGCAAGGTGAGACGTCAAATGCAAAATGTGTCTTCACACAGTGAATGCAGCACAATGAGCAGGGACTATAGCATGCGATTTTTTCGCACGTAAAGCAGGATGAGGCTACCTTGTCGGGCCAGGACCATCCCACCCAATCCCGGAGCTGCGCCGGCGAACCAGAACCCGTTACTAACCACCCTGCAGTAACCGACACTCCCTCCCAAGAAGAAAATTTGCTAGAATGCGCCGGACGAAGGGACTTGTAGCATACTCACGGATATTTGATGATCGACCTGCGCAGCGATACGGTCACGAAACCCTCTGAAGCCATGCGAAAAGCGATGGCACGCGCCGAAGTGGGAGACGATGTCTACGGTGAAGACCCCACCGTGAATCGCCTCCAAGAGATGGTGGCCACGATGTTTGGGAAAAAGGCCGCACTCTTCGTGCCCTCTGGCACCATGGGTAATCAACTCGCCATTCGCCTCCATACGCAACCGGGACAAGAAGTGATCGTCGAAAGCTCGGCGCATATCGTCCGCTATGAACAGGGCGCCGCCGGGGCGCTGGCAGGCGTACAACTTCATTGGATCGCAGGAAGACGAGGCCTCATCTCACCCGAGCAGGTTGAAGCGGCAATCCGCCCACAAGAGCCGAATACGATTCAAACGGCGCTGATCTGTCTGGAAAACACCCATAATAGTGGCGGCGGAACGATTTACCCGCTGGCGACGATCGAACGAATTCGCGCGGTGGCTGCCACCCATGGCATCCCGATGCATTTGGACGGCGCACGGCTGTTCAATGCCATCGCTGCCACCACCCTACCGCCAGCCTCCTATGCCCAGCACTTTGATACCCTGTCGGTCTGTCTCTCGAAAGGGCTGGGGGCACCGGCAGGCTCTCTCCTCATGATGAATGATCTGGCCTTGCTCGATAAGGCCAAGCGACTGCGCCGTATGTATGGCGGTGCGATGCGGCAGTCCGGCATCCTCGCTGCCGCGGGCATCTATGCGCTCGAGCACCATATCGGACGATTGAAAGTGGACCATGATCATGCCAA
Organism: Nitrospirota bacterium; assembly: GCA_016200355.1. GTDB lineage: Bacteria > Nitrospirota > Nitrospiria > Nitrospirales > Nitrospiraceae > Palsa-1315. The sequence continues at coordinate 8,525 of JACQEY010000020.1, forward strand.
GCAGCTGGCGCGACACCTGCAACAAATTCCAACGGTCGGGATCAACCCGCAGGATGTCGACACGAACATCGTCATCTTCGAGATAATCGGCCACCGTCTGGCTCCCCCAACGATCGTCGCCGCCTTGAAACAGGAAGGGGTCTTGATCAATGCCATCGGCGGCAACAGTTTTCGCGCCGTCACCCACTTAGATATTTCCAGTGCCATGACTGAAGAAGCCTGCGAGATCTTTACCCGTATATTGATGAACTAGCCCGCATGATTCATGCGGGCTAGACGTCTGCGCATTGACACTTCTTCCACTGAAATCTAGAATGCCACGCAATGGAGTATCAATGCCGCTAGAAGTTGTCTCATTCAAACACATCAGCCGGATACTTGAGATCACCGACTCGCTCGGTCTGAACCGCGAGTGGGTCGAAATTCCGTTGTCTCCGGCAAGCCCAGGTGTCGTCCGGCGGTTGACTAACGGCAAGTTGGAAATCATCGTCGATGCAGACCAACCGTTCGAGGATTGGCTGGGGTCGCTCCCGAAACATATTCAGCTCATACAGGGAGCTTAACAATGGATAGCCCAGTCACCCACTCTACCCCTACGTCAGAAGAATTGCAGGCAGAACTCCTGGCGATGCCGGAGCCGCCCGAACAGCCGGACCCGATCGACGAACCGGGATTCGAAGAACTTGTCGTAGTGGCCTTGCGCCACGTCCGTGGCCGCCGCGGGGGCGATCTCGTCAGCGTGATCCTCGTGGGGTCCAGCGTTCGGCGCGCCATCACCACTCACAGCGACATCGATCTCATTGCGCTCGTGAAAGGGCAGGCCGATGGCCACGAGATCGTCCGTGTCGCCGATCGTCTGGCCGACATCCGCTATCGTGGGCATCAAGAACTTGAGGAGGATCTCCCCCACTCGCCACGCCTCCCGTCTCTCTTACGGAAAGCCCGCATCCTTTTCGATCACGAGAACATCGGCGCCAAGCTTGTTGAACGGGCCAACCAACGGTTTCGACAGGGACCGCCTCCTGTCAGTATCAATGAACAGATTCGGATGAAGGCGGAGTGTTTCCATTGGCTGGGAAAGGCGCGGGATCTGGCCGACAAGCCGGCGACTGCACAGTATCTACTCTCGATATTTTTCGACGACGCCATCAGCGCGTTCTTCCGGCTACGGGGCTTCTGGCTGACCGCGCCTGGTGACGTACCAAAGTTCATCGCTTCCCGCGATGCAGGGCTGGGTGACCTGGCTGCGCGGTTCCTGATTGCGGCGACCTTGCCGGAACGGCTCAACTTAGGCCGCGATCTGGCCGATACTCTCTTTAAGGACGTACCGAATCCTGCCAGAATCGACTGACAGGGCTCCGGGATCAATCGTCAGACTGCTGTCGCATGGGACTTACCAGCCATTCAGTCTCGCAGGGCTGAATAATAGAGGACAAGCGCCGTATAAAAGTCGTGATCCGCAGGATGTCGTCCAATCATGATCTCACCAGAAGGAGTCCCTATGGAAATCGGCTTCATCGGTCTTGGGAAAATGGGCATGAACATGGTCACCAGGTTACAGCGTGACCAGCATCGAGTCGTTGTCTACGATCGTTCGGCAGACCTGATCAAGCAGGCCGTAGGCGTTGGTTGCATCGGAGCATCCTCATTAGCGGACCTCGTCGGCCAACTTAAAGCCCCGCGCGCGGTCTGGGTCATGGTTCCATCCGGAACGCCGACTGAGGAGACCGTTCAAACCATCGCGGCACTGCTCCAACCAGGCGACACGGTAATCGACGGTGGTAATACCAGATTTCACGACGACGTCCGGCGGGCTGCGGACCTCAAGAAGAAACAGCTTCACTATGTCGATGCCGGGACCAGCGGAGGCATCTGGGGATTAAAGATCGGTTACTGCCTGATGGTCGGTGGCGACGAAGCACCGGTGAAACAGCTCGCGCCGATCTTCACCACGCTGGCGCCGGAACAGGGCTGGGCTCACGTCGGCGGAGTCGGCGCCGGGCATTACGTGAAAATGGTGCATAATGGAATCGAGTACAGCATGATGCAGGGATATGCGGAAGGCTTCGAGCTGATGGCGAAAAGCGATTACCAGCTCAACCTTGCCAACATTGCAGACCTCTGGATGCATGGGAGTGTCGTCCGGTCCTGGCTCTTAGAATTGGCGGCCGGCGCCTTGAAAGAGGATCCACGGCTGGAACAGTTGAAAGGCTACGTGCAGGATTCCGGCGAGGGGCGCTGGATGATCGCCGATGCCATCGAGAAGGATGTACCGGTCCCGACGCTCGCGACAGCATTGTTCACTCGATTCCGATCACGACAAAGCGAGTCCTTTGCTGAAAAGATGCTGGCGGCGTTGCGGAATGCCTTTGGCGGCCATGCGGTCCGCCGTTAACACCGGAGCCCTATGCCACCGAATAGCCCGCGTATCGATATCAGCCCCTCACAGGAAACGATTCCCCCGGTCGAGCCCTGTACCCTCGTCATCTTTGGAGGGTCCGGAGATCTGGCGCGTCGACGTCTGATTCCTGCCCTCTACAACTTGCTCCTCGACGGACTCCTTCCGCCGAACTATACCGTGATCGGGCTGGGCCGCAAGTCGATGACTGACGAGGAGTTCCGTGCCACGCTTCGTGACGGCGTCGTGGCGCATTCCCGGCAAGCCTTGGCAGAAGAGAAGTGGAAGGATTTCGCACAACGTCTTTTTTACGTATCGGGAGGAAACGATGACCCGAACACCTATGCCAGACTGAAGTCTCGAACAGAAGAGATTGAGCGGAATCTCCAATTGCCCGGTAACCGGATCTTCTATCTGAGCATCCCTCCCAGTTCATTTGCGTCCGTGTGCGAGGGGCTTGAGCACGCCGGATTGGCGACGAAGCCGGGAGCTCATACGCCCTATGCTCGCATCATTGTCGAAAAGCCTGTCGGCCGCGATCTGGCCTCCGCCCAGGCTATCAACGGCGTGACGGGGCGCGTGTTCGACGAATCGCAAATCTTCCGCATCGATCACTATCTGGGGAAAGAAACCGTTCAGAATCTCATGGTCGTCCGATTCGCCAACAGCATCTTCGAACCGATTTGGAACCACAAGTACATCGATCATGTGCAGATCACGGTGAGCGAAGCGGAAGGTGTCGGGAGCAGAGCCAGCTACTACGAAGAAGCCGGCGCGTTGCGCGACATGGTACAGAACCACATGCTGCAACTGCTCTGCTTGGTGGCGATGGAGCCCCCCTATTCACTCGATCCGAATGTGGTGCGCAACGCCAAGATGGAAGTCCTCCGCTGCCTCAGACCCATCACCGACCAGGATGTCGAGCACGTCACCGTCCGTGCCCAATACAGTGCAGGCACGGCCCATGGCACGCCCATCCCTGGCTATCGTCGCGAGAACGGGATTCATCCAGATTCGACGACGGAAACCTATGTCGCACTCAAATGCTTTGTAGAAAACTGGCGATGGGATGGTGTGCCCTTCTATCTGCGCACTGGGAAAGCGCTCCCTCATCGCGCCAGCGAGGTCGCGGTACAATTCAAGGACATCCCGCACATCCTGTTCAATACCAATGCACAACAGCCGCAACCACCGAATGTCTTGGCGCTACGCATTCAGCCGGAGGAAGGGCTCTCTCTCCGCATCGTCTCGCGCGTGCCGGGCACACGCGCACAGACACACCCAGTGGAAATGGACTTTCAATACAGCGACGTCTTCGGCCGTCCATCGCCGGAAGCCTACGAGCGATTGCTCCTTGACGTGATGGCAGGCGATGCCTCCCGGTTCATGCGACGCGATGCCGTTGAAGCCTCCTGGGCCTGGGTCACCAAGATTCTGGAAGGCTGGCACCGGCAAGGATTGCGGTGGTTGCCTGAATACCAGGCAGGATCCTGCGGGCCGGTCGAAGCAGATCGCCTCATTGAGAAGGATGGGCGGACCTGGCGGACCCTGTAGCATCTCCAGTCATGTCAGTCGCAACTGCTTGCGAATCTCCTCTCTAGTTCCCAGCCCACCGATAAACCGCTCGAACACTCCCTCGCGATAGAGAGCCAACGCCGGCAACGACCGAACATCCAGCTCCGCTGGAATCTGGAAGTTCTCCTCAACATTCATTTTCAGGACCAGCACCTTGCCGATCACATCAAGCTCCAGTTTCTCAAGCTCTCGCATTAGCGCTCGGCAACTCCCGCACCCTGGTTTCCAGAATTCCACCAGCACAGGCGACCCGGCCTGTTCTACAATGCGGTCGAAGTTCCGATCAGTGACCTCACGCACCATGATCCCCTCTCGTCACAATCCTCCCACCAACACCGCCAACAAATGCCTCCTGGTACAACCGTTCAGCCATGAGCCGATATCCGGCTGTGGTCAGATGCAGCCCGTCGTTGGAGTATCGGGCCGCAAGTTGTTGGGTTTCTGGTTCTGCTGTGGCGGCAAAGAGATCGAAGGCTGTCAACTCTTTTGATTCTGCGTAGCGAAGAATGAATCCGTTAAGCGCACGCCGCCGTTCAAGATGCTCTGCAAACCACCGACGCCCCTCCTCACTGCGAAGATCGTCACCCACTCTGATCGACGGGACGGTCACCGGCACAGGCCTGATCCCGGCCGCTAGGGCCAGTTCATACATCTTGAGGAGGTTGCGAAAAATATCTGCCGGCGCTGCGTTCCACCCAAGATCGTTCGTTCCACCGAGAATCACCACATGCGTCGGGTGGTGTATCAGCACAGCCGACCGAAACCGCATCGCCATCTCACCGGTCAGTTCACCGCAGATACCGCTCACAGACACGCGTACGGCAGGCCCAGTCAATTCTTGCAGGAACCGCCCATACGGCGTCTCAGTGCCTTCAGGATTGTCGTCAGCGGGCGATTGAAACCCGGCTGTGAGGCTATCTCCAAAACACACGATGTGGCTCTGGGCAATCGTCATATGAAACGGATTCTACCGACCTAGCCAGGAGGTTCACAATGCCCTCCTGTCCATGACTCAAGACTGAAGGAATCTCTCCGCAATTTCTCAGTGAGAAACTGGTGAAGAGCGGCTATTTTCTTGACGATTCAGCACCTCCAGAGTACGACTAAGCATCATGGACGAGCACTTGACAGAAAGCGGCGCATGGCCGATCGCGCCTGCAAAAGAGCCGCTTAATCCGGAGTTGACCTCCGTCAAGCGAGTCCTCGCGCTCTTAGACAAAACCGCTAAATCACGCCGGACGTACGGAACAGCGAACCCTGTAGCGCAGAAGTTCTTCCAAGAGTTGTTCGAGGGACTCACGGCTCACCTTGCCACCTACTCCAAAATGGCGTTTCTTATTCAGCGCTCCGAGCTGTACTTCAACGGGGAAGTCGTCTACCAAGCCGAGCAAGGATCGAGTAATGAAAGCGTCGCGTTCAAGCTCTATGCGGATGGCATTCGGGAGCTCGCATTCCTCGATGGTCTTTCCACTGAAGACCTCTCGTTCTTGCTTGATTCGTTGTGGGGCAGTCTCGATCCCGAAGAAGATGATGATGACATTGTGACTCGTTTATGGTCCAAGAACCTCTCTACCATCACCATGGTCACCGCCGAAGAAATCGCCAAAGCCTCGACCAGTGGAGACGTCTTTGCGCTGTCTACTGCCGAGATGGGGGATGTCTTTACGCTGCCTACTGCCGGAATGATGGAAGCGCCGGAATCGAGCTTGCGGGACCTTCTGGACCGGGAGCAAGCCCGTGCCAAGATGGGAGAAGGGGCAGGGCTTGGGGGAGGTGGTGGCTCAGAAACTGGTACTGGCGGGTCCCCAGCCGGAGAGGGAACCGGAGGGAGTATCAGCAGACAAGCTAGTCGATTCAAGTCTGGTCACGCGGGCTACGAGGTCTCTGACAAGGAGTTAGCCGAACTGGCGAAGGAGATCGAAGCTGAAAGCGCCAGAGATAACATGACATACCTTTTGGATATGCTCACCGCAATCCTGGCATCGGAAAAATCTCCTGCGATCCTCACCAAGTTGCTCGACCTCTGGGGAAACATCCTCGACTCATTGACTGCCCAGGGCAAATGGACCGTGTTAGACAGCGTACTTGGACTATTACATGTCACCGTTGGGGTCAGACCGGATCTCAACGACGATCACAAGAAACAACTGGCGGTCCTGCTCGACAATCTTGGCCGACCTGAACACATGAAGATGATCGAGACCTATTTGAACAAGACCCCCGACGCAACGACAGAAGGATTGCCAGCCGTTCTGCTGTCGATGACGCCGGCAGCCGTCTCTGCCTTGTGTACCCTCTTGGGAAACCTGGAGGCGCCGACCCATCAGGCGATCGTGGCTGAAGCCCTCGAGACACTCGCGAAGGACCAGCCGGATCACGTGCTTCGCGGTTTGTCAGACCGCCGCCCGCGTTATGTGAAAAACCTGCTCGCGATCCTTCTCAAATGGAACAATCCCCGATTTGCAGACGCCGTTGAAAGGCTGGTGCGCTATCCGGACATGCAGGTACGAAAGGAGGTCGTGCGGGCAATCGGGATATTCCGTCCTAACGGGAACGGAACAAAGCTGGTCGCATTTTTGAATGATACCGAGGAATCAGTCCGGTTTGCAGCACTGAAGTTGCTCATGACCGGCCACTATACGGCTCCATATTCCACCTGGTCACCCCTCGTATCCGCAGAGACATTCATGGATCGAAATCTCGGTGAAAAACGCGCGGTATTCCAAGCCCTGCGCGCCACCAGCGGCGATGAGGTCATTCCATTCTTTGAGAGTTTGCTCACGGAACGGTCCTGGACTAACCGGAAGAAAAAAGAAGAGCTCGCTATCCTCGCCGCTGAAGCATTGGGCAAATTCCCCACCCCTGCCGCCCTTACCGCCCTTGAACTGGGTCAGAAAAAAGGTGGTGGCGCCACTGTAAGACAAGCCTGCATCGCAGCACTCGCCCAGGCTCAACGACAACAGCAACTCAAGCAGGCTGCATCATAGTAAGGAGCCTTTGCCGTGAGTGACATCAAGATCAAAGAGACCCCGGTCGAGGATGAACAGGCCCAGCCGATCCTGACCCACGAAAAGTCCCTGTCTCAGAAAATCGCCCACGGATCGGAAGCCAGCGACATCCTTGATCAGCAGATGGTCTCGCTGGGAATTCAACTGGTCACACAGTTGAACGTCTTGATTAAAACCTCCCGCATCTATGAGCGCACCAACAAGGCACTGGATAAACCCGTTGATGCGATGCTGACCCTGATCAAGACCATGGCACACGACCAACCGATCACACTTCGCCTACAAAACGATTTCTTATTTCTTGGGGACAGCCATTTGAAAGTGAACGCGCAGCAGATGGCCGTGGCTACCAGTATCATCGATGTTTTGAACACCTGGAAGATCGGTGGAATGACCTTCTCATTAGCCGCGGAGTCGAAGGATCTACGTGAATTTGCCGCGCTCTTTGTCAGCTTTGACCCTGGCAACAAAACCATCGAAGACCTTCAGAAAGAAATCAGAGCAAGAGGGATCGCCGGCATCGACCTAGAAGAACAACGACAGCTGCAAATCCGAAAAGGACCAGGAACAGCAGGAAACACGGGGCCCGGAACAGCGGGGAATACGGGGCCCGGAACAGCGGGGAATACGGGGCCCGGAACGGCGGGGAATACGGGACCGGACGGCACAGAAAACGCCGATCCAAAAATGCAACGAAAAGCGAACGGCAGGAACGCCTATGCCAGAGTGGGCGGAGCAGTCGGAACACTGACACAGTCAGCCCGTGAGGGAGGAACGGTCAGCTTTAAACAGGCCCGGCGGGCAATCCAAAACATCATCGATCTCATGGTGGATGATGAAGCCTCGATCCTCGGTCTCACGACCCTTCGCTGCCACGATCAGTACACACATAACCATTCAGTCAATGTGTCGTTACTGTCCATCGCGCTGGCCAATCGAGCCGGTTATCCCAAAGTTGAACTGGCCGACCTGGGCCTTGCGGCGCTGTTTCATGACATGGGCAAATCCACCATTCCCATGGAGGTCCTAAACAAACCGGGCGAGTTTACTGATGAAGACTGGGTGGCCATGCGCAATCATCCCACGGAGGGAGTGCTGAGCCTTTCAAAAATGAGAGGGATCACGAATCTACCAGGCCGCATGGCCGCGGCCTCCTTCGAACACCACATGAACCTGGACTTCTCCGGATATCCAAAACTTACCGTACCCTGGACAATCTCACTGACTGGCCGCATCCTCACGATCGCAGACTGTTACGACGCCATGACCTCCTCCCGTGTCTACCGCCGGGAACCCATGTCCCCATCGAAAGTGTTGAACATGATGCTTTCAAAGTCCGGAAAGTCGTTTGACGCGGTACTGCTCAAGCTATTCGTGAACTGTGTCGGCATCATCCCCATCGGCAGCCTAGTGATGCTGGATACGAACGAATTGGCAGTCGTGCTCAAGCCCGCTGTAGACAAGGCCAACACCGAACGACCGTTCGTCAAAGTCATTACAGACCCGCAGGGGAACTCGGTCGATCACGGGCGCGAGATAGACCTGACCGAAAAAAATGAGACTGGAGATTTCCGCGATAACATTATCCGGCTGATCGACAATACCGAATACAAGTTCGACACCAGCCGATACTTCGTCTAGCAGGATGTTGAAACAGCCCGCCAGCAGCAGAAGACCGTTATTTGGTTTGTCTCGTTTGTTTGGGTAAACCAGACAAACAGGATGAACCAGAAATACAAAACAAACCAGTTTGAGCATCCTGCGCGAGGGTCCTCCTGTTGTGCCACATGTGCGAACCAACAAAGTTCTTGCGTACCATCATAGTTGTTCCGCCACCGTCTAGCCCCCGAGCAGCCCAATCCCTTGACAGAGCCTGGCCTCCCAGCTATTCTCGCTACGGTCACACAGACCGCACTGTTTACTAACAAGGAGCGCGTGTTATGCGTATAACGGGAATCTTCTTGGGGCGGATCACCCTCCCCTTGGCCGCTGCAGGCATGCTGTTACTCGCATCTCTTCCAGCTGCACAGGCTACCGAGGCCTTCAAAATGGGCGTCGTCGACCCTCAGACCGTCTTAGAGAAATCGAAAGCGGGCAAAAAAGCCTTGGACGGGCTCAAAGAGTATGTCTCCACGAGGCAGAAGCTGTTGTCCGGTGATGAAGAGGACTTGCGTAACACGGAGAAGACACTCAAGGATCAAGTCGCGAAGTTAAGCGACACCGAGAAAAAAGATAAAGAGACACAATTTCGCACCAAGGTCCAAGAGTTTCAGAAACGCGCGCAGGAATTTAACCAGGAACTGCAGGTCAAGCAGAAGGAATTGGTCGATGAATACATGAAGAAAATTTCCTCCGCCACGAAGACTGTGGCGGAAAAAGGTGGGTTTGCCCTTGTCGTCGATAAGGGCAGCGAACAGACGGTCAAGATCGTGATCTACAATAAGGACACCATCGATCTAACCGACCAGGTAATCAAGGAATTTGATCGAGCCAACAGCAAATAACCCTCCCGAACGCGAATGGGGCTTCGACCTCTCCGAGGTCCCATCAATGCTCCGTCGGATAACCAGCATCCCGCCAGCCTTTGATTCCTCCATCCATCGACACCACATTCGTATAGCCCATTTGCTGAAGTGCATCTGCGGCTAGGGCCGATCGATAGCCGCCTCCGCAATACAACAAAATGGCCTCCTCTTTGTTGGGAATGAGCGTTTCCACATCGCGTTCGATAATGCCTTTTCCCAGATGACGAGCGCCCTTCGCATGATCCTTCGCAAACTCGTGGTCCTCACGCACATCGAGGAAGTGCAGCGCCTCACCTCGATCGAGCCGGGCCTTTGCCTGCGCCACCGTACATTCCTTGACTCGCGCTCGCGCCGCATCCACTAGCTTGAGAAAACCAGGATTATGTTTCATCCCCGCTCCCTTCCCTGTCTTGCTTCAAAATAAAGCAGTCTGCTCAATCCCTGGCCTGTGAAACGTGGCAGGAACCGCTTCGTCGTGCAAGGCTGATAATCCTGCCTTGCGTCTAGAGACCTCGAACAATTGTTCGATCATCGCCCAATAGGGACCTACGCCACGGTGACGTTCGAAGAAGGCCCCCTCGCTCATTGCTCCACCACGCATGTCACGAATCCGGTTCGTAATTTTGGTGATTCGATCTGGAAACGCAGCAGCCATTCGCTCCATGAACACCGGCTCTACAGGGCCAGACAGGCGCAACAACGTCGCCATCGCCTCAACCGCCCCGGCTTGTTTCGCTCGGGCCAACAGATCAGGTACATCCTCATCGTTAAGGCCAGGAATGATCGGAGACAGCGAGATGCCGGTGAGAATCCCAGCGTTCGCCAAAATCGCCATCGTCTCAAAACGTTTCCGGCTGGAAGGCGCATGAGGTTCGACCTTGCGTGCCACCTCATCGTCTGAAAACGGGATGCTGAAATACACATGAACCGACGCCGTCTGATGCAACCGACGCAGCACATCCAGATCGCGCAACACCAGCACCCCTTTCGTGATAATCCCGACCGGATTCCGATACTCGGCACAGACCTCCAGGCAAGCCCGCGTCAACTCCAGCGAGGCTTCCAATGGCTGATAACAATCGGTGTTCCCCGAGAAGAGAATCAGTTCGCCCTTCCACGAAGGTTTCTCGAATGTCCGTCGGAGCAGAGTCGCGGCCTCTCGCTTCACGATGATCTTGGATTCGAAATCAGTCCCAGCACCGAACCCCCAATATTCATGCGTGGGTCTGGCGTAGCAATAGGCGCAGGCGTGGAAACATCCGCGATACGGGTTGAGGCTCCATCGAAACGGCAAATCGGGACTCTCGTTTCGACTGAGAATCTCACGCGTCGCATCCTCAAACACTTGCAGCTGCACTTGGGGAGCAGGCTCCAGGAGATCTCGGTGCTGTGATTCAAATGGATTAGGTGGATTCATCACCCTGCGCATGGGGCTATGGTCCTCGATCCTCCCGCTTCTGTCAACGGGGCGAACTGCATCTGCTAAGGCCGACTGCCATGGCTCGATTGATTGACTAACCCCTACCTCGATGCTAGATTCCAGCCGCTTTCAGGAACTTCCTACGATGTATGATCTCCGTGCGCTCCGCGATAATTTAGACGCTATCAGGGAACAGCTTGGCCTTCGTGGCGCCGACGTCCCTTGGGATAGACTTCGCGCACTGATCGAACAACGCCGGACCTTGACCAGCCAGGTTGAGCAACTTCGATCCGAGCTGAACAAGGGGTCGGAAGAGGTCGCCACGTTGAAGCGGGCAAAGCAACCGGCAGATGCCGCCATGGTTGCCATGAAGTCCATCGGCGAACGGATCAAGAGGATAGAAGATGAATTGAGGGGTATTGAGGAAACGTTGACCGATTTGAATCTCCGCATACCGAATCTTCCACATGCCTCGGTCCCAGCAGGGAAAGACGCGGACAGCAACGTAGAAATCCGGCGGTGGGGATCCCCACCCATCTTGCCCATACCAGCCAAGAGCCATGGGGATCTCGGAGAAGCCCTCGGTATTCTGGACTTCGACCGGGCAGCGAAAATCGCCGGGGCACGATTTGCGGTCTTGACTGGGGCCGGCGCGCGACTCGAACGAGCCCTCATCAACTATATGCTCGACCTTCATACGACACAGCATGGCTATCGGGAGGTCCTGCCGCCATTCCTGGTGAATCGCTCGAGCATGACCGCGACCGGCCAGCTACCCAAGTTTGAAGAGGATCTCTTTCGACTGCGAGACGAAGACTATTTTTTAATTCCGACGGCAGAAGTGCCGGTAACGAATCTCCACCGTAATGAGACGCTCAACGAGAGTGCCTTGCCAATCAGATACACGGCTTATACCCCCTGTTTTCGCCGCGAAGCAGGATCCTATGGAAAAGACACCAAAGGACTTATTCGCCTCCACCAATTCAACAAAGTGGAGTTGGTGGCGTTTACAATACCTGAACAGTCGTACGAGGAACTGGAACGGTTGACCAACCATGCCGAGGCAATCTTGCAGGGATTGGGACTACATTATAGAGTCGTTACCCTCTGCGCTGGCGATATGGGGTTCTCCGCGGCAAAAACCTACGATATCGAAGTCTGGCTCCCTTCCCAGAACCACTACCGGGAGATCTCCTCCTGCAGCAACTTTGAAGGATTTCAGGCCAGGCGGGCCAGTATTCGGTATAAGGACACCGGCGGAAAGAAGGGACAGAAAACAGAGTTTGTTCACACCCTCAATGGGTCCGGGCTGGCCGTTGGTCGTACGCTGATGGCCATCCTCGAAAACTATCAGCAACCGGATGGAAGCGTCACAATACCCGAGAGATTACGGCATTACATGGGCGGGGTGGAGCGGATCAAGAAATAATGAGAGACTCAATGTTATTATCCCGTCGCAAAAGTAATCGTACGGACCCTGGTCAGGTCAAGCATGGTATGGAGGGGTGACGGAGTGGCCGAACGTGCCAGTCTTGAAAACTGGAGACCTCGCAAGGGGTCCGCGAGTTCAAATCTCGCCCCCTCCGCCATATTTTCCCGTGTAATTTGAGGTTTTTGACTCGGAGTTCTCGAAATTGTGGCTCAACTGTGGCTTAACTTAATGGTCCTCCGTAACGACTGGTCCAGGATCGTGAGCTTCTTGAGACCTTCCGTCAGATCCGCTTCACAGACAATCGCATACCGCCGGTAGACCGCTTCGGTCTTGTGGCCTGTCAGCTTCATCGCTACGGAACGCGGCACCCCTGCCCGTTCCAGATTCCTCACCGCTGCGTTTGCGAGAATAGGCGGTGAGCCGTGTGCGCTTGGGCTATCGACGGCTCACGGTCTTGTTGCGACGGAACGGCTGGCGCGTGAATGCGAAACGAATCTATCGACTTTATACGGAAGAAGGGCTGCCGGGGCGGACAAAACACCGCACGAAGGCCGCGGGCCGGCACCGCGTTTGTTGCCGAGTGGGTCGCGGCGACCACGCCGACGGACCAGGACACCCCTGCATTACTGGAACCCCTCACGTGAGCTATGCTAGGTTCACATCGCCGCATGGGCGGCCCAAACCGATCACGTGCAGATCAATTTCTCAGGTCTCGTTCGGTCTACATTCGCGAGGCGGGTCAAAATTGCGCCTGACTCACATTGCGGCTGGTACAACTACAGGGGACAGGTCAAGCGGATCATTGAGAGGGGACAGCGGCTGCCGAAGGGCACGACAGGCTGAATCCACGTTGCGCGGAACAGACCGAAGAGGAATGAGCCGAACTCAAAATAATGGGAGCAAGCGATACCGTCTGACAACAAGCAGGGTCACCAGAAAATATCACCGCGTAGAGCGGAATACCTTGAGAAATTCAAAGACCCCCCTTGGCAAAAACGTAGATTGAATATTTTTGAGCGAGAGTAGTTTTCCTGCACAATTTGCTCCGATAATACGTCCACGCTTCATGTCCACCACAGATATTACGAATCTGACAAGAAACCTTGGGACTATCCCCTGGAAGCATTAGTGACACTAAGTGAAACCTGCCATGCTGAGGAAACCGAGAACCGCCCAGCCGAGGAACGAACACTCTTGCGAGCAATGAAACAGCACTTTTTTCAGCGGAAGTAAATACCTCGCCCCTTTGGCGCACAAACGCAACAAGTAATATCGATGGTGAATCCACTAACGCCAACCACGCACTGCTCAAAGACGGCTTGCGTTGGTGGTATCGGAAGTATGCGCCAGGGGATACGTTCTGGAAGGGCTAGAAGCCGAAGCACGCGCGGGACGGAAAGGCTTGTGGACGGATCCCCAGCCGGTGCCGCCGTGGGAGTGGCGAAATAGACAAGAGCATTAACCACACTCGATGACATACGTGCATTTTCTCCGCTCATCGCATTAGCTAGCACCAGACTCACCGTTCCCCCCCCAACAAGGGTATTGCACTCTTGTGTGTTGAGGCACAGAATTGCTCTATTAGTGCTGTGACATCTCGTTACCATCACCTCACCACACAGGAGAACACCATCTCCGATGTCCAGCGCTATTCGTGTCCTTCTTACGCTGAGTGTCCTTCTCTCCAGCACGAGCTTATTCTTGACTGCCTGCGAAACCAGTAGCCCTTCAATATCGAACATGGCAGAGAACAGCACGGTGCGTATGATGGCCCAACCATTCGTTCCCGGGGAGGTATTGGTCAAATTCAAGCCTTCCGTGTCCCCAGCACGCATCGACGCCATTCTGAAGGAAAGCGGGACGGAGCTGATTACCGAGAATAAGGGCATTGGCGTCCATCACGTTCGAATCGTGGGCAAGGAATCTGTTGAATCTGTGGTGAAGAAATTATTCACCTTCCAGGAGGTTGAATTTGCCGAGCCGAATTTCCGATTCCGGACCCAATAAATGGCGCCGAAACTCTTCCTCGAAGAGGCCCTGGATGAAGGCACTGGTTGTCGCGCTCCTCGTCGTCTCCTCCATCTGTGTGGTCTGGACCAGCGCCAGGACGGCTGATACCAAGCGGCCGAGTGGGGCGTTTACGCGGCTCTCCGGAAGCGAGTCACAGCCCGCTCAGTATGTGCCTGGCGAGCTCATCGTGAAATTCCGAGACGCGGCCTCGGCGGCCACGATTGCGGCGGCGCATAGTGCCGCAGGGGGCCGTGCACACAAGACCTTTGCGGCCGGTACCAGCAGGCTCCATCATCTCAAGCTCAATCCGGAGGTAGTCGTCGAAGATGCGGTGAGCAAGTATCAACAAAGCCCGGCGGTGGAATATGCCGAACCCAACTATCTGTACCAAGCGTCGATGATTCCCAACGATCCTCAGTTTACGTCGCTCTGGGGACTGCACAATACCGGTCAGACCGTCAACGGCACTGCCGGCACCGCCGGCGCTGACATCGAGGCCCCACACGCCTGGGACCTCACCACTGGCAGTTTCAACGTGATCATCGGCGTGGTGGATACCGGCATCGCCTATGACCATCCTGACCTCGCGCCGAACATGTGGATCAATACGGGGGAGAGTCCCAATGATGGTCTCGACAATGATGGCAATGGGTTTATCGACGATGTGAACGGCTATGACTTTGTCAATAATGACCCCGACCCCATGGACCCTCCGGACCCTCAAGGCAATCCAGGACATGGTACGCACGTGGCTGGAACAATCGCCGCGGTCGGGAACAACGGCCTAGGCATCACGGGGGTGATGCACACAGCCAAGCTGATGGCCTTGAAAGCCGGAGATGTGAACGGGAGCTTCCCCCTCTCTGCCATCCTCCAGGCAGCGGATTATGCGCGCATGAACGGCGCTCGCGCCATCAATGCCAGCTTCGGAAGATCCGGTGGCCCTTGCAGCCAAGCGGAATATGACATGGTCAGCGCCCTCAATACGGCCGGGGTTATGTTGCTTGTCGCCGCCGGCAATGCTAGTGCGAACAACGATGTGACCCCGAGCTATCCGGCGCAGTACAGTGTGGCGACCGCTTGTGGGCCGGGTCTGCCCAACGTCATCGCGGTCGCCGCGATTGATCAGAACGGCAACAGGGCGAGTTTTTCAAATTTTGGTGCCACCTCCGTGCAAATTGCCGCGCCCGGCGTGAACATCAATAGCACCAGACCAACATCGACTGTCACCTTTGCGCTGTTCCATAACTACGACTCAAATCCTGGCGCACTCGGCTATACCACCACCGGCACGAATAATAGCTGGGGTTTCACGAACAATGTCTCCTTGAGTCCTCCGACGAGCTTGACGGACAGTCCGGCAGGGAATTACCTCAACAACACCGATTCATTTGCGACCGGTCCGATGTTCAGCACAGTGGGACTGCGAGGCTGCCGACTTGTGGGCGACATACGACTCGCAACCGAGTTGAACTTCGATGGGTTTCTTCTTGATCTATCCCGGAACGGGGGAGCGACCTGGACTACGGTGGCCGGCGTCTCGGGATCGACAGGCGGTACGTTCGTCAACCTTGCATTTTCGGACATTCCCGATAGAAGTGCGAATACCCAGTTCCGCGTCAACTTCATTTCGGACAGTAGCAATGTTGACGACGGCGGATATTTCGACAATGTGCAGGTCCGTTGTACGTCCGGCACGCCGTCCGGAACGACTG
This sequence comes from Nitrospirota bacterium, assembly GCA_016200355.1. GTDB lineage: Bacteria > Nitrospirota > Nitrospiria > Nitrospirales > Nitrospiraceae > Palsa-1315. The sequence continues at coordinate 24,608 of JACQEY010000020.1, forward strand.
ATTATCAATTTCTTAAAGGCACGTCGATGGCGACGCCCCATGTGACGGGAGTCGTAGGGTTGGTCCTCGCTGCGAATCCAAACCTGGATATAGACCAAATTCGAAACGCCATCCTCAACACGGGTATTCCCGTTCCTGCATTGAATGGAGTCGTCTCCACAGGCCGCCGGCTGAATGCTCGCAACGCTGTTGTCAGTGTGCTGAATAACTTCACTGTCACCGTCACCAAGGCCGGAACTGGCACGGGGACCGTAACCTCTAGCCCGTCCGGAATCGATTGCGGCGCATCTTGCAGCAGGGCATTCCCGTCACCGGGCTCTGCGACTCTCTCAGCGACAGCCACAGGTGGTTCGACATTCGAGGGCTGGACCGGCGGAGTCTGTGCTGGAACCGGCACTTGCGTGGTCAGTGCCAACGCAAACGTGATGGCGACCTTTACAGCCGCACCGGCTGCCCCGCCCCCAGCCGATGGTGGCGGCGGAGGTTGTACGTTGGCTCAGGCTGGCACGAGCGATGCCCTGATGCCGACCCTGCTCCTTGTGACACTAGGATCACTGATTTGGAGAGTCAGACGTCGATGTAGTTAACTTGACGCTCAATTCTCCAACCCACTATCCTGTCGAGGTTCCCAGGGACAATTCATGGGAACCTCGGCGAGATGTGAACACCACCACGTCCCATATCATGTCGGCACTGTGCGAACTACTTGGACTCAAACAGGTGCCGGGCTTTTATCGTTCCCCGATTTTTCTCTCCTGTCTCGCTGTAGGCGCGGCCTTCTGGGGGGTGTTGCCGCTCCTGGTGGCCGTCCAGCCCTTACCCTGGCATCGCATTGTGTCCCTGGCCTTCTTCTTGGCTGTGGTCTGGCAGCCGATTGTCGAAGAGCTCTTGTTCCGTGGATGCCTGCAAGGGTTCCTGTCCATTCGTGAATGGGGACAGCGATCCTTGGTCGCGATCAGCATCGCGAATCTCCTGACTTCTGTGATGTTCACCGGTGCGCACATCGCGACACATTCGCTCCTTTGGGCAGCGTTGACGTTGTTCCCCTCGCTGCTGTTTGGGGTGCTGCGCGATCGGTTCGGTTCTGTCTTCCCTCCAATCGCACTGCATATCATCTACAACGCAGGGTACTTTATGCTGACAGGGGGTTCGTCGCTGGTCTGAGCACGCGCGATAGGACGGAAGAAGAAACCAACCTTGATCATGAAGCCGTAAACAGATTCTGTCAGAGGATCACAGGATAATGGCGGTGGATAACTCCTCATGTTCCTGCGGACGAAGTCGTTGCTGGATCTCAGCCGTTTTTTACCTTTTGATCTTGGTCAACGTATGTTAGGAGACGTTCACGAGGCTATTCGCGAACTCTTTGCCATCGTTGGCGGATCCGCAGCCGATCCGCCGTGGGAGTGGCAAAAGCCTTAATCGCCTGCGTATGAGCGTCCGCAAATCAGGACCGTTACGCGTCCCGCGTAACCCAGCTCTCCACATAACCCCTACTTAAGATTACTTGCTTTGTTTGTGGGAAAGACCCTGGAGTGGCCCATTTCTCAGGGGCAGCGCGCAGACAGACAATGGTGTGTCGATCATATTCCTGTATGGAAGGTCTGGGATGAAACCAATGGGCAGGCTCGTTCTTTTGGTACCCATCACCCTTGCGTTGACCGCCTGCATGTCTAACTTAGAAGCCAAGAAAATGCCCGGCACGGACTTATCAGCAGCGAAGACCATTTATGTTCAGAAATTGACCGCCGATGAACATGGCGTCGATCAGTTGATCACTAACCAGTTGACCCGCATGGGGTACTGACCCTCCCCCGATTTTACAGACACCTCCATAAGGGGGAGAATGGTGAAATCGGAGGTGACCATGTCTGATCCTCCCCCGGAATAGTGGACACCTCGAAAAGGGTGGGGCATGCTCACCCCGGAGGTGTCCACTATTCCGGGGGAAGATCAGATACCTCCTGACTGAGATAATGTTTTCCATATCATAGGCACCTAGAACGACAATAGTTTGCACTGCACACGCCTGAAATCACTTTGATCCATACACATACCCCTCGAAGATTGCTTGCGGAACGCTAATCCCCCTCTTTAGTTCGGCCTCACCTACCTCTACGGTATTTTCAAAAATTCTGCCCTGCCCCAATATCCCACTCAATAGCCCGCTTCACGGATATCGTTTCCAGGAGGACAGACCAATGCACAAACAGATTGGGAAGATCGGGGCCATTCGCCGGGAGCTAGACGGCAAAGCCTGTCCCTTCTGCGGAGGCCATAAGTATCAGCTCGTGCTTCGCGGAAACATACAGCCCCAAACTGGAGGACTCTTCGCCCGCTGTTCTCAGTGCCAGCGCCCTCGCGGACTCGATGAGGACCTCGGACGAATACTCTGGATGTGAAAACACTTCCGCATCACCTCAACACAGAAGGAAGACACGATGCACGTCCTCTCTTCCTCAATCGAAGCCAGAAAGTTACGCGGCACACATAAGAAACAGAAACGAACTGCACTGCGCATGTTAGCACTCAGCGGTGTCGTCAGACCCAGCCATGTTGAACTCCATTACACGACACCCATTACCGGCATGACCACCTCCCGGGCGCAGCCAACTGCGATCGGGTATCCGCAGACCCACCCTCTCCCTTTGCCGTCATGGGACCATACCACCACACTCAACATGAAACAGACACGCCAATGGACGCGCACCCTCTCATCCTCCCTCGTCCAACTTGCAAAAATACCAATCGTTCTTCGGTGGGCCAAGCAGTTAGACCGGTAAGCCTTTGCCATCTTCTCCGAGAGTTTTTCTTGATCCTCCTCGCGAATCGCTTGTACCTCCCACAAGGCCTGGGGTAAGATCACCGCTCGCTTGCTGGTCTTCCTAGTAGCCAGGATTATTCATGAATGCCGTCGCGAGGCGTTCGAGACCGAAACCCGCCGGGGCTTCTCGCAAGTAAGGCCGACGTAGGCGTGCTGGCAGCCCGTCGAGGAGGCCGAACGAGAAAAGCCCCGCCGGGCGAGAGGATCGAGCGACGTAGCAGGTATTCATGAATAGTCCTGGCTAGGGTCATCAACTGCGTCGCAGATGACTGGGAACCCCGCATAGAGCTGAGATCAGTGGAGAGGTGGCCGAGTGGCCGAAGGCAGCAGTTTGCTAAACTGCCGTAGGGGGAAACTTCTACCGAGGGTTCAAATCCCTCCCTCTCCGCCACAGCCTATCTGGTTCATTTGGTTTGTTTCGTTGGTTTGGTTCAACCAAATAAACAAACCAAATGAACCAGATATACCAGGTAACTTGATTTTTCTCGGACGATCCTGTAACAGTGCCTCGCTCTTCTTTCCCTGAACCGTGCCGAGGTAGCTCAGTTGGTAGAGCACAGCCCTGAAAAGGCTGGTGTCGACAGTTCAATTCTGTCCCTCGGCACCATCTTTCCACTACTTACGCGATTTTGAATTAGTTCTACGTAGGATGGTGGCACCTCTAGTGGCACCTGGAAGGCTTTTTCCTGCTTTTTGGCACCGATTTTTTCACGTAGTTTCTGCTCGGTCAAGACAGCGAGCCGGGTGACCGCATCACGTAATCGTGAATCCCAATCATGAATGTACAAGTCACCAGTTCCGGGAAGTCGATGGCCGAGAAGTTTTTCGATCACGATATAATCCACTCCGGCTTCGAGCAACCACGTTGCAAAGGTATGCCGTAGGTCATGGAAGTGGAGTTCATGCACCCCTGCCCGTTCAATCGTGTCGAGCCACCGATGCTTGAAGGAGTTCGCGTCCTTCCACCGCCAAAAGAACCGACCACCGGGTCTAGGGAGATCCCATCGCAACGCCGCACGGGCGAGGTCATTGATCGGAATGGCCTTCGCAACACGTTTGTTGGAGCTCCGTCCAGGCGACGGAGCGAGCCACAACCCATCCCCCCGCTGCACTAACCATTCTTCATGCATGTCGATCAGCTTGCTTTCCCGCATTCCGGTCTGAAGCGCGAGAATGACCACGCGCCAGACCTCCTGTGAGGCAGCTTGCTGGATCTTCTGTAATTCCCACGATTCTGCGACGCGTTCCCGCTTCACATACTGTGGGACATGCAACCGCCGGAGTCGATTCTTATCCAGCGCTTCACACTCAACGGCCAGATTGAGCACCGCACTCAACACCGCACACTCTCGCTCGATGGTGCCCTCAGCCGCTTTTTCCGCTCGCCGTTTCTCCAAATACACTAAGCCATCTTCCATTCGCACATCGGCGAGCCGCTTTAATCCGAAGTGCGGAATGAGGTGCAGCGTTAACGCCTTCTCATTCCGATGATCTAAATCACGGCGCTTAGCTTTCATGTATTGCAAATACGTGGGAACGAAGGTGCCGAATGTCGGGCTCTCAGGAGGGAGGGCTCGTGTAATCTGCTTTTCAGCGGTATTTTTATGAATGGCTGTGATTATCTTAAGGGCCGCGTCTCGTTCCTTATCTGTGCTCAAGTTGATACCAAGGAATGGACGATATCGAATTCCTTGATACCAGTATGTGAGGACGGAACGAGTTCCTTTGGAAGTTGGGGTGCGGCGAATGTTCATGAGGACCGCTAGGATCTCCCTAAAGAGAACAGAGGATTCCGATGGTACCCGTTCAGCTTACTCTCGTCAACCGCCTCAACTGCCACTTCCCGCTGCGCGCGAACCCATTGTTCCAAATCTTCCTCAATAAACATCACCCGATGCCCATAACGCACCCGTGGAATGTCGAGGCGCTGATATAGCGTCCTCTTGGTAAGCCGTAAGAACCGTGCGGCTTCATCAATGGTCAGGAGCGTCATGTAACCTCCAAAAGCTTAGTACCGTCCTACTCACTTATATTCCGTTCTCGCAATTCGCTCTGAACCGGGGGAGTCTTACGACACCCCCATACCCCCACGATGCGCCCGCATGGCCGCCGGCGTCGGATTCGGACTGCACTCCCAGTGGGTGCGAACTGGCGCTGCAGAGCAGCGGCCAGGCCTTCCGGGTGCCACTTCAGGCCTGTCCCCCGCGAGCGCACCATTCCGCCTTCTTCATCGACGCCCCACCCCTGTGCTGTGAAGGGTGGGGCTAAACATCTTGATGAAGAAGGAGACGGACATGGCCATTCACGGTTCACAGGGCATGCTGAATGGGCAACAGCAGACGCAGCCGAGGCATGAATACGCTGTGCCTCGATACCGGGTCACACTGGTGCGTGACAATCGGGCCATGCCGCCCTCATCACCACTGAACACCTCGGTCACCGCGGCAGCCGTCCTCAGACCGCTCTTTGCGGGACTGGACCGGGAACAATTCCTCGTCTGCGGATTGGATGCCAAGCATGCCATCATCGGCGTCAACGTCGTCTCGATCGGCTCCCTGACGTTGGCGATCGTGCATCCGCGCGAGGTGTTCAAACCGCTGATCCTGATGAACGCGGCCGCCTGGATTTGTGCGCACAATCACCCGTCCGGCGGCGATGCGACGCCCAGCCTGGAGGATCGTGTGCTCACCAGCCGACTCCGGCAGGGGGCCGACCTGCTCGGCATCACCTTGCTCGACCATCTCATCCTCACCGACGAGCGCTGCTACAGCTTCGCAGACCAGGGCTGGCCCGGCGCATAAGGGCTTAGGCCCGCATGAGCCGGAGGACCCAGATCACAGCGGAGGCCGTCAGCGCGATTCCAATCACCGCCGCACCCCATCCGATGAGGTCCGCTGCAAGTGCATTCCCGAGTTGATGCAAATCCGTGGCTACGGTCGCGAGTACCATCGATCACCCCTCCCACCAGACAAGACGGCAGCCCGTGCACAGACTGCCGTCCCACCGACCCGATTAATGCACCAACGACTTGACGCGCTTGTACGCGAAAATCGTCAGGGCCACCCCAATGAACACCACACCCCACGCGACGATGTCACCCTTGACGCTGGTGATCGTGGTGGTTGTCGACGCGTCCACTGGGAACACCTGCGCCATGGCCTCTTGCGCCATCAGCGCGAGCCCCAGCACGGCCACACTCACGTTCTTCCACATCGTTCCTCACCCCCTCTCACTCCATTCTCCCGAGCAACAACTTCACGATCACACCGACCGCAAAGCCTCCCAGGAAACACGCCCCCGCCCAATACACCAGGGCATCGACGGCCGCTTGATTCATCATGCACCCCTCTAGAGTCCTGGTGGAGTCGCCAATAAGCCAGGAGGCGACGCGAGCAACCCCGGAGGACTCGCCAAGAGGTCCGTCTGTCCAGGCACCGCCGCAGGAGGAGGCTCAGTCGGTGCCATGCTCAGCGCACGGTCGCTCGTCGGCGTCTCCGCAGGCGACGAAGGAACCATGCCCGACGCATACGCTGGCTCCGATCGTGTGCCGCCGTAGATCACCCCCGTGCCAGACAGTACCCGCACGCCGCGCACCATGCGCGAGGACACCGTCCCGCCGGACTCCCCCGCGATCTCGTCCTCCGTCATCAGGTGTCCGTCCTCCGACACCCATAGCCACACCACCTGACCACCCTGTATGGTCGTCATGCCGCCTTGAATGCGCACCGGCCGCACCGCCGAGGGCACCACGACCGGCACAGGCGCCACGGGCTGAGACACTGGGGCCACAGACAGCGGCGGCGGGAGTTTCGAGACGACAGCCGCTGGTACAGGCTTCACTCCAGAGAGCCAGCCCCCAAACGCAAACCACCCGATCGCCACGACCAAACCAAGTACCCCTATGAGCAACGTCGGACTTTTCAACATGGAGCCTCCCCGCGCAGTTTCGCGCACCGTGGCTGAGGAATAGCTGGAATAGTAGGCGTAGAGCTTCGGCTCGTACTTGCCCGAGAACATCCGGATCACTTCCAACTCTTCAGGGTTGCCTCTCACCGAGGCCTGATACCGATTCTTCAACCCAAACCGATCCAACCGGCGAAACTTTGTGGTCGCTTCCACCAACCGATTCACCCCGAGCGTCACTTGCCCATACTGTTGACACATCAGCACCAGATCGATGCCCCTATGCCGATGGGTTTCGAGCCACCGCAGCAGTGCAGGGTCCGTCTTGTCTCTCGATCGGAACACGGTTTGCACCTCGTCAATCAACACCGCGGACCCAGGCTCAACATCAAGCAGTCCAGCCTTCACGTCCTCACCGGAGTTCCAGAGCGTAATTTGTTGTTGCAACACCGCCAGCTCGGCACCCTCAAACAACGCGAGACGATCCAGGTAGAAGCCATCGACGAACACATAGACGCGCCGACCGGCACGCACCCACTTGAGCAATCGCTCTGACACCGCGTAGTAGGACTTCCCTGACCCTGGGACGCCTTCCAGCATTTCAATCATGAGCCCCACCGCACAAACGGCACCGATTGCAAGAGAAATCGCACCCCCATCGCCCCCGCAATAATCGCAATCGCCTGCGACAGACCGGTTGCCCCCAGCAGCCAGGCGTACTGATCCGCGATCACCGGCACAGCCAGCGCACCAGTACCCACCGAGGCCAGGAGCGCATCCACCGGACTCAGGACCGAATCCCAGCCGATCAGCCAGATGTCTTTGAAGCTGGCGATCATGTCCATCAGAAAGCAGTAGATGAGATTCAACAGTGCGGTCATCGTGCCCCCACAAAGATCATGCGATACGCCACGAAGCCCGCGATCGCGATAACGATCGATCGAATCGCGGTCAGCATGCCGGACCAGGCCGAGAAATCCAGCGTGAAGTTACCCAATAAATTCGACTGCAATGAGTAGGTCGGAATCGTCGTGGGCCACGTCAGCGTTTTCAGCAGATTCAGCGCAGAGAGTAGCCCGCTCCCAGTCCAGAGGTTCATATGTTCTTGCAGAATGCTTCCGAAGGTGCGTGGCTCATGATTGCCCGCCGCACAGGACACCGGAGCCGTGTCCTGACCGGTCTCTGTCGAGGTCGTGGTGACGGACCCATCCGGGTTGGTGGTCGTGGTCGTCGTGGTGGTTTTCGTGCCCGTCGTCGGTTGGGTTTGCGTTTTGGTGGTGACCGTTCCCGTAGGAGGATTGACGTTTGGGTTCACCACGAGGTCTGTGGGTTGCACGCTCGTCGCCGGGACTACGGTCGTGGCCAGACCCGTCTCCGGCACCGGGACTGCACTGGTCGAATCCGCCGGCGTCGGTTGCGACTGCGCGCCCACCAACTGGGTATTTGATTCGAGCGACAACGGATCACTCGCCGGCAAATTGCCGAGATAGCTTTGTACTTGTGCCGGTGTCGCTGGGGACGCCGCGCCCTGGACCGGAACAGGTGACGCACTGCCACTTCCTCGAATGGCGTGGCAATTGTTTCCGAATGAAAACCACCCCGACCAGCCTGATGGGACGGCACCCGCGGCACTCGGATTACAGCCTATGACCCCAGCGGCAGACGGGACTAATATATAATGCGTGGTATTGGCAAACGGACAGGGTCCTCCCACAGACGTACAAGCCCCAATTGTTGACCCCGCAGGCTCCACATACCCAGGAATGTCCCACAATCCTGGCGGAGCCGCCGCCGTTTTCAACGCGGCCACTTTTGTTTGATCGTACACGTACATGGCCAACGTCATGCCCGCGACAATGCCCAAGACCGGCCACCCCACCGAGGACGCGACCAACCGCACCGCCACAGACCCCGCCGTAGACGCGCTGATCCCCGTCGCCAAGGAGGCCACCGTCGCCGCCCGTTGCGCCGTCAGCATCGTGGAGACGGCCGCTTGTGAGGCGACGCGCACATACCCCGTGGTCGATGACGACACTTGAAACGCATAGGCAGGGAGCACGACGAGGTATAATGCGATGAGATCAACACACACGAGATAGAGGGCCCGCGTTAGTGTTTTCCGCATACCATCCCCACCAAGAAACAGAGGACGAACAACGCCGCAAATTCGAGCTGCTGCACGACTGTGAGCACGGTCCAGATCATCGCGTGTCCTTCACCCTTCCATGAGCAGGCCGGAAAGGAAAGCCAGGAGCAGGACCATGATCATGATGCTGGTCAGGTCCACTGGCCTTCCTCCCGTCCCGTGCCTTACTTCACAATTTCCAGCGCGACGAGATCGAAGAAGATCTTGCCGGTGAGCTCGAACTTGCGAATCTCCACCGACGCGCGCGCCTGCTTCCCTTCCGACTGCTTACAGACCTCGATCAGGTTGTGATGCTCCTCCGGAATGTTCAGCCGCAGGTTCCCCGGATCTTTGCCCTTCACGTACAGATCCATCGACCGGTATACCCGGTTCTCCTTGCCCTTCCGTTCGACATACCCCTGCACGCTGCCTTCGGCTTTCACCATCATGATGCGGACCTCCTGATTGAGATGACGGATCAGAGACATTTCTGACCCAGTGGCCCCGGCCCACCGACCGGGTTTTTGGTAGAAACGTAAATTCCGAATCACAGTCCCGGCAGGTCAGGACTAACGCGCCATTGATCCACCGGCAACCGCAGCCTCTCGCTCCACAGCCTGGACACATGCGTTGCAACTCCTTAGACAGGACGGAGGACATAGGGTCGTGGCTTTCTGCCTTCGTGCAGCATGGCGAGGTGCCGAGCTTTCCATTTTTTCGAGCCGGCGTAGATCAACTCCTGGAGAAATTGATCACCACGGCGAAAGTAGGCCAGGGCTAACATCGCGCTGATGGACTGGCCCAGCCACTGGCACACCTCATCGAGCGTCTGTTGGACCTTCTCCACAACGAGCCGGCGTCGTGTGAAACCTTCGGTCAACGAGGCCCACCACGCGAGCAGCGGGGCCCGATACTTCTCCCAAGGTTCCGCTTCATGGGTGGTCTCGCGAAAATCGACATATGAGCGGAGCACACCGACGAGAAATTCTCGCCAATCCTCCGGCTCCAGCGTGAGCAACGCTTTCGCGCAAGCTTGCGCGCGGTCTTTTTTCAGTTCCAATTCCCACCGGACGCCATAGTCCTTCGCCTCTTCACGGCCTTTCTGTTCAAGTTCCAGTCGTTTGTCGTAGACGCGCAACATGGTTTGACTCTCCCGACTGCCGAAATAGAGCGTGTCGCCAGTGGAGGCCCCATCGCGCAACGAGGACCCGGCAAGGACCTGGAACTTCTGTGATCGCGTCACGGCTTGTCCTGCGTCCACGGCCTGCTTGACCTGTGCGATGGAGACCCCCGCCGCTCGATCATCCAAGGCCACATCCATCCGGGTCACGTGTCCCCCACGGGTAAAGATCCAGGCCAGGACGCTGCGGATTTTCGATTCATCCCAGGTGGAGACGATCCCCCCTGAGAGATCCACGTGAACTTCTTTGCGATTGCGAAGGGCTCCCGTCCCGAGCTTGCCGACGCCATGACGGCCTTGATTGGTGAGCCAACAGGTGGGATAGCCACGAAAGCCCGTCGTCGTCTCGAACCACTCCCCACCGACGACGGAACTCAGCTCGTCAACCGTCGCCTGAGGGACGGTGAAGGCGAGCCAATCAATGGTTTCTGTAAAAATTTGGTGCTCCATGAACGGTCCTACTGCTCCTCTGCTATACAAGCCCCCGTCTTACCGAACGGGGGCGTTTCTGCTGTGCGCGCCGCCGGCTGGCGCTGGCGATCGCGCCCTGCGGTGTCGAGTTACCATTGAGACGACGCATGCGGCTTCGTCCGTTGCGTGCCATCGCCCGTCGGACTTTCGCGAGATCGAACCGCGCCATGCGACACAACCACTCAACGGGTATTTCCCCATTACGGTACCCCCGTTGAATCGACTTCACGCTCATACGAAGTTCAGCTGCCAGTTCCTTGACCGTGAGCAACTCCTTTTTCATGCCCAGTCCTTTCTGCCGGTACGGCTCAGCACCGCGCTGACCATACCGGTGTGAGATGATGGTGAGAAGTACCCTGCTTACGCCTACTTAAGACAGTTAGGAACCATTATGGACAACGGTCCCGAAGCGAGCGGGAGGGAGATGCAACTTCAATGCACAACGATAGGAAGACGTAATATTAAGAAAAGAGAGCAATCATGGATGTAGTAGGCGGTCGGTGGCGCAAAAGGGAAGAAGTTGAGCAAAAAACGGTCTCACCGTGACAATTCCAGCAGGAGTGAACGCGAGTGACGGGGATGAATGGTTCCATTTCAGAGCCACGCCCTCCCAAGTTGGGGTGCTTTCCTGCGGAGAAAGGGGTATTCTTCGGCTGGAAAATTGGATGGGAACCTAACCTATCTGTGGCTGTCTAGGACAAAACAAGCAGGGAAGTTTGCGATCTCTGGATTAATGTATGATCGCAAGACCAAGGGTTTCCCGGGGACACCCATTATTGATGCAGTTCGTATACGCTGACCTGAGTTCATCCCCGCGCTCGCGGGGAACATGTATCCGTCCCCGAGGCAAACGCCTGCATCGGCGGTTCATCCCCGCGCTCGCGGGGAACATAAATGCGTGGAGATCAAGAGCACGGACAGTGCCGGTTCATCCCCGCGCTCGCGGGGAACATATCATCAACCCGACTTCTTGCGCCCGCGCCGTCTGGTTCATCCCCGCGCTCGCGGGGAACATCTCTGCCTGGTAATCGGGTCAGACCTGGATTGCGGTTCATCCCCGCGCTCGCGGGGAACATTTCTATTCCTGGATCTCGAAGGAGCCGGCCGGCGGTTCATCCCCGCGCTCGCGGGGAACATCTCGGTCCCGAACATGATGAAGAGACGCAGGGCGGTTCATCCCCGCGCTCGCGGGGAACATACGAAATATGTGCGGGCACAATCTGCTGATGTCGGTTCATCCCCGCGCTCGCGGGGAACATAAA
>JACQEY010000032.1 GCA_016200355.1 Nitrospirota bacterium
GCGTTGGCCTTGGCAAATCCTTACGATCTGTTGATCCTCGATATCATGCTGCCTAAACTCGATGGCCTCACGCTCTGCCGCCGTGTCCGGGCCAACGGAAATGGAACTCCGGTATTGCTGTTGACCGCGCGCAATACCCTGGAAGCCAAGGTGTCCGGTTTCGATACAGGCGCCGACCAATTTCTGCCGAAGCCGTTTGCCTTCGTAGAGCTACTGGCTCGAGTCCGGGCCTTGCTGCGCCGAGGAGGGCCGCAACAATTGATCCGTCTCAAAGCAGCCGATCTAGAGTTGGATCCGGCTTCTCACCGAGTGTGGCGGGCCGGGCAAGAAATTCCACTGACGAATAAAGAGTATGCCTTGCTTGAGTTCCTCTTGCGAAATAAGAATCGGGTGTTGACGCGAACAGCGATCATCGAACACGTGTGGGACATCAGCTATGACCCGATGACGAACATCGTGGACGCCCATATTCGGGCGCTGCGTGCGAAGATCGACCGAGATTTTTCACCCCAGTTGATCGCCACGGTGCGCGGTGCTGGGTACATGTTGGAGGAGGCGGAATCGATCACATGAAGTCCCTGCAAAGCTTGATCCGTCAGTCTGCGCTCATTCTGATGGCAGCACTTCTCCTTGTCTTTTCTGTTCTGACCTACGCCGGAGGCGATGCCTTGTTGCGCCGCTTTGTGGATGGCCGGCTGTTCGGGTTGGCGGAGACGATGGCCAAGATTCTTGAACAGCACCCCAACATTATCGAGAGTTCCGGTGAGGAATATGCGCGTGCAGCCGAGGTGATCCGAGACAAAAATGATGAGCGCGAGGTTACCCATTCTCTTCGGATCTTCTCCCCGGATGGCCGACTGGTCTGGAAAAGTCCCAACGCAGTGGCACAGACGCCGGTTCCCGATCACGTCTTCGAACAAGTCCGTCTCGGAAACAGCCTGTATAAAACCGCTGAGACATTGGATGGCAGGTGGTCTGTACGACAGCTATTCGTTCCGATTCCCCGGCAGGGTCCGGTACGGCACGTTCTGCAGGCCGAGGCATCACTGCTCCTATACCGGGAGACACTTATCGGCCTCGTGATCCTGCTGACTCTTGGATCCGGGACCATCCTTTTCGTTGCCTGGATAGGCAGTGGGTGGCTGGCAAAGAAAGTGCTGACTCCGATCGAGGTCTTGAGTGCCGGCGCTGAAACGATATCCGAAGCAGATCTGGGGAAACGACTCACTCTGGATTCACCCTACCAGGAATTCCGTCGACTCACCCAGGCCTTCAACTCCGTAATGGACCGGTTCCAACGGAGCGGTGAAACTCAGCGGAGATTTTGTGACATTGCCGCCCACGAAATGAAAACCCCCTTGACCATCCTGCAGGGCAACCTGGATGTCGCCCTCATGAAAGCCAGGACCACGGAGGAATATCGCGAAGCCCTCATCAACAATCTAGAGCAGGTGGGACGGCTCATTGCCCTGACTCGTTCCCTGTTGACCCTCGCAAATTTCACAAGCGGCAAGCCTCCCGTTCACCTCGTGCCACTCGCCCTGGAACCGATGATTCAAGATATAGTGGATGAACTGACCCCCCTTGCCGATGACCGCCGAATCACCTTGTCGTTTGAATCCCAATCGGTCCCACCCGTCCTCGGCGATGCCCAGTGGCTCAAGCAAGCGCTGATCAATCTGCTCGACAATGCGCTGCACTACACGCCATCCGGCGGAGCCGTGACCGTACATTTACAGGCAGTCAGGGAAGGAGTTGCTGTGGCTGTCGAGGATACGGGCCATGGGATCGAGCCGGAACATCTTCCTCATCTCTTCGAACGGTTTTATCGGACCGATTGGGCAAGGGCGAAGGATGCAGGCGGTACCGGGCTTGGGCTGCCTATCGTCAAGGAAATCGCGGAGGCCCACGGTGGAACAATTTCGGTCACAAGCCAAGTCGACAAGGGTTCGGTCTTTACCCTGCGATTGCCGGTCCCTGCTCACCAGACGATTCAGACCTAGCCCAGATTCGTTACGAAGACTTCTACTGCAACCCCTCAGGAGGATGAAGATTTTTTCATGATCCGTTCACGATTCCTTCATATACGACTGTTATAGTCGTACTGTGCCTCACAGGATACCGAAATCATTCTCGGGGATTTTGAACATCCGGGATTCAACTGCGACTGTGACCAGTTTCGATGGAGGGCGTTATGAGTAAGATATTTTTGTCTATGGCAGCATCGGCACTCGCGTTCGCTGGCTTGGTGGGCTGTGACTACGAATCGCGTGCAGCCGGTGATGCAAATCCAGCCCGTGTGGCCGAGATGAAGAAGAACTTTCGCGATCTTTGGCTTGGGCACATCTATTGGGTACAGCACGCCGTATTGAATAGCGCGACGAGCAGTCTGGCGGAGCGCGTTGCCGTCAAGAAGGAAGTCGACGCCAATACGAAACAGATCGCGAGCGTGATTACGCCGTTTTACGGTGAAACCCGGTCGCAGCAATTCTTAAACCTGCTGGATAACAACATTAGCGCAGTGAGAGAATATTCAGAAGCCACCGTTGAAGGGAGTACGAGCGGGCAAGATGCCGCACTTGCCCACTTAGCGAGCAATGCCGACAACTTCGGCGCATTTTTTAGCGGAATCAATCCCTATCTGTCGGAATCCACCGTTCGGGGGCTGATCGCGGCGCATGGCGCTCACCATGTTCTCCAAATCAACCAGTACAAGAAAAAGGATTATGCACATCTAGATGAAACCTGGAAGATGATGCGAGAACACGTCTATGTCATTGCAGATACATTGACGGAGGCGTTGGTGAAACAGTTTCCAAGCAAGTTTTTATGACTGGTGAGTGACGCCGTCGCCTGCGACGATTCCGAGAGAAGAACACAGAGCGGTAGCGGCTTCGCGTGAGAACACTGCCACGTAGGACCCGCGGTTCTGACCGAGCCGCGGGTCTTCCTCTCTTAATTCAAAAACCCCCGTCCTGACCCTCCGCATTCATGAATTCTATACTGCAAGCATGGCTATACTCTTGTGCTCTTCATGCTTCACGCGCAAGCACAGGACGTGCGCGGTAGTGGGTCAGTTTGAATTCAGCTATGCCACCGTATGTAAATTCCGCCATTAATTTTATGGTGTACAGGCTCAATTGAAAGATGTTCACTCTTGACCACTTTCTGTTTGGCGAGAATGCTACGGTGCGATGTCAAATCGACCCACATCGAATGCGCGATTGCGGGAGAACTGTTCCTGAGTACTGGGGGCTAGATGCGGTGATACCGCACACGTCAATGCCAAGACACTTCAAAATGATGAAGAATTTTTCATAATTCCTTCATGGAACGATCATGTGACAGGACTAGAGTACCTGCCAATAGCTGATATGGTGGCATATTCATGACATTGCGTCAGATTCGCAAGCAGGTAAAAGAGAAGAAAGTTCTCGCTAGTAAGAGGTTAGAGACCTTGCGTGGGCTTGCTCAAAGCCCTCAACTATAGGAGGTGTAACCCATGTTTTTGTCACGGAGGCAGTTTTTAAAAGTCACGGCGGGGACGGTGGCGGCCGTGGCCGTCGCGGACAACGTCTTGGCGTTGACGGCGCTCCAGCCGGTGATCGAAGTCGGGAACCCCTTAGGGGACTACCCTGATCGCTCCTGGGAACGGGTCTATCATGACCAGTATCGCTATGATTCCTCGTTTACCTGGGTCTGTTCTCCGAACGACACGCATGCCTGCCGCGTGCGGGCCTTCGTCCGCAACGGCGTGGTGATGCGGGTCGAACAGAATTACGACCACCAGACCTATGAAGATCTCTACGGCAACCGCGGCACCTTTGCCCACAACCCGCGCATGTGCTTGAAGGGGTTTACCTTCCACCGAAGCGCAAGTATAAGTTCGACAGCCGCTTCCTCGATGATATGTTGCGCGTGTCGTGGGACACGGCCTTTACCTATGCGGCCAAGGCCATGATCATTATCGCCACGCGGTACAGCGGAGAGGCCGGCGCCCGTCGGCTGCGCGAGCAGGGCTATGCGCCGGAAATGATCGAGATGATGAAGGGGGCGGGCACCCGCACGTTCAAGCATCGCGCGGGCATGCCGGTCCTCGGGATCATCGGCAAGATGGGCAACACCCGAATAAACGGGGGAGTCAACGCGCTGCTGGACACCTGGATCCGGAAGGTCGGTCCGGAGCAGGCCCAGGGCGGGCGCTATTGGTCGAACTATACCTGGCACGGGGACCAGAACCCGGCGCATCCGTGGATCTTCGGCGTCCAGGGGTCCGACATCGATCTTTCCGACATGCGCTTCTCCAAGCTGAACACGAGCTGGGGGAAGAACTTCGTCGAGAACAAGATGCCGGAAGCCCACTGGAAACTCGAGTGTATCGAACGGGGTGCCCGGATCGTGGTGATCACGCCCGAATATAACCCCACCGCCTATCGGGCCGACTACTGGATGCCGCTCCGCCCCGCGTCGGACGGTGCAATTTTTTTGGGCGCCATGAAGATCATCGTGGATGAGAACATGCATGACACAGACTTCCTGAAAGGCTACACCGACTCACCCATGCTGGTCCGTACTGATACCTTGCAGTTCTTGGATCCCCGCGATGTCGTGGCCGAGTACAAGTTTCCGGACTTCTCCAAGAGCTACTCGGGCCGGGTGCAGACTCTGAAGCCAGCGCAGGTTGAGAGGCTCGGCGGAATGATGGTCTGGGATCTGAACAAGAAGCAGGCGGTCCCGCTGCACCGGGAGCAGGTCGGCTGGCACTATCAGAACAGCGGCATTGATGCCGCCCTCACCGGGACCTATCGCGTGAAGCTGCTCAATGGGCGCGAAGTCGATGCGATGCCGGTCTGGCAGCTGTACTTGGTGCACTTCCAGGATTACGATCTGGACACCGTCCATCAGATTTGTCGGACACCGAAGGATCTGTTAGTCCGGTGGGCGCGGGATTCCGGCTCAATCAAGCCCGCCGCCATTCATAACGGCGAAGGGACCAACCACTATTTCCACATGACCATCAACTCCCGCGGCGCCGCGATGGTGCTCATCGCCACCGGCAACGTCGGGAAGTTCGGCACTGGGCAACATACCTGGGCCGGCAACTACAAAGCCGGAACATGGACAGCCACGCCCTGGTCCGGGGCTGGGATCGCCGTGCACACGGGAGAGGATCCCTTCAACATCACCCTGGATCCGAACGCACACGGGAAGGAAATCAAGACCGCCTCGTATTACTACGGTGAAGAGGTCGGCTACTGGAACCATGGGGACACCGCCCTGATCGTCAATACTCCGAAGTACGGCCGCAAGGTGTTTACGGGCAAGACCCACATGCCGACGCCGAGCAAGTTCCGGTGGGTGGTCAACGTCAACGTACTGAACAACGCCAAGCACCATTATGACATGGTGCGCAACGTCGATCCGAACATCGAGACCTTGATCACGCAGGACGTCGAAATGACCTCGGACATCAACCATAACGATATCGCCTTCGCCGCAAACACCTGGATGGAGTTCACCTATCCGGAAATGACGGTGACGGTGTCGAATCCCTGGGTGCAGATCTGGAAGGGCGGGATTCGGCCCCTGTACGATACCCGCAACGACCTCGATACCTTTGCCGGCGTCGCGGCGAAGTTGTCGGACATGACTGGCGACAAGCGGATGCGCGATTACTTTAAGTTTGTCTACGAGAACCGCGTCGATGTCTATGCACAGCGGTTGCTTGATGCCTCCAGCACCTTCTACGGCTACAGCGCCGATGTCATGCTGAAGTCGGAAAAGGGCTGGATGGTGATGACCCGCACCTATCCGCGCACGCCGTTTTGGGAGGAAACCAACGAGTCGAAGCCCATGTGGACCAGGACCGGCCGATATGAAAATTACCGGACCGAGCCGGAAGCGATCGAATACGGCGAAAACTTCATTTCACACCGCGAAGGGACGGAAGCGACCCCCTACCTGCCGAACGCGATCATGACCAGCAATCCGTACGTCCGACCGGACGACTACGGCATTCCGATCACCGCCCAGCACCATGACGATAAAACGGTGCGGAACATCAAGCTGCCCTGGCAGGAGATCAAGCGGCATGCGAACCCCTTGTGGGAGAAGGGCTACCAGTTCTACTGCGTGACGCCCAAGACCCGCCATCGGGTGCACAGTCAATGGTCGGTGAACGACTGGGTGCA